>CAIRTW010000351.1 GCA_903881585.1 uncultured Bacteroidota bacterium | reverse complement strand
TCCAAAGGATTGGCCGGCATCTGTGAATAATTAATGGGATGGAAACACCACCATACAATACTTAAATCCGGAACGGTCTTAACCTGTCTGTTCTTGTGTTTTAATGTATCGCTTCACGGCCAGCAACAATACGAGCTAAACACCGGCTGGAAGTGCATCCGTGCATCATCTGTAAATAAAACAGGCGAAGAAATATCAAGGCGAAATTTTCCGCTCAAAGATTGGATGCCCGCTGTAGTGCCAGGTACTGTGCTTACTTCACTGCTTTATAATAAGCTCATTCCCGATCCTTTCTATGGGATGAATAATGAGCAGATACCGGACATCTATAAGGTGGGGCGGAATTATTATACTTACTGGTTCACAAATGATTTTACTGAAAAATTTCCTGCTGAAGGTGAGCATGTATGGCTGCAATTCAGGGGTGTAAATAATAGCTGCGATGTATTTCTGAATGGACGAAAGGTTAACAGCACACCGGATAAAAGCATGTACCTGCGGCAGGAGTATGACATTACACCATTTATCGCAAAGGATGGACACAACCGGCTCGCTGTAATTGTTTATCCGCCTGATCCTGTGGGTAACCCTAATGGGGGGCAGGGTGGGGATGGTATGATAGCACACAACCTCACCAACCAATACACAGCCGGCTGGGACTGGATACAACCAGTGCGCGACCGGAACACGGGTATATGGGATAAGGTGCTTATAAAGAGAACAAAAGACATAGCCATTGCAAATACGCATGTCATTACGCTGGTGCCCGGTAAGCGCTTGCCGGGGGATAACCAGGGGCCAGCAACGATCAAAGTAACTGCCGAGGTGGTGAATACTACAGAAAGAGAGATTGACGGTACGTTGCAATACGACCTTGCGGACGAGAAAATTTCGGCAAAAGTAAACATGCAGCCACATTCAAAGCAGCTTGTCTCATTTCCTGATTACACAATGAATGATCCTAAGTTGTGGTGGCCTAATGGTTACGGCAAACAAGAGCTGTATAACCTGAACGTGAAGTTTCTGATCGATGATAAGGTAGTGTCTGATGAAGAAGATGTGAAATTTGGTGTACGCAAAATAAAAGGAGTTTGGAACACACATACCCAGAGCCGGGAGATACAGGTGAATGGGCAGAAGATATTTATCAAGGGCGGCAACCGCATACTCTCAGATGAAATGTTGCGCTTCTCTCCCGAACGTTACGATGCGGAGGTGCGCTATCACCGGGATATGAACCTTAACCTTATCCGCGTATGGGGTGGGGGCATAACAGAGCGGCCGGAGTTTTATGATGCGTGCGATAAATATGGCTTGCTGGTGATGCAGGATTTTTGGGTGTCTGGCGATTGCAATGGCCGGTGGGGAGATGATACCATGAAATTGGAAGACACAATTACACGAAGAAACTATCCCGATGATCATCGCTTATTTGTCGCTTCGCTTGCCGATCAGATCAAGATGTTGCGCAATCATCCTTCGCTGACTATATGGTGCGGTGGCAATGAGATGCGCCCGCCTGCCGATGTAATATTGCCACTGCGCGATTCTTTGCTGCCCCAACTGGATGGCACACGCATATTCTTTGAATACTCCAATGATGACAGCATGTCGTACCATGCATCTGATGGACCTTACACCATACAACCGGACACTTTTTTTTGGAGCCATCGGTCAGATGGATTTAATTCGGAGGTTGGCTCGGTAGGTATTGGCGACTACGAGTCTTTGCAGCGGTTCATTCCTAAAGAAAATATGGTCGTACCCGCATACGATACAGGTGCGCATAAATGGCAGATAGATTCTGTATGGAAGTATCATAAATACTCGCGCTATGATTCATCTATCGAAGCATACGGCCATCCAAAGGACATAAAAGACTTTGCAATGAAAGCACAACTGGTAAACTATAACCAGTACCGCGCGCTCATGGAAGGAGCATCGGCACAGATGTGGGACTGGTACACAGGAATAATTGAATGGAAAACACAGAACCCGTGGACGGCAATGGTGGGCCAGATGTACGATGTCTATCTTGATCCAAATGCTTGTATGTATGGAATACAAGAAGGTGCAAAGCCGTTGCATATCATGTACGACCCCGTGCGTAAGAAAGTGATTGCAATCAATGCGTCTAACAATATATATACAGGCCTTAGGCCGCACATTGATATTCGTAACAATGGAGTGGATACGTTCTTAAACATCGACTCCTTTTCTTTGCTTCCCAACACTCGGTTTGAAACCAATTTAGATATTGATAATTTTCATAGCGGTCCCGGTTACCAACAGGAACATTTTATTTCCCTGTCTTTATACCAGAGACATTCAATGCTCGACCAGAATATTGTTTGGTTGCCCGATTCAACCGGCACCTACGCCTGGCTTAATCACATTTTGGAGCCTGAGATCAGCACAGCTGCACTTTCTAAAAGTGACGGGATTGTCTCTGTAACTATTAAGAATTGGGCGGGGCTTTCTATAGAAGACATAGCCTTTTTTATCAGAGTTTCTCTCGTTGATAGAAAGACAAAAAAGAGGATATTACCTGTTTTCTCTAATAATAACTATATTTCGGTTCTTCCTGGTTATGAGCAGACAGTAGAACTGGAATTTACACCTCAGGATGGCATCGGCCTCATGGTCTGCGTTGAAGGATGGAACGTGCACAAGCAATATATTGAAATTAAAAAACGATGAGTATGAAAAAAATAATCCAAATTCCAAATAGCTTTCATAGTGAGCGTAGCCGAACTACCCAATTCCTAATTCCAATTTTGATATTTCTTTTTCTCAGTAATGCTGCATCTGCACAAAACGATCCCTACATAGGCATTATCCCTGCGCCGGTTTCTGTAAACAAGGGCAAGGGCGAATTTAGGATGACGCCCGAAACGATCATATTCGTTGATACGCCCGATAACAGGGCCGTGAAGTTCTTCAATGCTTACCTGAAAAAGGCAGGCTATGTGAACACGGTGATAGATATGAGCCAGGTGGACCGAAAGAAATATTCTCTTAAAAACAGCATTACGTTATCGCTCAATTTTAAGGGCGAAATGCCGCCAGAGGGTTATCAGCTACAGGTCTCTGAAAACCAGGTATTGCTGGAGGGTAGGGGAGCGGGCTTGTTTTATGGAATACAAACATTGATACAACTGCTGCATAGCAGCAATCCGGGCTACGGCGCTATTCCCTGTGCAGTCATCAAAGACCATCCTCGTTTTCCTTACCGTGGTATGCACCTGGATGTGGCCCGCCACTTTTTTGATGTGGACTTCGTTAAGAAATATATCGACCTTATGGCGGCATACAAGCTCAATAATTTTCACTGGCACCTCACTGATGACCAGGGCTGGCGCATAGAAATAAAAAAATACCCCAAGCTAACAGAAGTAGGCGGTATGCGCGCACAAACAAAGATAGGCCGTGCCGCAGGGCCGGATTCGATGTTGTACGATAATACGCCTTATGGCGGTTTTTATACACAAGACCAAATAGCAGATGTAATACGCTATGCCACCGACCGCTATATAAACATAGTGCCCGAGATAGAAATGCCGGGGCATTCGCTGGCTGCCATTGCCGCATATCCTGAGCTGAGCTGCGACCCGGAAAAGAGCTACAAAGTGGGCGAAAACTGGGGCGTGTCAAAGGATGTTCTTTGCCCCACTGATGAGACCTTTAAGATGCTCGATGGCATTTTGCTGGAAGTGATGGAATTGTTTCCCGGTAAGTATATACACATCGGTGGTGATGAGTGCCCCAAGATCGCCTGGAAGAGTTCTGATTTTTGCCGTCGCCTCATTAGTGAGCAGGGGCTGAATGATGAGAATGGACTGCAGAGCTACTTCGTAGGCCGCATAGAGAAATATGTGAATTCACAAGGCCGCACCATCATTGGTTGGGACGAGATACTGGAAGGCGGCCTGGCTCCCCATGCTACCGTAATGAGTTGGCGCGGCGAAACCGGTGGTATTGCAGCGGCACAACTGGGCCATGATGTGATCATGACGCCCGGCAGTGGTGGCCTGTATTTCGACCATGCGCAAAGCAAATCACCGCAGGAGCCACTGTCTATAGGTGGCAATGCTCCGGTATCTAAGACTTATGCTTATGAGCCGGTACCTGCAGTGCTAAATGCAGAACAGCAGAAACATGTCATCGGTGTACAGGCTAATGTGTGGACAGAATACATACCCACCCCCGAAAAGGCGGAGTATATGGCGCTGCCCCGCATGATGGCGCTCGCAGAAGTAGGGTGGACCCCTGCAGCCAATAAGGACTACCGCAATTTCTCGCAGGAGCGTTTACCAAGCCATTTAGGAAAACTGGATGCAGCTGGAATAAACTTCCGGGTGCCAATAGCATACGGGGCCGAGGACACCACCATCAGCGGAGCTAACTTTAAAGTGGAACTGATATCGCCCGTAACTGGCGCCAAAATTTACTACACACTCGATGGCTATGCACCCCGCGAGACAGACCTGGAATACAAATCACCCCTTACATTCACAATACCGGAGCACCAGGCCATGCACTTAAAAACAATAACCATTACCCCATCAGGCAAAAGAAGCATAGTAAGCGATATAAAAATGGAGAATTGATTTCTGAAAATATGCACGATGAAATTTTCGCTTGTCTATTTATGCGTATTATTTATTTTAATATAAAATGCCATATAATGCGATATAATGCCTTTATTGACATACCAGGGATGAGAACAGCACTGTTACAGGTATTTGCGCTCAGACCTGCCATATTCCACTGTTTTCCGAATATTAGCCACATAGTTCGAAAAAATCATGCCTTAATGTTCTTTTCTTAAATCAGTATATATTATATTTACAAAGTGGAATTACTAAGTAAAACATTAGTAATATATTAATATTTTGTTGAAGACCATTTTCCCAACGTTTTTACAGAAAATATCGTCTTTTACTATAGCTATTGCCTTAATAATATCGTTTTTATGAAACATCTTTCCAAACTACCCCGAATACTGACGGCCTTATCCCTGCTATTGTGCATTAATTCTTATGGGCAATCACAGGAGCTGAAAGAAGACGCAGCACCTTATGCACACCAGTGGGCCGCACCCGTTCAGCGCCCTTTGGATATTAGCCGGCCTTTACCCGCGCCCGCAATGAATCCGTTGCCCGGTAAGGCTAAATCAAATTATAGAGACTTTACCGCACCCAAACACAACCTAGGTGTCGAAGCTACTGCGGCTAATTCCGGATATGAACACCATCCGGAATTCGGGCTGCTATATCCCGGAGCGCCATGCAAAGATTGTTATGAACTCATAGGCAAGCGTACGGAAACAACAAAGACATTCGAAAAAGTGAGTGCGAAAGGCGGTAAGGACGAGATGGTGCAAACATCAACTTTGCCTATGCACTATCGTGATGCTGCGGGGAATTGGAGAACGATAAAAACTAACCTTGAGCCAGCTACAGGCAAAGGGATATATGAAGCTACAGAGCAGCCCGTACCTGTTACTATTAATGCGCAAAATAATTTTGCTTCATTGGGAAACGCAGGTGAGCATATACAGTTCAACAATAAGCTGGAGCTTGTTTATCTGAAGCCTGATGGCACTGAAGTGTCCCTGGGCATGGCAAACTGGACAAATCATACTGCAGGTGACGAAGGAGCATATATAACAAATGCGTGGCCCGGAATAGATATGGAGATGAGCGTAATGCGCGGTGCGGTAAAGACAAACTTTTATATCAATCATTCAATGCCCGCATATGCCGATGGTAAGCTATTGGTAAGAGACCATATGCAGATGGATAAAGGCTTATCTCTGAATACCGGTGGGAAGAAAAGGCTTGCAGACGTCATAACAGTAAGGGATAATTCCGATAATGTGATGTATGCGATATCGGCGGCAACAGTGTATGAAAAGAATAATTACAAGACGACGACAGAGCTGCTTGAGTACAATATAGGCAGCAACAATACAGTCGATATCGTTTTGCCAGGGGATTTCCTCAGCAAGCCCGCTGGCAGCTATCCTCTTGTTATAGATCCGCTTGTGTCGTCTGCCGGCACATCAACTACGGTAAACGGCTGCTCGTACAATGCTCTATGGACTTCAGGCGTAGGTTGCTCGTATTTTAACTTAGCTACAACGCCTGCAAATTGTACAGTGACAGACATTCAGTTCTCTTTTGAATATACCGGGCTCACTGCGGGACTTGAATATTGCGGATTCAGTTTTTATTTAGGTGCCTGCAGAAGCCCAAGTACACCAGCTGCGGGCTACTCATGGTCTTGTGCTACACCGCTTCCCGGAACCTGTACATCTACCGGAGGGGCTGCATATTCCATATTTGCCGGAGTTGCCGGCTCTCCGGGTACCAGTGGTTTAGGCCCATGTCTGCCAGTGCCGGCATGTATGCCATACAATTTAAACATCCAAATGCTTTTTTATCAAAACTGGCTGACAACCGGTACGTGCTCTACCACTTATTTTTACGGCAGCCAGCCATTAATTATTACAGTGTTTGGGCATACAGTTGAGTTAACAGCAGCAGGCGCTACCGCTACACCAACCACAATATGTGCTGGGGAGTCGGCTACGCTTCATGCTACAGGCACATATGGTGTTGCTCCTTACACTTATTCCTGGACGCCTGGTCCTGTTTTGGGATCTCCGGCTACTGTTACTCCAGGAAGCACAACTACTTATAACTTAACCGTTACCGATGCTTGTGGCATTACTACCACAGGCAGCACTACAATTACTGTAAATCCAACAACTCCAATTACAGGTACATTGTCTTTATGTGTCGGAAACACTACAACGTTGGCCAATGCAACCGCTGGCGGTACATGGAGTTCTGGTACCCCGGCTGTGGCCACCGTTGGTGCGGGTACTGGTGTTGTTACCGGTGCGGGCTCAGGGACTTCTACCATCACCTACACAACAGGCACTGGCTGCCAGGCGTATGCAGTCGTAACTGTAACTCCGCTGCCTGTGGCTATCACCGGCACTCCCTTCATGTGCCAGGGCTCTACTACAACTTTAAATGATGTGACTACCGGTGGAACCTGGAGTAGTAGCAATACCGCAGTGGCTACTGTTACTGCCGCAGGAGGCGTTGTGACAGGTGTATCGGGTGGTACTGCCACAATTACATACGGTACGCCGGGCTGTGTAGCCTTGATAACCGTGACTGTTAATCCCACTCCTGATATCACGGGCACCGCTCCTTTCAATCCGACAACCTGTAATGGAACGGATGGCACGATAACGCTTTCCGGCTTAACTGCAGGTGCGACCTACACGGTTCACTACACAGCGCCATCCGGGCCTGTAACGGTTACGATCGTAGCCGATGGTACGGGCAATGTAGTGATCACCGGCCTTGGCGGGGGTAATTATACGGGTATCAGCGTTACAAATTCTTTGGGTTGCGTTTCAAATACGGTCGGCCCTGTTCTGCTGGTGGCTGCTGGCAATCCTCCTGCGCCCACTATTACCAATAATTCTCCTGTTTGCGACGGCGGTACAGTGAATTTCACTGGCACAGATGCCACTGCTGGTGTTACTTACAACTGGTCGGGCCCAGGTGGGTTTACTTCTGCCCTGCAAAACCCGGTGATCAATCCCGCCGGCCTTTCTGCGAACGGAACTTATACGGCCACTGTTACTTTGGCTGGTTGCACCTCTTTGCCGTCAACAACTGTAGTTACTGTTAATCCGGTGCCTGTAATCACGATAATTAATTCCACAGGCCCATCAACATGCCTCGGTACCGATGGGTCGATCACAATTAATATCACGGGTATGGCAGGAAGCCTCACCTACGGAGTAATATTTACAGACAATGGTACTGCAATGGGGTATAGCTTTACATCAAGCGCAACCGGCGACTTGGTAATACCCACGCTTGCAGCTGGCAGCTATGACGGTATTAACATAACCTCCCCTGCCGGATGTACTTCTAATAATGCCGGGCCGGTTACTTTGACTGACCCCGGTGCGCCACCAGTACCTACCATCACGGCAAACATTCCTTTGTGTGTTGACCAAACGCTCATTTTGCAGGGCAATGACCTTACGCCGGGTGGCACCTATTTATGGAACTTTGCCAATGGCACAACCTCTGCGCTGCAAAACCCAACGATTCCCCATACCACTGTTGCAGACATAGGCAACTATACCCTGAGCTACAACATTGCTAATTGCATCAGTTCTGTTACAACAAATATTACCCTGTACCCGCCTATTACACTTACAAATATGACACCTAATACAGTGGTGAATTATGGGTCCAGCATACAGCTGAATGTATTAGGCGCACTATATTATTGGTGGAGGCCGGACGATGGCAGCCTCAATAACCCGAATATCAATAATCCGATCGCAACACCGAAGGATTCAACAGTTTATACGGTGATTGGTACCAGCCAGTGGGGTTGTGTTGATTCCGCTCATGTTACCATCTCGGTCAAGGATGTTACTCCGGTTATTATTCCCACCGCGTTTACACCTAATGGCGATGGCTTAAATGACATCTTCAGGGTAGGCAATATAAAGTATCAGAAATTGGTTGAATTTAGCGTTTACAACCGCTGGGGCCAGCTTGTATATCACAATACCTGGGATCCAAGCCAGGGGTGGGATGGTACATTCAATGGTGCAAAGCAGGATATGGGAGTTTACAACTACATCATTATCCTTGCTGATCCTGAAGGTATTAACAACGTGTACAAAGGAGACGTAACCTTAATAAGGTAAGAGATACCGGATATTTAAAAGCGCAAGAAAAAAGGAGATCGCATAGCGGCCTCCTTTTTTCTTGTGATCTCAGCAGATGATCGTTAATGACTTACGAATTGATCGCTGCAATACCCGGAAGCTCTTTCCCCTCGAAGTACTCAAGCATCGCGCCGCCGCCGGTGGATACATAGCTCACCTTGTCAGCCAGGTGGAATTTATTAACCGCTGCTACGCTATCGCCGCCACCTACAAGCGAGAAGGCGCCACGCGCTGTTGCTTCTACAACCGCCTCCGCAATAGCCTTCGTCCCATGCTGGAATTTATCCATCTCAAACACGCCCATTGGTCCGTTCCACAGTATGGTTTTTGATTCGCTGATGACTTTCTTAAAATGGGCTATTGCCATTTGTCCAATGTCCAGTCCCATCCATCCGGCAGGTATCTCACTGCTCACAGCAGAAGAAGTATTTGCATCTGCTGCAAATTTATCTGCAATAATACTATCTGTTGGCAGGTGAATGCAGACACCTTTTTCGTCTGCTTTCTTCAACAGGTCCAGTGCCATATCGAGGCGGTCATCTTCGCAAAGCGAGTTGCCTATTTGTCCACCCTCTGCTTTGAAAAAAGTATAGGCCATACCACCACCTATGATGATGTCTGTTGCCTTGTCCAGCAGGTTTTCTATTATGAGTATTTTGTCGGATACCTTAGCTCCGCCTATAATGGCAGTAAATGGCCGTCTGTTATTGTGCAGCACCTCTTCCGCTGCCTTCACTTCACCTTCCATCAGCAGCCCGAACATCTTTTTATCGCCGGGAAAGAACTGGGCTATTACAGCAGTGGAGGCATGTGCGCGGTGAGCGGTGCCAAAGGCATCATTCACATACACATCTCCCAGTTTAGATAGTTTTTCCGCAAAATCTTTATCGCCTTTCTCTTCCTGCTTGTAGTAGCGCAGGTTTTCCAGTAGCAACACTTGCCCAGGCTTTAAGTCTTTCGCTTTTTGTGCAGCTCCTTCGCTGATACAATCATTCGCGAACTCCACCGGGCAACCCAGCAGATTGGAGAGGTGTGCAGTTACCGGCTTCAAAGAGAAGTCCGCCAGCGTAAGGTTTGGCTTCTTCTCGATGTCTTTCAATGGGCGGCCCCAATGGCTCATCAATATCACGCTGCCCCCATCGGCCAGTACTTTTTTAATAGTAGGCAGTGCACCTCGAATGCGCGTATCATCAGTGATCTCGCCATTCTTGATCGGCACATTAAAGTCAACGCGTATCAGCGCTTTCTGGTCTTTGAAATTGTGTGTAGAGAAGTTGGACATAAATTTGCTTGTATGAGTTTTTATTGAAATTTTATAGTCGATTTTTCTTCCAAAATGATTTTATATTTTCGGGCGAAATCTCCAAACTTAGTATCGTTTGCCGCATTCGGGGTTCTGGAAAAGTTCTTAAAACATATGATTGCAACCGATTCAATGGAATTCAAACTAATACCTTTTGTTTCAAAATACTCAATTGTTGCGCCAAGTTGCAGAATTGCTTTATTCCTTTTGTCTTTTCTTGTACCAGGGCTACTACTTTTTATTTCTACAAAGTACATCTTGCTTTCATCAAATAAAACGCAGTCACATTTTTTCTGATCTTGATCTTTCAGTAGACATCTATCAATTTTAACAACACATATATCGGAGCTCAACGAGTTAAATACCTTTAGTTGATAATCTCCGTTTCGTACAATTCTAATCGGCTGGTTGTCATCTGCATCATAGATGTAAAACTCCTCCTCATTTATATGGTGATAAGAGCTTTTGTTTTCGCAAAATGACTTGTCTGAAAACTTGCAGTCGCCCAGTCTTTCTTTCAATTGCTGTAGTATCATTTCATCAGACGGGTTAAGGCATCAAAATCATCTCCCATCTCATCGGCTACATCATCAATGTAATTATCAATTATCAAACCTTTTTCGCGGTCGAATATTGATTCGGCTTTGCCATTTTTTATTTGATAAGCTGTAAAATAGTTCGGGTCAATATTTGTAGGAATAATCTTAGTTACTTCTGCTCTAAGTTTCTCTCCTTTAAGCTTAATCACTTTGTTAGCGTAAAGTAGATTATTAAGAGCAGAAAGAATATATGGACTATGAGTAGTGTATGTATGAATTGCTCCAAAACCTTCAAAGCCTTCGCTTTCATATTCTTTCCGAATTGATTCCAATTCCTGAATTAATTCGTATTGAGCGAATGGGAATAAATTAAGCTCAGGCTCTTCAATAACAAAAGATTGGTAGTAATTTAAATATGGCTGAGATAAAATAGAGATTAAAATCGGAACGACACTTTGTATTCCTGATGCTGCTTCCGTTAATTCAATACTATTTGTTGTGTCCGTAAAAATTCGATCCTTCCCATTTATTTTTCTGTAAAATAAATTTTCGTGAAGAAACCCTAAGTCAATTTCTTGGATTTTTGCTTTTTCAACCTCTGCCCCAAAGGATAAAATATGTTTCGGTATTGGGACATTATTGTTCAAAAGATTTAATGCTGCATTTTTAATAATGTTAATTAGATTCCTTTCCGAAGGGATATACAATGCTGCATGCGTACTAAAGTTAACTTCAATCTCCTTAATTACCTTTAGAAGAAAGAGAAAGTTATTTTCCTTTAAATCTTGAAACCCTTTTGAAACTTCAATTGGCTTCATGTATTCATTACTATCAGAAAGAACGGCGTATATTTTATCTGCAATAAAGAAGGATTTTTGGTGAAATGAACGAATTTCATTTTTTATTTGTTCTTTATTGTTTTCAAAATCTCCTTTTAATCTTTCTATGTTTTGTATTCTTTTAAGCAATTTTGGTTCATAAGTAATTGTTTCCCTTTTATAACTTAAAGAGTGCAGTTCCGAATCAAATTCAATTTCAGTATCCTTTTTTAAAAAAGATAGAATATTATATTCAATCAGAACGTTTTTAAAAGACGCAATATCATTTTCATTTTTTCCAAGTATCATTTCCGCGATGAGGTTTTCCTCATTTAAAAACTTCCTCGGCGCCTTAAAAATCGTAAACAATTTAGCCAGCGCACTTTTCCCGCTAGCCTGTGGCCCTATAAAAACGTTTACGTTTCTAAGGTCAAGGTCAACAAACTCGATGGGCCCGAAATTCTTAACTATTAATCGCGATTGCATAGCTGCGTAATATCTGGTAAAAATAATAAAACCCGCATGAAACAATGCGGGTTTTATTTTAAAGGATTATTTCCAATTACTTACTGATCAAACCAGCGAAATAACGCACAGTGCGCACAAGCTGGCTTACATAGCTCATTTCGTTGTCGTACCAGCTTACGGTCTTCACCATCTGCGTGTCGCCTACGGTCATAACCTTGGTTTGAGTAGCATCAAACAAAGAGCCGAAAGAAGTGCCGATAATGTCGCTGCTCACGATTTCGTCGGTATTGTAGCCGAAACTCTCGTTGGCAGCAGCTTTCATGGCAGCATTTATTTCGTCTGCAGTGGTCTTCTTGCCGAGTATTACTGTGAGTTCGGTAAGTGAACCGGTAACTGTAGGTACGCGCTGTGCAGAACCATCCAGCTTTCCTTTCAATTCGGGAAGCACTAGGCCTATTGCCTTGGCAGCGCCGGTAGAGTTAGGCACTATATTCTCAGCAGCGGCACGTGCGCGGCGAAGGTCGCCCTTGGGGTGCGGTGCATCGAGTGTGTTCTGGTCGTTGGTATAAGCATGTACAGTAAGCATGAGGCCGGTAACGATGCCAAAGGAATCGTTCAGCACTTTGGCCATTGGTGCCAGGCAGTTGGTAGTGCATGATGCACAGCTGATCACCGTTTCGCTGCCATCTAATATCTGGTGGTTCACGTTGAAGACAACGGTTTTCATCTCGCCGGTAGCAGGGGCAGAGATAACTACGCGCTTAGCGCCGGCAGCGATGTGGCCTTCAGCCTTTTCCCTGTCTGTAAAAAAGCCGGTACATTCCAGCACTACATCTACACTATGTGCGCCCCATGGTATCTGCGCAGGGTCTTTTTGGGCGTATATCTTTATCTCTTTGCCATTTACAATGATAGAGTTGTCTGTGTGCGTCACATCCTGTCCGAAACGGCCTTGCGCCGTGTCATACTTCAGCAGGTGAGCCAGTACGTTTGGCTTTGTGAGGTCATTGATCGCTACTACTTCAATGCCTTCCATATTATATATCTGCCGGAAAGCTAAGCGGCCTATTCGGCCAAAACCATTGATGGCAACTTTTACTGTACTCATTTTGTGGAATTGTATTTTTTTTGGTTTAAAAACGTGGCAAAGGTAGGTAATTCAAAGCCAAAAACCCTAGTCATATAAAAGTAAAAAGCATGGCTTGTCGATCGATGATCCACACTAAAGAAAGTCGCTGCTATTTAATTTGTTGAAACTGCGCCTAATGAATGCCCCTCGCGTTCAGGGCTTGCTGGTAAGCATGGGCATTTTTTAATTGTTCATCGTAAGTGGAAGCAAAATTGGAATAGCCGCTAAAGTCTTCCTTGGCGCAAAAGTAAAGATAAGTGGTCTTAGGGGCCTTCAGTACAGCTTCTATTGAGCTGGCAGATGGCGTACAAATAGGCCCGGGTGGCAGGCCTTCGTACATGTAAGTATTATAAGGCGACGTATTCTGAAGCATCTCTCCCGCTACTCTGTGGATAGTAAAGTCGCCCACAGCAAACTTTACCGTAGGGTCGGCCTGTAGTCTCATGCCTTTATGCACGCGATTGATATACACACTGGCTATTTTGGGCTTATCGCCGGCCATATTGGTTTCTTCATCTACTATTGATGCTATGGTAATAACCTGCGCAGCCGTAAATCCCTCGCCGTGGGCCTCGTCTTTATGCGCAGCATCCCAGAAGTGGACATAATTCTCAGCAATTTTTTTGAAAGCTTTATCAGCAGAGGTGTTCCAGTGAAAAAAATAAGTGTCCTGCATTACTGCGGCCATCACGGTATTGGTGTCAAGTCCGTAATGAGAGAGGTACTCTTTGTCGCTCATTAGCTCACGCAATGCGTTAGAGTCAGCCTCAAGGTTGGTGGAAAGCAATGTAATAAAGTCTTTTTTTGTACGCAGCTTATTGATTACCAGTGTCACCTGTGTTTGTTTGCCGGATCGTAACAGCCGTATGATGTCAAAATTGCTCATCCCATCCTTAATATGGTATTTGCCGGGGTGTACATGGGCCGGAAGTTTTGCCCACCCGGCAAGCATGTTGAAGCTACCCATATCGCTGATAAAGCCGCCCTCCTGCAAAGTAGCTTGTAGCCGGTCATAGTTAGAGCCGGTATGTATGTACAAAAATTCGCCCTGCTTAAACGTTCCGGTGTTAGGCCCGAAGACTTTTGCACCGGCAAACAGCAACCCGCATGCGATAATGATCAGTATATACAGACCTATGCGTGACTTCTTCTTTTTCTTTACTGCCGACATAATTATAAGGCAAGATAAGCTGAAAAGTTGATAGATTTTAAGCGCTGCCGCAACGCTGTTCACGTTAAACCAATATTAAAATGTTTTTTTTGGAAACGTGGCATTAAACCATGGCACGACATTTTAATCAAAATTTTATCACCAAAAAACAAAATCATGCGAAACATTAAGAGAGTGCTACTAATAGTAGCAATTGCGCTTACCACAAGCGCGTACAGCAGCAATGCCCAGATCGTAGTAAATGTAAGACCTGAACGGCCGCACTATGAACGTGTAGCTGCCCCCAGTGCGCGCCATGTATGGATAGACGAAGAGTGGGAACCCCGCGGAGGCGCCTATGCATTTGTGGGCGGTCACTGGGCCGAGCCGCCACGTCCCCATATGAAGTGGGTTCCGGGACATTGGGATCAGAAGCCACGTGGATGGGTATGGAAGCCAAGACATTGGCGTTGATAGTTTGCTGAAATACTGAAATTTCCAAAGGAAAGCTGCCTGATTATCGGGCAGCTTTCCTTTGTGTATCTGTAAGATGCGAGTTGTTCAATTTTATAAACGGCCCAAAATAAAAGAAATCGGAATACCCGAATCTCTTGATCTTAGAATGGATAGCCGATCGCTATATTAAATACAAGATTATTTTTTCGCCAGTCAGGACTTGAAAAATCTATCTGCTTCAGAACCCATCCGTTATTATCTGTTACCCATGGCTCGCGCACCGGCATACCAAGGTCAAGACGTAAAATTAGTATCTTAAAATCAAACCGGAGGCCAAAGCCAACATCTGCCGCGAGTTGCTTATAGAAATCAGAAGTGAATTTGCCTCCAGGGAATGCGGGGTTACTATTATACAGCCAGATATTTCCTGCATCTTAGAAGATCGCGGCATTCAGAAATTTATATAGGTGCTGCCTCAGTTCCAGGTTAAATTCCATTTTCAGGTCACCCAGCGTTTCTACATAGTTGTTGGTGTGATAGGTGCTATACTCATTAAACGTGCCTGGCCCTACAAGTCGGGAAGGAAAGCCCCGGAGATCGCTATTGCCACCAGCCCAAAACTGCTTAATGTTCGGCAGTTCATCTGAATTACCATACGGAATTCCTACGCCGCCCATAAGGCGGGTAGCAATGGTGGATGCACTTGACAATTTCCGGTAATACCGGAAGTCGGGCTGCAGCTTCACATATTGCGCATAACGTGACCCAAGGATAGTTTGCGGATTGGTCTTGTAGTCTGCGCGTTCCGCTATACCCAGTATATTTCCCGACAGGTCAATAAGTCCATCGAAGAAAAAAGAGTTTGTACGCAAGGGGCCAGTGCCTTGTGAGTTGTAAGTGAATTCATACGTTGGCCCCAGAATGATACCGTCGAATATCAGGTTGCCATAAAGGAGGTTCAGCTTATCTGCATTCCCCAGTGTGTCTGTTTTTACGTAGGTAAAATTGAAAGGGTATAGCTGATGTTCCTTATGCGGCCCTTCTTTCCAGTCATAACCATATGATGCATTGTAAGAATTGATGCGCAATAACGTTGACTCGGACTCGTAATTGTATTTTAGTTTGATTATCGACCGGGGAAGAAACCTGCTGTCCGTTTGAATATCGAAAAAGGGGACAACAAAACGAGGAAAGGAAAGGTCTGCTTCTGCCCCGAGGTTATAAATATCCGGCTGCTTCACAGGGCCGCTATATTGCGCTTCAAAACCACCATTGATCTTAAACAGTAATTCTTCTGCGCCCTTAAATGTATTTCTGTTGCGCCAGCTGATGCTGCCTTCTGAGCCCGCCCTATTATCGTTTTGCGACAATGCGCCTATTTCGAAATGTAAAGATTTCCTGGGAAAAGGTGTGAGGTAATAATACACATCCATCAAAGAATCGCCGACAGGATCAAAACGGTTTTTCACAAACTTAAACACGCTCATATTTATGATCCTGTTCAAAGAAGTATTCTGGTCATCCAGATTATATTCATCACCCTTTTCAAAGATCATCAATTTTGGAAAAATGCCGGGCTTGAATGTTTTCTTATTGTCTATGATATTGTATCCATCAACTACCACCGCGCCTGTTTTAGATGTATCCTCGTTGTTGCCACGAAGCTTGTAATTAGCATAAAGGAAGATGTCGTTTATGTTGTATCTCCTGTATGCTTCAGGCGGTATTTCTTTATGCT
>CAIRTW010000350.1 GCA_903881585.1 uncultured Bacteroidota bacterium | reverse complement strand
TCATGGCTTTTTGGAACAACAAGAACCGACTTTATTGATTGTCAGAAAAATTTTGTGCAAAACTTACCTCTCAAACCACCATCTGTCTATTTTTCAACATCATTGTGGATTGGCATGGCTATTTTAATGCGTTTGCCCTGGGTATTTCCCGAAATTCTGCCCACTGACAGAGAATTAATGTACTACTATAAACCGCTTGGTTTCTGAGACAACACCTGACTGGAATTTCAAAAAATAAGAACCATTATTGAAGCCATCTGCCGAAAAGACAGATTGGTGAATGCCTTGTGATTCCATTGTAGTGCTTTGCGTTACGAGTCTGCCCAAAACATCATAAACTGTAAGTGTAACAGTGCCTGCTTCCGGGAGGTTGTAAGCAACTGTATAATTTTGTTGCACCACGGTGGGGTATAGGGACACAATACCTGTTTTGACATTCTGAACATTCGGCGCTGAGGTGGTGAGCACAGTAGGCACGCCAATAAAATGCGCTGCTGCGTTCCGTTGCGCTCCCCATATGCTTACCCTGAAAAGCTTTACATCGGTAACACCTGCAGCCATATCCATAGGTGGGTCTGCGCGCACTGCACGTAGCTGCGTTAGGTCATTGAGCAGCACTGTGCTATCCGGCAGCTTGTTATGTACTTTATCAACGACATCGTCCAGGTAGTGAAGGTTAGTCGTTGCATTGTTGCGGTAAAAGGCCGCGTTAGCATCAGGGGAGGTAAGATCTTGCCAAACTGAGTCTGCGGTTCCACCCATTGGAGCGGACTGCCCCCAGTCGTTATAAGCGCTGAGTAAATTGGCTCCTGTACCAGAACCTTCCATTACGCTTTTGGACCACTCTATCTGGTTCAAATGATTAAGAACAAGTGTTAAATTTCCACTGAAATTGTTAGTATGAATGATGGGCTCATGGCAATTGCTGTCGAGATACCATGCCATACAGGCCAGGGATAATTTTCCTGTGCAATTCTCCAGGTCGATCAGCCCGTCCGTCAGCACATTCTGATAGCCCTCATACCACATTCCTTCCGCAGTAATACGTCCGCCATCCACTACACTGAATAAATTCTGGGTTCCTCCGGATGCCCCGGATAAGCAGGAGAACTGGCCATTGGTATTTCCGCCAGAGGACAGCACAGTTCCTCCTTTTGCTTTAATAGCGCCATTCAGGCACTCTCCCGGGCCTCCGCAGATGAGGGTAATGTCGCTGTTCTCTACACCATCCGCATATATGCCCACATCTCCATAATGGTCCACATCATGCCCGCCTGCGTGAAACTGGTTGCCGTAAATACGGCCGCCAACCTGGTCTGCATCTTCAATAACTAATGGCTCTACTCCGCTGGTATATTTCGATATCAGCAGCATATCTTTTATCGTTACGCTGCTTGGCCCTGCGCACTTCATAAGCGGGCCAGTGGTGTCTCCGGTCCAGTTGAGCCGGGTAATGGTGCCGGAACCTACTCCATCGCCAATCAGCTGCATATCGCTGCCAGCCGGCACATTGATAGTGCGGAGTATATTGAACAAGCCATTGGGAATGTGTACCACTGGTTTGTTGCCCAACGGCAGCATGGCCGCGGAATCGATTTTGGTTTGAATAGCAAGTGCATCATCACCCGTTCCGGTCGGTACTTCAAAAATAGTTCGGTGCATATTGGGTGGCGTACCGGGCAGCGATACAGTCGTTGGTGCAGGTATTGCCGATGAATCAACAACATTGTTATCCAGGGAGATATAAGTGCCCCATGGTTCGTCAGCGCCACACAATAAGCCTGTACCGTCCTGTGTCAGGTCACTGCCCGATGAATCGTACAAATGGAATTCGATCACCTCTATCCAGCCGGAGGCATTACCAACTGTTGGCCGGAATTCATAAATGCCGTAAGGAGTAGTATTGGTTATCGTATAGGTATGCAGGCCACCGCCACCTGTAAAGACCTGCGCCACTTCGGTATCAAGCGTAGTCCATGTATAACCCCAATCGTTGGAAGCCCGCAGAATGAATGTGCCGGGCGACTTGCCGCCACTGTTAGGCGGCGCTGATAAAGTATATTTTTTCACTGTCCTCCTGGTTCCCAAAGGGCAGTTCCACTGAATACCGCCAAGGCCATCAGCAACCTGTGAGGCGAAACTGGTGGAGGCATCGTTGTCAATACTTTTCTCTATTTCTTTACCCACGTTGTAAGATCCGCCAAGGCCGTGGTCAAACTGCTGGAAGGGTGGCTGTATTGGGAAGTAGGGCCAGATATGTTTCGTCTTGCAGAATGTATTTCCTATTACGGTGTTGGAGCCATTTCTTACACGCGCGGAGGGCCAGGCATTGCTTGGCGTACTGATAATATTGTCCACCAGCATTGAGCCGATACTCGTGTGCACCGAATCATCAACATTGCTATATATTTTATTGCCTTGCAGCCAGCCGTCCTGTGTTTGAAGAAAGCATGCTGAATTGATGGAGGTATTATTCATCATAACGTTCTTATATGGCGAGCCGCTGATGTCATACCATACCGACCTGAGAAAAACATTTCCATATGCCTGGCAGTAGCCCGTGCATTGATCCAGCGCGGCATGACAATCTGCAAAGAGGCAGTTCCATACCCATTGGTCCAGGCTGTTCCAGTTGCAGCTCATGATACCATACTTCACGCCTGTAAATCTGCAGCGCATAATGGCATTCTCCGCCTGGCCGTTGACCGGCGCACTAAAGTCTAGCCCTATACTATACACAGGATTAAAATTTACAAAAAACAGGTCACTCCATTCACAGCCCGTAGAAAATCCGCCCGTGTGGAATATACCCCTTTCGGCTGTTCCATTACCGTCAAACGTGAGGCGGCTCACACGCATATACCATCCGTTCACATAAAGCATGGTACCAAAGGCAGCTCCATTCCATTTGATAATGGCTGTGGCAGGGTCTTCGCCAATGATCTGTACACCGGAATAGTCTTCGCCGCTTATCCTGTTCACATTAAACAGGGTATCGTTTATAAGGTAAGTACCTGCAGGAAAGTACAGTACATTATAATTATTAGTCCCGGTATTTCTCATTGCAAGGAGCGCGGCATTGATCGCCGCCGCATCATCAGTTACCCCGTCACCCATCGCCCCAAAATCGGTCTTCACATTTTTCCAACTTGGAAACGGGCCCGAGAATTCCTCACCTGTTGGATAGTAAGTTACCGTTTGCGCAGTTGAAGGTTGAATTATTCCAAAAATAAAAGCCAATAGCAAGAAAAAGCGGTTTATACCTATATGCATAAAAGTGCGTTTATTAACCGTTAGTTATTAAATAAAACTAAATGGATTGTATTTTATTTAAAGGCAAAAATTATGCCGCTTTTAACAATTTTGTAAAATGAAAATTGCCGGTAAGGAGCGCGCAGAAATATCAACTAAAAACAAAAAAGAGAGGAAAAAATGCAGTTATCCACATTCCGTTTTTCGCCAGAATTTTCCAATTTACAGGTTATAGCCGCATTTTTTGTGTTCCTAACAAACAGCTTATCCACTCCAACTAACAGGTTATCAACATCCTTTTTGTGGTTTTTGACCACAAATGCTGCTGATAGCCAATACAGGTAAGGCTTTCAGCTCATATATCAGGATGTGGATAAATATGTAATGTTAATTCTGTGGAAAATAGTGGAGAAATGTGTTATTTTGTGGGAAGAATTGTTTTTGCAGAGTTTCAACACACACATGACTAGTTTTCTCGGTGAATATGAAGTAGCAATAGACGCCAAAGGGCGCTTCTTATTGCCATCGGGATTCCGGAAGCAGCTTGCTGAAGGGATGGGGGAAAAGTTTGTCATAAACCGTGGTTTTGAAAATTGCCTGTCGATATACACAATGGATGTCTGGAGTGCGATCAGTGAAAAGATAAATCGCCTTAATGATTTCAAACCGGCCGTAAGAGAATTCAAAAGATTATTTCTGAATGGGGCAACAATAGTGGAGGCAGATAGTGCCGACCGCATACTGCTGCCCAAACCTTTGCAGGACCATGCAGGTATCAAGAAAGATGCTGTGTTAAGTGCGCAGGGCAATAAAGTGGAATTGTGGGATAAAGATACTTATTATAATTATCTCCGTGAGCGTGTTGGTGGTTTCAGCAAGTTGGCGGAAGATGTGGCAAATGATTTTGGGAACCCTTTTGAAAATCTATAAAATGGGCACACCTGGTTTTTACCACACAACAGTTCTTTTACATGAGGCAGTAGATGGTTTGGCAATAAAGGAAAACGGTGTATATGTGGATGCCACATTTGGTGGTGGTGGGCACAGCAGGCTGATACTGGAAAAGCTGGGGCCGCAGGGAAAGCTGATAGCATTTGACCAGGATGCCGATGCATGGAAGAATAAGCCGGATGATGCAAGGCTGATCCCGGTGACCGAGAACTTTAAATACCTGAAGCGGTTTTTAAGGTTGCACGGGCAGAGTGAAGTGGATGGGATACTGGCAGACCTCGGGGTAAGTTCTTTTCAGTTTGACACCGCAGAACGTGGTTTTTCGATACGCTTCGACGGACCGCTGGATATGAGGATGGACAAACGATCGGAACTGACGGCCGCAGAGATTTTGAGGACATACAGCGAACAACAGTTGCATACGCTCTTTGAACAATACGGTGAAGTGCGCAATTCGAAAGAACTGGCAAAACACATTGCAGGACAACGAAAAGGGCGCACGGTGCAAACGATAGAGGGATTGAAAGCAATGCTGGGACCGGTGATACGGGGCAACCCTAACAAGTACCTGGCACAGGTGTTCCAGGCATTGCGGATAGAAGTGAATGACGAGCTGGGTGCGCTGAAGGAATTTTTACAGCAGGCAGCCACGAGCCTGAAACCAGGGGGGCGACTAAGTGTGATATCGTTTCACTCGCTGGAAGACCGGATAGTGAAGCACTATATAAAAAGAGGGCGTTGGGACGAAGCTGGCGAATATGAAGAAGCAATAGTGCCCCTGCTGAAACCCGTAAATGCAAAACCGATAGAACCCGGTGAGGAAGAATTGAAGAAAAACCCGCGCTCGCGCAGCGCACGGTTGAGGGTGGCAGAGAAAACCCCAAACCCATAAAGGGGCTTCCTCATAGGATGAAGAGTAGGGGTGGAATAATTGAAACAGATAACAAGGGAAAGTCCCTTTAGGGATTTAGGGTTTATATGAGTAACGAAGAGCAGATGAGTCAGCCGCAGGAAGCGCTGACGCCCGCACAGCGGGTTAGGAACGACTGGCGGTCGTTGGTGGAAAAAGTGTCTTATAAAGCGATAGTCAATAATATTCCTTTCCTGGCCTTTATAGCCCTTTTGTGCGTGTTGTATATCAGCAACAGCCATCGTGCTATTGATATACAGCGGGAGATTAATGCGCAGAACAAGATCATAAAGGAACTGCGGTGGAAGTATATGGACACCAAGTCGCAGCTGATGTATGTGAAGACAGAAACACAGGTAATAAGGAATGCAGAAAAAATAGGGCTTAAACCTTCTTTGCTTCCGGCGTACAAGATAAAGAAATAAAGGAATTGGGAATTAGTAGTTGGGAATTGGGATTGTTTGGGAAACAGCTTTAGACTTTCTACTAAATACTTTAGACTAAAAAAAGTGGACATAAAAAAAGACATACGGTTCAGGGTGTACATCGCTTTTACATGCATTTGCGTGTTTGGGCTTGCTATCATCATCAAGGCCGCTATGATCCAGGTAAAAGAAGGGCCGAAGCTACGTGCCATGGCAAAAGAAATGCATACGCGTTTCGATACACTAATGGCCGAACGGGGGAATATATATACGGAAGACGGTGTGTTGCTTAGTTCCTCAATACCGGAATTTGATGTGCATATCGATTTCTCGGTTATAGACTCCGGGCTGTTTGCAAAAAATATCGATTCGCTTTCCCGTTGCGTTTCGCGCCTGTTTGCTGATAAGTCGGCGGAAGAGTATAAGGAAGAGTTTGTACGTGCATATAATGAGGAGGACAAGTATTATCCACTGGGTCACAAGCTGAAATATTACCAATATGAGGCGCTTCGGTCATTCCCGATCTTTAATAAGGGGAAGGGCTATGGTGGCTTCATAGAAGACTCGAAAGAAAAACGAACAACGCCATACGATCTGCTGGCAAAGCGCGTTATCGGCGAATTCAGGGACAGCAACATAACCGGGCTTGAAGCAAAGTATAACAAGGAACTGATAGGTGAGAATGGCCGTCGTGTAGTGCAGAAAAGCACGGGTAATGTCTGGGTGCCCATAGAAGGCTCTGAAGTGGACCCTGTAAATGGCGAAGACATTGTGACCACTATCGACATCAATGTGCAGGATGTGGCCGAGCATGCGCTTATGAGCATTCTCGAAAAGTATGAATGCCTCTACGGTACCTGCATTGTAATGGAAGTCAAAACCGGCAAAATACGCACCCTGGTGAACCTGGGACGGCAAAAAGACGGCAGCTACTGGGAAGATTACAACTATGCGCTTAGCCCTACCGAACCGGGCTCTACGTTTAAGCTGGTAACCCTGCTGTCACTGCTGAATGACAAGCTCACTAATGTAGAGAATATAGTGGATGCAGAAGGCGGCGCTATACATTTTGGCAACGAAGTGATGAGGGACTCGCACCTTGGCTTACATGCTATGCCTATATGGAAAGCATATGCCGAATCAAGCAACGCGGCTTTTGCAAAACTGGCCTATACGTATTATCACGAAAATCCCGCGAAATTCACAGACCACCTCAAAGCGCTGCACCTGGATAAGCCTACCGGTATAGACCTGATAGGAGAGCGGCCGACTCATGTCGTAACGCCTGGTTCCAAAGAGTGGAGCAATACATCTCTTCCATGGATGGCTGCGGGCTATAATGTGCAGATCACACCACTGCATACTTGTATGTTGTACAATTCCATTGCCAATAACGGCAAGATGATGAAACCATACCTGGTAAGCTCCATAAAAGAATATGGTAAAGAAGTGAAAAACTTTGAGCCAACTGAAATAGAGCAGGTGGGCGACTCATCGGTAGTGGCCCAGATACAAAAGTGTATGCGTGCCGTGGTCACAGAAGGTACAGCCAAGGGCATTGAATCGCCATACTACACAATGGCAGGAAAGACGGGCACGGCACAGGTTGCCGACAAAGGCATCAGATATACAGATGGTGTGTACCAGGGTTCATTTGTTGGATTTCTTCCAGCCGACCAGCCTAAATATACCATATGCGTTGTGATCAGGACCAAGCCGAATTCAGCAGCATACTATGGTGGCGCTATTGCTGCACCTGTATTCCGCATGGTTGCAGATAAAATTTTCTCTGAGAATATCGGCGCATGGGCCGGGCCGCTGGATAGCCTTGCTAAAAACGGCGGTGGCACTATATCCGCAAAGGCGGCGACTGCAAGGAACTACCGCGTAATGCTGAACGCATTGGATAAGCATACCTCATTACCGGGAGAAGATGTTAACCGGATGATGGAGTTGAAGACAGACTCTAACCGGCACATGGCCGTTACTGCAAAGAAAATATACCGCAACATAATGCCGGACCTAACGGGTATGGGTGTGAAAGATGCGGTGTACATGCTGGAAGTAAGCGGCCTGCAGGTGACAGTGCAGGGAAAAGGAAAAGTACGCGGACAATCGATAACACCAGGAACAATAATAACAAAAGGACAAACAATAATACTGCAATTAAGCTAATGCCGGTACTACGCGACATATTGATAAATGTGACCCCGGTGGCAACGCAGGGCGATCTGGCAATGCCGGTTGGCAGTGTCTGCATCGACTCTCGTAAGGTGACGAAGGGTAGCGCATTTGTTGCGGTAAGAGGCACGCTTTCCGACGGCCATGCATTTATTGAGAAGGCTATCGGGCAAGGTGCGTCAGTGATCGTATGCGAGCGGCTGCCGGAAATGATGGCAGCCGGGATCACTTTTGTGCAGGTACAGGATAGCGCAGAAGCGGCAGGCCTTATAGCCGATGCGTTTTATGGTTTCCCGTCAGAAGAATTGAAAGTGGTGGGTATTACCGGAACCAATGGTAAGACAACTACCGCTACGCTTTTATACAAATTGTTTGAAGCGCTGGGCCATAAAAGCGGCTTGCTTTCTACTGTGCAAAACCACATTCATGATAAGGTTGTCAAGGCAACGCACACAACGCCTGATTCGGTATCTATTCATGCTTTGCTGAGAGAAATGGCGGATGCGGGCTGTACTTATGCTTTTATGGAGGTGAGTTCTCACGCCATTCACCAGCGCCGTATTGCAGGCATCAGGTTTGTAGGTGGCGTGTTTACAAACATTACCCACGATCATCTCGACTACCACAAAACATTTGACGAATACATCCGTGTAAAGAAGCAATTCTTTGACGATCTGCCAGAAGACGCTTTTGCACTAACTAATGCCGATGATAAGCGTGGTATGGTGATGCTGCAGAATACAAAAGCAGATAAACACACCTATAGCCTGCGTATGCCGGCAACAGTGAAAGGTAAAGTACTGGAAAATAATCTTACCGGCTTGTTTATGAACATAGACGGGCAGGACGTACACTTCCGGCTTATAGGTACATTCAATGCCTACAACTTGCTTGCTGTGTACGGTGCTGCAAAATTGCTGGGAGAAGATAAGATGGAAGTACTGGCAGTGCTCAGCGGCCTGCAGGGAGCGGCCGGTAGGTTTGAAACATATCTGTCACCGAAGGATAAAATACTCGGCATTGTGGATTACGCACATAGCCCCGATGCATTGATAAATGTGCTGGCTACCATAAACCAGTTGCGCCAGGACGGGCAGCAACTAATAACCGTGGCCGGCTGTGGTGGCGACCGCGACAAGACCAAGCGGCCGATAATGGCTCAGGTAGTTTGCGAGCATAGCGATAAAGCGATACTCACAGCAGACAATCCGCGAAGCGAAGACCCGGAAGAAATACTGAATGAAATGGAGGCCGGACTTACTGCACCGCAGAAGAGAAAGAGCCTGCGCATAACAGACAGAAGAGAGGCGATAAAGGTAGCGTGTTCATTGGCGCAAGCCGGGGATATAATACTGATTGCCGGTAAAGGGCACGAAACATACCAGGAGATAAAGGGAGTAAAACATCATTTTGACGACCGCGAAGTATTAACCGAAGCGTTTGAAACATTAAATAAATAAGGCGATGCTGTACTATTTGTTCACATACCTGCGCGATACCATCCACCTTACGGGGGCAGGGGTGTTCAATTTTATTACGTTCCGTGTAGCCATGGCCATCATCCTTTCTCTGGTGATATCCATGCTCATGGGTAAGCGGCTCATTGCGTTCTTGCAGCGCAAGCAGATCGGCGAAACAGTGCGCGATCTTGGGCTTGCCGGCGAAGCACAAAAGAGAGGCACGCCAACTATGGGTGGGCTCATCATCATCTCGGCCATCCTGATACCAACACTTTTGTTTGCCCGTGTGCTCAATGTGTATATAGTGCTCATGCTGGTTTCTACCATATGGCTGGGCCTGGTCGGCTTCCTGGATGACTATATCAAGGTGTTCAAAAAGAATAAAGAAGGCCTGGCTGGTCGTTTTAAAATATTGGGACAGGTAGGGCTCGGTATCATCATTGGTGTTACCATGTACTACAACAACCATGTAGTGATCAGCAGGGAAGTGGGCCCCGGAAACAATGGCCTGCACAGCGCCGCTGAAAAACTGGAGGCCGGGCAATTCACAAGAAAAGATGAAAATGGCAAGACGCAGGCGTATGTAAATGTGAGAACTGCAACCACCACTATTCCATTTATAAAGGGTCATGAATTCCGGTATGAAAAAATAGCGAAGATATTCGGTGAGAAATATGTGGCGATAACAACGCCGATCATCTATATCCTGTTTGTCATCTTCATAATCGTGGCAGTGTCCAACGGCGCCAATATCACAGATGGAATTGATGGCCTCGCTACCGGGGTGTCGGCCATAATAGGTGTTTGCCTGGGCGTGTTTGCGTATGTATCGGGCAACTATCTTTTTGCCGGCTACCTGAATATAATGGACATCCCGAACCTTGGTGAGCTATCCATTTTCATTGGTGCATTTGTTGGGGCATGTGTTGGGTTCCTTTGGTATAACGCCTATCCTGCGCAGGTTTTTATGGGCGATACCGGCAGCCTTGCGCTAGGTGGAATCATTGCTTCCCTTGCCATAATCGTGCGCAAAGAATTATTGATACCTATTATCTGCGGCATCTTCCTCGTAGAGAATCTTTCCGTGGTACTGCAGGTATGGTACTTCAAGCGCACGAAGAAGAAGTATGGCGAAGGCCGACGGATATTTAAGATGGCGCCGCTGCACCATCACTATCAGAAATCAGGATACCACGAATCAAAAATAGTAACCCGCTTCTGGATCATAGGTATCCTGCTGGCGATAATGAGTATCGTAACATTAAAACTGCAATAGTGAGCACAAACACAAAACGCCTCGTGATACTCGGCGCCGCGGAAAGCGGTGTGGGCGCAGCCTTGCTGGGAAAGCAACAAGGGTGGGACGTGTTTGTAAGCGATGGCGGAACGATAAAAGAACAGTTTAGACAAGTGTTGCAGCAGCAGGAAATAGCGTTTGAAGAAGGATCACATACCTCTGACAAGGTGCTTTCTGCCGTATGCCTGGTGAAAAGCCCCGGCATCAGCGACAAAACACCGATCATGAAGCTGGTACGTGCCGCAGGGATAGAGGTGTGCAGCGAGATAGAGTTTGGTTTCAGGTATAAAGGGGATAGTAAGATAATAGCCATCACCGGCAGCAATGGCAAAAGCACCACAACAAAGCTGACCTATACCATACTAAAGAACGCCGACTACGACGTGGCAATGGTGGGTAATATAGGCTACAGCTTTGCACGCCAGATAGCCGAGCGGCCATGCAAATGGTATGTGATGGAGGTAAGTAGTTTTCAGCTCGATGATATTCACCAGTTCCGGCCGGATGTGGCTGTGCTGCTGAACATTACGCCCGACCACCTGGACCGCTACGACTATGTATTTGACAACTATGTGGCTTCAAAATTCAACATAACAAAGTACCAGACTCACAACGACTACTTCGTAATAAATACAGATGACAAAGTAATAAGAGATTATATCGCAACCCATTCTATTCACGCTACTACAATACACTTTACGATGAGCGATAACAACATTGGCAACGAAGGCGGATTCATCCGCAATGAACGCATGCGCATAGACTTCGATAATGACAACCTGGACATGTCGATCCACGATCTGTCTATAAAAGGCCGTCACAATCAATATAACAGCATGGCAGCGGGTATATCGGCGCGCATAGCGGGCGTGAGAAGGGAAAAACTTAAAGAGACATTCGCGGGTTTTGAAGGGCTGGAACACCGCCTCGAGTTTGTAGCTACCGTGCGCGGCGTCGATTTCATTAATGATAGCAAAGCAACTAATGTTAATTCGGTTTGGTTTGCGCTGGAAAGCATGAAGAAGCCGGTGGTGCTCATCCTCGGCGGACAGGATAAAGGAAATGACTATACCGAAATACTGAACCTGGTTGCCGAAAAAGTACATGCCATTGTGTGCATGGGTGTTGACAACACGCCTATTCATGCCGCATTCGACGATGTGGTAGAGACGATAGTGGATACTAACAGTGCAGAGGCGGCCGTAAAGGCAGCATACAGATTGGCCCAGGGCAACGACGTAGTGCTGCTTTCCCCTGCATGCGCCAGTTTCGATTTGTTTAAAAACTATGAAGACAGAGGAATACAGTTTAAGCAAGCAGTGAAGAATTTGTAGTTCTTATGGAATTGGGAATTAGGGAATTTGGATTGTTGTGTGAATTGATAGAGTGAACGGTTGAATTAGGCTTAGGTTTTGATTTTTAATTTTTTGACTTTTATTTGGAAATGGCAGACCACATGAAGCAATTACTGACGAAGACGAAGGGCGACCAGGTTATCTGGGGCGTGGTCGTGCTGTTGTCCTTCATCAGCCTGCTGGCGGTATATAGCAGCACAGGGTCGCTGGCTTACCGCATGGAGAAGAACTCGAGCTACTACCTGGTAAAGCAGGTAATGGTATTGGGCCTCGGCTTGCTTATCACTTACTGGGTACATAAAATAAACTACACAAAATTTGCGCGCATAGCGGTGATCTTATATTTGCTGAGCCTGCCGTTATTAGTATATACATTGTTTTTCGGCACCAGTCTTAATGAGGGCTCTCGCTGGATAAAGCTGCCGGTCATCAATCTCACGTTCCAGACATCAGACCTTGCCAAGCTGGCACTGTTCATGTTCCTCGCCCGCGTGCTGAGCATGAAGCAGGATGTGATCAAGGATCTGAAAAAAGGCTTCATCCCTGTGCTGTTGCCCATGTTGTTTACTTGTGCACTCATTGCGCCCGCTAATCTGTCCACAGCATTAATGCTGGGCGCTACCTGCAGCATTGTATTCTTCATTGGCCGTGTGCAGGTGAAGCACCTGTTGTTACTTGGCGCTGTTGGTATCATTGGTATCTCTGTATTGTTCACGGTCTCCAAGCTTACCGGGTTTGGACGGGCGAAAACATGGCAGCAGCGAATAGAAGACTTCGCCGGCGGCAAAAAGAAAGATGGGAAGACCGAAGATGTTTACCAGGTGCAGCAGGCGAAGATCGCCATCGCCAATGGCGGCATAACAGGCAAAGGGCCTGGTAAAAGCCTCCAGAAAAACTTCCTGCCGCACCCTTATTCCGACTTCATTTTTGCGATCATTATCGAAGAATACGGATTGTTAGGTGGCGCTGTGGTAATGATGCTGTACTTGCTGTTCTTGTGGCGCAGCATACTCATCTTTAAGCGGTGTCCTTTTGCGTTTGGGGCGTTCCTCGCAGTCGGGCTCAGCATCACCTTGGTATTTCAGGCTATGTTGAATATGGCAGTGAACGTGCACCTGGTGCCCGTTACGGGCCTCACGCTTCCTATGATCAGCATGGGCGGGTCCTCTATATGGTTCACCAGTATTGCTATAGGCATAGTACTGAGTGTAAGCAGGTATGTGGATGAAATGGAAGGTGTAAAGAAGCCCGAGCGGAAGCCACGGAAGAAAGTAACGGAGCGGACTTTTGATGAGCCCGCTGAAGAAAATGAAGAAACGGAAGAAGCGGCAACAGAAGAAATAGCAGTTGCGGCATTGGAAGGGAAGAAAACAAAAACAACTAAAACGACAACAGGCATAACGCCGGTACCGGCAATATAAAATGAGCAATTTGCGCGTGATCATAGCAGGTGGTGGAACAGGCGGGCATATCTTCCCGGCAGTAGCGGTGGGCCATGCCCTGCAGCGGCTGCGCCCTGGTACTGAGCTGTTGTTTGTGGGCGCAAAGGGTAAGATGGAAATGGAGAAAGTGCCGCAGGAAGGATTTGAAATAATAGGACTGGATATAGCGGGATTTAACAGGGGCAGTATTTTAAAAAATCTCTCACTGCCTTTTAAATTGATAAAGAGCCGGATGCAGGCTAAGAGCATCATAAAGCAGTTCAAACCGGGGATTATAGTTGGCGTAGGGGGATACGCCAGCTTCCCGGTTTTGAATATTGGCCAGGGTATGAATATACCCACACTTATACAGGAACAAAATTCTTTCGCAGGGAAGAGCAATAAAATATTAGGCAGAAGGGCAAGGGCAATATGCGTGGCTTATGAAAATATGGAGCAGTTCTTCCCTAAAGACAAGATCATTATAACCGGTAACCCGGTGCGTAAGAGCATATCCGATATGAAGGCAACGGGTGCAGAAGGGAAAAAATATTTCGGGCTGCGTGAAGGGGTGAAGACCATACTTATAGTTGGTGGCAGCCTTGGCGCTAAGTCTATAAATGAAGGCATAGATGCACAGTTGGATGAGCTGATGAAAGAAGATGTGCAGCTGATATGGCAAACGGGCAAGCCTTACTACGAGCAAGCTAAAACCCGAGCGGCAAAATACAGTGAAAAGGTAAAGGTGCATGACTTCATAAAAGAAATGGACAAGGCATATGCTGCGGCAGATGTAGTTATATCAAGGGCGGGGGCGCTGGCCATTGCCGAATTGTGCATTGCGGGGCGGCCGGTAATATTCGTACCCTATCCCTACGCAGCTGAAGACCACCAGACCAGCAATGCAATGGCGCTTGTGAACCGTGAAGCAGCAATTTTGGTAAAGGACAGCGATGCGCCAACAGAACTTGTAAAAAAATTGAAAGAACTATTGAACGACGATGCCACGCAGCAAAGGATGTCGGTGAATCTTAAAAGCATGGCAATAAAAGATGCAGATGAGCGCATAGCAAAGAAAGTGATGGAATTAAGTAGTTAACTAGTTGAGCGATTTTTTGAATTTTGGCTTTTGAATTTTGAATTTATAATGAACGTAAGGGAAATAAAAAGGGTGTATTTCATAGGTATCGGCGGCATCGGTATGAGTGCGCTTGCGCGGTTTTTCCGTGAGCAGGGCGCGGTCGTGAGTGGCTATGATAAAACCGAAACTGACCTTACCAGACATCTTGCTAAAGAGGGAATGAGCATTCATTATACAGATGATGAAACCTTGCTGGATAAAGACACACAACTCGTGGTCTATACGCCTGCCATTCCCAAAGATCACACAGAGCTTAACTGGTACATCAATAATAAGTTCCCGGTCTATAAGCGTAGCGATGTGCTGCAATGGATCACTGAGGCTATGTATGCAGTAACGGTGGCGGGCACTCATGGCAAGACTACTATTTCTACCATGATCGCTTACCTGCTCCGTGAAACCGGCTATGGCGGCAACGCCTTCCTGGGCGGCATATCTGTGAACTATGATTGTAATTACTGGCACAGCAGCAGGAATACTGCTGTGGTGGAAGCCGATGAGTACGACCGTAGCTTCCTGAAGCTGAAGCCGGACATAGCCGTACTTACCGCTATGGATGCCGACCATCTTGATATTTATGGCACGGTAGAGGCGATGGAAGCGGCATTTATCCAGTACACAAAAAACATAAAGCCAGGTGGCACACTGCTGGTAAAGCACGGCCTGCACCGGGAAGCAGAACTTAAAGGAGACCACACGCTCACCTACAGCCTGCAAAACGATGCCGCTGATATTTATGCCGGGAATATCATGCAAAAGGATGGCGGATACATTTTTGATGTAAAGGGTGTTGACTGCATATTGGAGCAGGTTCACCTGCAGGTAGGTGGCATGCACAATGTAGAGAATGCGGTGGCGGCCATAGCGGTAACACAGCTGCTCGGTATAGATGGCGCGGCGGTGAAACGTGTATTGCCGGCATTCATGGGGGTTAAGCGCCGCTTCGAATACGTGGTGAAGAATAAGAAGGTCGTTTACATAGATGACTATGCTCATCACCCGGAAGAGTTGGCAGCGCTGATAGGTGGCGCAAAACATTTGTTCCCGGGCCGCAGGTGCGTGGTATGTTTTCAGCCGCACTTGTTTAGCCGGACCCGCGACCTGGCCGACGGCTTTGCCGCGAGCCTGGATATGGCGGATGAGGTTTTGTTACTGGATATATACCCCGCCCGTGAGTTGCCTATGGAGGGAGTGACATCAAAAATGATAGCAGATAAAATGAACAACCCTGCGCATACCATCATGTCTAAAGAAGCTGTGCTGGAGTATGTGAAGGCTGCACCGCTGGATATGTTCATCACAGCTGGTGCGGGGGATATTGACAAATTAGTGGAACCGGTTAAAAATATATTGTTAGGAAAATAATGGCGGCTAAGCGCAAAATATCGGTACGCAAAATATTGCAGGTGTTCCTTACTGTAGTGGTAAGCACAGGCTGCATTATTGCTATTGTCAGCGCCTCCCGTATTGAGGACAGCAAAATGCTGTCCAGCGTAGCCGTGCATATCAAGAACGATAAGAAGTATCACTTTATAGAAGAGAAGGAGATCATGGACCTTGCCGTCAACAACAGGGGCATAGATGTAATGAATACCCCCGTTGCCCATCTTGATGTAAAGGGTATGGAGCAGGTGATCCTGGCTGATCCCTGGGTAGCCAATGCCCAGGTGTTTGTGGATAATGACCGGGTGCTGCATATGTATGTAACCCAGCGCGTGCCGGTAGTGCGCATATTCGGTGCAGATAGCCACAGCTATTACATGGATGCCACAATGAGCATTATGCCCCTGTCTGAGAATTATGTGTACTATACTACAGTGGTAACCAACGCGCCGGAAATACAAAATGACAGCGCTGGCTGGGCATTGAGGAAGCAGATATTAAAGTTCGTAAACACCATACAGTCCGATACTTTCTGGAGCGCACAGATATCGCAGGTGATTGTTGATACCGCAGGGTCTTTTGAATTGCTGTCTATATTGGGAGACCAGAAAATATTGTTCGGCGATACATCCCTGATGAGGGACAAATTCAATAACCTGTTTGTGTTCTACAAAAATGTGCTGAACAGGATAGGGTGGGATAAATACGAAACGCTCGACCTGCGGTTCAAGGGCCAGGTTGTGGCTTCACCGGCTATCCCTTACAGTGGCCCCGTGGATAAGGCCGTATCAACGATGAACTGGATAAACAGCATTGTGGAAACGGAGGCTAAAAATGATGCGAAAGATTCTACGCGAACAGCTGAAGCTAAAACTGCCGCCACGCCCGTAGTAAAGCCTGCGCCGCAGAAAACCGATAAGGCAGCGAAAGAAAAACCAAAACCGGCTGCAAAAGCAGTGCCTAAAAAGATAGTAAAGCCGCAGGTGAAGGACAAACGAGTGCATCATGCTGTTCCACCTAAAGCAAAGGCAAACGACAATAGCAAAGCAAAAAAAGACAACAAAGAAAAAACTAAAAAACAGGCCTCACCTAAGTACGTGTATCCTGAAAAATAAAGGCAATTAATAATTTTTAAAACCGCAGCAACATGAGCAAAAATGAACAGCCCATTATCGTCGGCCTGGATATCGGAACCACAAAGGTGGTAGCCATTGCCGGCAGAAAAAATGAGTTTGGCAAGGTCGATATTCTCGGATTTGGCCGCGCAGACTCAGCAGGCGTGAGCCACGGTGTGGTCATGAATATTGAGCAGTGTATCCGGTCCATAGAGCAAGCTATGGAAAGGTGTCTGCTTTCCAACCCCAACCTGGAGCTCAAGGAAGTTTATGTGGGCATTGCCGGCCAGCACATCAAGAGCCTGCAGACCCGCGGCGACAGGGTGCGCTCAAACTCTGAGAACGAAATAAGCCAGGAAGATATAGACATGCTGGTGCGCGACCAGAACAAAACCTACATCCCGGCCGGCGACCAGATCATAACTGTCGTGCCACAGGACTTTACCGTCGACAGCACACCCGATGTGCTCGACCCGATAGGTATGAGCGGTGTTAAGATAGGCGCCAACTTCCACATCATCACCGGCGACCGTAATGCCATTCGCAATATCAAGCGTTGCGTCGACAAGTCCGGCCTCATTACCCGCGACCTCGTGCTGCAGCCATTGGCATCCGCAGCTGCGGTAATGAATGACGAAGACCTCGAAGCAGGTGTTGCCATAGTGGACATAGGCGGAGGCACTACCGACCTCGCTGTGTATTATGACGGCATCCTGAAGCATACCGCTGTGATACCATATGCCGGTGTGAACATCACCAATGATATTCGTAATGGCCTCGGTGTGTTGCGCGCACAGGCAGAGCAGATGAAGGTACAGTTTGGTACTGCCCTTGCCGATGAGGCAAACGTCAACGCTTACATTACTATACCGGGCCTCCGTGGTTTACCGCCAAAGGAAATATCCGTGAAGAACCTCGCGCACATCATACAGGCGCGTATGCAGGAGATACTCGACTATGTCATGTATCACCTGAAACAGATAGATATGGACAAGCGGCTCTGCGGTGGTATCATCCTTACGGGTGGCGGCGCACAGCTGAAGCATATCACGCAGCTTACTGAGTTCGCTACCGGTATGGGCGCGCGCATTGGTTACCCCAACGAGCATCTTGCCGGCGGCCACGCCGACCAGCTGATGAACCCTATGTATTCCACTTGTATTGGCTTGATACTCCGTGGTTACTACGACTACGAAAGCGGCAAGATGCGCTTTGCAGGAGAAGGCGGCAACATGATCCACATTACCGGGGAAGACCTTAAACCGCTGGTGGTAGAAAGAGAAGAAACGATAGAAATGGAGGTGTCGGAGCCGCCGGTTGCGGAAAGAAGCCCCCAAGAGGTTGCAGAGATCACACAGCCGAAATCGCGAAAACGGAATGAAAATGTCAAGAAGCTGTTCGACGGGCTGAAGGGCAAATTCATGAAATTGTTTGAAGACGTAGAAGATCAGGAAATACAATAGCAAAAACTAAAACTGAAATCCCATCCCGATAGCTATCGGGACCGAATAAAATTCTCATTCACAACTAACCTTTTACTAACTCACAAAACAACAGGATATGATACATTTTGAAATCCCCAAAAATCAATCGTCCATTATTAAAGTGATAGGTGTAGGCGGCGGCGGAAGCAATGCTGTAAACTACATGCACAGCCTCGGCATAGATGGTGTCGATTTCGTGGTGTGCAACACCGATTCACAGGCGCTGGCATTAAGCCCGGTGGCCAATAAGATACAGCTCGGCCCGCACCTCACACAAGGGCTCGGCGCAGGCGCTAATCCCGAGATTGGCAAGCAGTCATGCGAAGAAAGCCTGGAAGATGTAGCTAAGATCTTGAAAGTAAATACCCGCATGGCGTTCATCACTGCAGGCATGGGCGGCGGTACAGGTACAGGTGGCGCACCAGTGGTGTCAAAGATCTGCCGCGATCTCGGCATACTCACAGTGGGTATCGTAACAACACCGTTTACCTACGAGGGCCGCAAGCGTATGAAGCAGGCGCAGGACGGTATCGACAAAATGCGCGAGCACGTTGATACGATCCTGATCATTTCTAATGACAAGCTGCGCCAGCAATTCGGTAACCTGCCGTTCACGCAGGCGTTTGCAAAAGCGGATGATATATTGGCTACAGCAGCAAAATGTATCACTGATGTGATCACCACTACCGGCCAGATAAACGTGGACTTTGCAGACGTTTGCACTGTAATGAAAAATGGCGGTGTCGCTATCCTCGGCAGCGCATCGGCAGTTGGTGAGAACCGTGCTACACAGGCAGTGGAAGAAGCGCTCAACTCTCCGTTGCTCAATGACAGCGATATAAGTGGCGCTAAATGGCTGTTATTAAATATAACCTCCGCCGCCGGAGAGTTCGAGCATACGATGGATGAGGCCGAAGCCATCCAGGCATATGTGCAGCAGCAAGCTGGTGATAACTGCGACGTGATACTGGGTATGGGCCATGATCCAAACCTGAAGGAGCGTATAGCTGTTACCGTAATAGCAACCGGCTTCAATCACAAGGATATCAAAATCGATATGCCTGCAAAGAACAATGAGCCGGAGAAGATCGTAGTTAAGCTGGGCGATATGCAGTCCACCGATTCACGCGCTGCCGAAACATGGCCATACGCAAAGCAATCAAGCATGGCGCCTGTGCTAGTGGAAACACCCGTAGCTGTGAATCCGGTAACAGAAAACAAGCCTTTTGAGCAATATACCCCTTCGCCAACTGACCATTTTTTGCAATTGGCAGAAGAGAAGCAAGAGGTTGTTGCTGAAACCCCTGCGCCTGTTTATATGCAGGAAACCAGGAGGGTGGAAGACATACCAATGCAGGTAGTGATCAAAGATGAACCAAGGGAAACGCCGATAATGAAAATAGGCGAGCGGATACTCTCTGCCGATGAAATAGAAGAAAAAAGAAGGTTTGAAGAGCAGAAGAGGTCGCTCGAAGACCGGGCAGAGCGCCTGCGCCGGATGAGCTTTAATATTAAGGGCACCGAAAGCAGTGATGAAATGGAGGCCGTACCAGCCTACCTGAGGAAAAATATGAAGCTGGATAATCAGGCCGGATCATCCGATTCTTATTATAGCGGATATTCTGTAGGTGTAAATGACCAGCAGAATAATCAACAGGCTGCCATCCAGACGATCAATACTTTCCTCGATGGAAAGAAACCGGATTGATAACATTCCGATATTTTAAATGCAACAGCTCCTCTTTTCTGAGGGGCTGTTGCATTTTTATATTATAACATTCATTTCATAATAACTGTATGATTAAGTGTTGTATATAAATAAAACAGCACAATTAACGCATGATAAAATAAGGTATTTGCGCCCTCTGATATTTACATATTATTTTATTTATTGGGTTTGTTGAAAAAAAGCGATAAATTTACTAACCTATTTTGAGTAAATGCTGTCTTTAGAAATATGAAGCCATACATTTTGCATGGTCGGTATTATTATTTTGAGCAGGCAAAGAATAGAGAAACGACTTTTTAATAGACTTATTTAGAAGAATTATGAAACGCAATTGTTACTTATTTAGTATTGTAGCCACTATCGTACTTTTCTTTGGGGTTACTGCCGCAAACGCACAGGTAACGGTCTCGAGTGCCGATACCGTCAATTGCTCAAATCCCTGTACGATCCTTACCGCTCATGTAACCGGTGATACTCCAATCACTGCCGACATACTTTCGGACGATGAATATTCTCCGCTTTTTCCAATAGGGTTTACATTTAATTTTTATGGGGTGGACTATACGCAGCTTTGCATTGGCGCAAATGGCAGCTTGGATTTTACAGCATCCGATGCCGGTGCTTATGATCCATATCCTGTCTCGGCGCCTTTGCTGGGCAATACGGAGAAATTCAATAATATTTGTGGGCCCTGGTGCGATATTGATATGTTCTACAGCAGCGCGACGGCTATTGGTACGGAAACATATTCAACGGATGGCGTAGCTCCTTTTAGAAAATTTGTGGTCACTTGGTGTAATTGCCAAATGTACAGTTGTGCCGCCCAGCGCATAACAACACAAATAATTATTTACGAAACAACAAACGTTATTGAAGTCCATATTACTAAGCATCAGATTTGCACAGGATGGTATGCAGGCCATGCGATAGTTGGTGTTCAGAATGCGGATGGTACTGCGGCAACGACTGCACCTGGCAGAGATTTCCCTTCAACCTGGGTAAATCCTCCAACCGAAGCGTGGCGTTTTACTCCGGCGGGAGGCGGTACATCTTATACGGTAGCATCAATACCTTACGCCCCTGTTCCTTATCAGAGTTCATCTGTTTACTGGTATAATGCTGCTACAGGCGCTTATCTCGGTACCGGCACCACAATGACCGTATGTCCTACCAGTTCTACGTTGTACAAGGCCGGTGCGCTCGGTTGTGCTGACACTTCTTATGGTTACTATTTCGTCACTGCTTCAGGCGGCACTTCTTTTACAACAACTTCTACCAACCCCACAACATGCGGCGCCTGCAACGGCACAATAACACTCAGCGGATTAACACCCAGCGTAGTGGATTCTGTGGAGTATTGGATCGGTACCACACCGCAACTTGGATATACCGTGGTGGCTACTGCTGGCGGTACCATTACTATCTCTGGCCTCTGTGCCGGTTTGTATGACAGTATCAAAGTTAAATCAGGGACATGTTGGTCTCCGCCGGCTACTGTCACTCTGGTCAACCCGGGTATTTCAATGACGGCCACTTCTACAAATCCCACTTTTTGCGGGGGGTGCAACGGCACTATAACGCTGTCCGGGCTTTATGGAACTACAACCTTTATCGTCACATATGCCCTTGGTGGAGTTGCCCAGCCCCCGGTCACGCTCACCAGCGGGGCAAGCGGCAGCATTACACTTTCAGGCTTGTGTGCCGGGGCATATACTAATATCATTGCCACCATATCGTCTTCAGGCGGTGCATGTGTAACCCCTCCTGTGGCCGTTACACTCACCAATCCGCCAATATCAATGACGGGTACTTCTGCTAACAACTCTTATTGCGGTGTATGCGATGGCACTATTACGTTGAACGGGCTGTATGCTTCTACTGCATACATTTTTTCCTTTAGTCTCGGTGGTGTGGCTCAGCCTCCCGTTTCGGCTACCACTAATGCGGCCGGGTCGGTCACGCTTACCGGGCTTTGTGCGGGTACCTACACAAACGTTATCGCTACGATCACATCTTCAGGTGGTGCCTGTGTTACGCCTGCTATAGGGCCGCTTACTATTACAGCGCCGCCGCCGCCGCCATTAAGTATTTCTGCGTCCGTTAATCCTTCGCAATGCGGTTATTGCGATGGTAGCATCACTATTAAGGCCATAACGCCATTTACTACCGATACTGTATTATATTCCTTCAATGGCGCTGCCGCTGCGGGGATTACGACGATTTCACATGCCGACAGCACAATAACTTTGACCGGCTTGTGTGCCGGTGCTTATACGGGCTTTACAGTAAAGGTGGGCGATTGTATATATACAGTTACCGGAGCTGCTACTCTAACAACCATTCCTATCGTAGCTCATTTTGACACTTCAATTCATTTTGGTTGTCATGGCGATACTGTGAATTTTACCAATTCATCAACTACCACGCCGGGAGCATCCCTTTACTACATCTGGCGCTTTGGCGATGGTACTTCCGATACCACCACCAATCCCTCGCATATCTATGCCCAGGGCACTTATACGGTTACGCTCATTGCCGATAATCATGCCTGCGAAGATAGCATGGTGATGACCCTTCCGCTGGTGCATCCTTTGATCGCTTCTTTCATTGATACCCCCAGTATCATTTGCCAGGACGAGCTGATCACGTTCACAAATACAAGTACCATTTCAGGCGGCTATCCCGGCCAGTTTGTATGGTCGTTTGGCACAGGCGCTACCGATACTAATAAAAATACTACCTATACCTTCCTGCATACAGGTACCTACACTATACAGCTTATAGCTACAGACTGGGTGCCATGTAGTGATACCGTTACTGCTATTGTGCAGGTGGATACGATCAGTGGAATAAACATAAAGCTTTCAGATACGGTTATTTGCCAGGGTACTTATGTTACCTATACCGGCTTGTACGCCAGCCTGGGCAATACCGGCAACATATGGGATTTTGGCGATGGCAGTAAAATAGCTAATATGAACCCCGTGGTCCATGGATTCAACGATGCGGGAACGTTTACAGTAACCGTTACTGCTGACTACAGGGCTTGCCAGGACATAACCGCATCAAGAACCGTAGTGGTTATACCGCAGCCTTATCTCAACCTCGGCTCCGATACATCTATATGTAAGGGCAGTGAGTCCATCATTCTTGCAGATAATCTGAATGGCAATAATCCTGCTGCCAGCTGGATGTGGAGCACAGGGCAAACCGGGCCATCAATTGTTATCGTTGCACCGGGTTATTACTACGCCACAGTGAACATCAACAACTGCTATGCTTCTGATACCGTTTGGGTACAGGGTAATTGCTACATGGATATACCCAATGTGTTTTCACCAAATGGCGATGGTGTGAATGATTTCTTCTTCCCCCGCCAGTTTCTCACAAAGGGGCTTACAGCTTTCTCCATGAACATATACAACCGTTGGGGCCAGTTGATATTTACAACAACTACCCTCGATGGAAGAGGATGGGATGGCAAGCTGAACAATGTGGACCAGCCGGAAGGAGTCTTCGTTTATATAATAGACGCAACTTTCAAGGATGGGCAGAAAGAACACCACCAGGGAAATGTTACATTGCTGAGATAAGTTGGTAAGGTGTAAATAAAATTATTTTGGCAACCCGCACCTGTTCGGAACAGGATACGGTACAGTCTCGTATTTTACGGGGCATAAAAGTGACCCTCATGAAGAACCGTATATTCATTTTTTCGTTGCTCTCTTTGTTAGCGCTAGGCAGCAGCACAGTTCGCGCCCAGATGGTCGGTGACAATGTATTCCTGCAGGGGGCTTTTGTGGAAATAGGAGTAGCGCCTAACGGAGGTTATGGAAGTACACTTGCCGCCCCGGCAGGCTACCATCCTTACCTGGCGGGAACCACTTTTACTTTTTATGATCCGGCAGCGGCCACCACTACTACCAGCGGCAATTTTTTGGGATTTGTAGCCGACTATGGCGCTGATGGATGGACGGTAGGCACACCGCCCTATTTCGGTGATTTTTATTTGCCTGGCGATCCGCAGGAAGGGTGGGCGATTACCGTTGGCGGCGTTGAATCAGACGCCTACATTCCAATTTATGAAACCTCTCCCACCACGGGCTTTACTGGCGGGCTTGCTGGTACCAATGTTAGCTATAGTAATACAGGTGGGGTAATAACAGGCGTATGGAAAGGCACTGATGGTGCGCTTGCAATACGGCAGACAACAATACTCGACACTAATAAATTGTACTTTACCGTAAATGTGGTGCTGACAAACACAGGTGCTACGCCACTTACCAATATCTATTATATCCGCACCGTGGACCCTGATAATGATGAGACCCGATATTCCGGCGACTATACTACCGTTAACTCCATTACCTACCAGTTGCCAGATCCCACTAACCGCGTTCTTGTGTCCGCTACCGGAAACGATAACCATGCTGCATACCTGGGCCTTGGTACCAAGGACTGCCGCGCTAAATGCATGATCTTCGATGGTGGCCTTGCACCGGAGTACACACTGGACGCGATGTGGAACGAGACAACTTCTTATACATATGCGGTCGGCGCCGGCTCCACGGATGATGTTGGTATTGCCCTCGATTTTAATATAGGGACCATAGCGCCAGGCGACAGTACGTCGTTATCATACGCCTACATACTCAATGCCACCTATATAGACAGCGCATTGAATGCCACCGAGCTCACATTTTCTGTTAATGGAGTAACACATGATTCTACTGATACCATCAACTTGTGCAGTTATGCCTTTGATACAGTTGCAGTAAACATACAAGGCGGCGGATTTTACAGCTGGAGCTGGTCCCCCGATTCATTCCTTACCGATACTTCCGGCACATCCAGCATCATTCATTCCGATAGCATTACCGGCAATATCACTTACACCATCACCGGTACTAACATAGCCGGCGGTTGTAATGATATTCATTACTACGTTTCATTCCAGCATGCCACATTCCCGGGGCCGGTCGTCACGCCGGTTACTTATTGCCAGGATGCTACCGCTGTTCCGCTTACTGCGCCGGGTACCGGGTTACTATGGTGGACCGCCGCTACAGGTGGCACCAGCAGTTCCACGGCGCCTACCCCGGTTACCACAACAGCGGGCACTTTCGTCTATTACGTCAGCTCTACATTTGGCCTTTGCGAGAGCTTACGTTCTCCCGATACCGTGAAGATCATACCATTACCGCTGCCGCCAAGCCTTTATGACCCCACTCCATATTGCCAGGGGCAGACGTTTGTGCCTATTACCGTCACGGGTGCGGGCATATTATGGTACACTGTAGCCACAGGTGGCACAGGCAGCGCTACACCACCTACGGTGAATACCGCTGTTCCCGGCACTTATACATTCTGGGCCAGCCAAACGGTGAACGGTTGTGAAGGCCCGCGCGCTTCTATTACCATAACTGTTCTCGATTTCATCACTCCGGGTTATACCTATGCCATACATTATGGCTGCCATGGGGATACGGTTACGTTCAGCAATACATCTGCCGGTGCGATCAGGTACACCTGGAATTTCGGGGACGGAACCAGCGATACCACCACCAGCCCTGTACATATCTTTACCACGCAGGATACCTTTGATGTGAAACTGATAGCCATAAACGGACAGTGTGCCGACAGTTTGATACAGAAGATCCGCCTGATACATCCGTTGCATGCATCTTTCTCAAACGATCCGGATATCCTCTGCCAGGACAATGCAGTAACCTTTGCAAATACATCCGTTGATACCGGCGGAACTTTCCTTTGGTCGTTTGGCAATGGCGCTACGGATACAAGCAAGAATCCTGTTTATACCTACCTGAATACCGGGGTATACAATGTTCAGCTGATCGTAACAGACTTTGTACCCTGCCGCGACACTGCATCAGGCATAGTTTATGTGGATACCATGAGCGGCATAGACATGGCGCTTACGGATACGGTCATTTGCCAGGGCGCATATATTACCTACACCGGCCTGTATTCGGGCATCGGCAATACCGGCAATTCGTGGAATTTTGGCGATGGCAGCAACATCGTCGATGTCAATCCCGTTGTGCATGGTTATAACAACACCGGCGTCTTTACTATAACCATCACTGCCAATTACCGTGCTTGTCCGGATACCAGTATCAGCCACAAAGTGACGGTTATTCCACAGCCTTATATTAACCTCGGGTCCGATACTTCGATTTGTAAAGGCAGTGAGTCGCTCACTCTTGCAGATAATTTAAATGGCGGCAACCCGGCAGCCCAATGGCTTTGGAGCACCGGGCAAACCGGGCCATCAATTGTAGTTGACGCACCCGGCTATTATTATGCTACGGTGAATATTAATAACTGCTACGCTTCTGATACCGTGTGGGTTCAGAACGGTTGCTACATGGACATACCTAATGTGTTTTCTCCGAATGGCGATGGCGTAAATGATTATTTCTTCCCACGGCAATTTCTTACGAAGGGGCTTACAACGTTCTCCATGAATATTTACAACCGCTGGGGCCAGTTGATATTTACAACAACTGCTCTCGATGGCAGGGGCTGGGATGGCAAATTCAACAATGAAAGCCAGCCGGAGGGTGTTTATGTTTATGTCATAGACGCAACCTTCAAAGACGGGCAAAAGGAACACCATCAGGGAAATGTTACATTGCTCAGGTAGCTTATTTTAGCGGCCTTACGGATTGTTATGACTAAATGGGTGGGTTTACCAACCCTATTATGCGTTTCCTCTGTCTTTTATAATGATAATATCACATTTCGCCTATTAATTAACCGGAAGTTAGTAAAATAGAAACTTGTGTACCGAAGTGTGCAAAAAGCTTTGTTTCATGAGAAATATTGGCTATTTTTAAAACCCTAATTGTGATTATAGTGAATTGGCATATTTGAAAAATCCCCCCTAATAAGCATTGATATGAAGAAACTTTACTCCACCCTTTTTTTTGCGGTACTTCTGATCCTAGTTAGCAACATTTCCTTTGCCCAGATGGTTGGCACACAAATATACTTACCTGGCCATTGGCTCGAAATAGGCCAGAATAACTACGGTGCTTTTGGCGCTAACGCTCCTCCGGCAGGCTATCATCCTTTTCCGGCCGGGCCGCTGGCTGAAACGTATGATTACGGGCATGATGGATGGACGGTCGGTACGCCTCCGTTAATGGGCGACTACACATATCCCGGCAGTCCCTTCGAAGGTTGGGGCATACAAGTGGGCAGTCCCGCGGGTCTCAACTATGCTTTTAGCTCTAGTGGCAGTATAACTGGTGCCGGTTCTCTTGCCGGTAGCAACACCTCTTATTTTAATTCGGGCGGAGTATTGATCGGCAACTGGACTGGAACTACAGCGGGCGGGCAATTAAAGATAAACATGGAAACGCGTGTGGACACAAACGCCTCCTGGGTTGTTGTTACCGCTAAATTACACAACACAGGTGCAACAACATTGAACAACATCTACTATGTACGGACCTGTGACCCGGATAACGATGAAGCGCATGGCGGCGGTTTCCCTACTTATAACCAGGTTTCTTTCCAGGATGATGCAGACCACAGAGTGGGTGTGCAGGCAACCGGTGAAACGCACCTCTATGCTTATTTGCAGCTTTGTGCGAAGGATAGCCGTGCCAGGGCTTTTGTTTACCAGTCATGGCCAATGAGTGTTACAGACCTTAGCACTGTTTATAACGAAACTGCGGGTACGTTTCCCGCATATAGCTATGCCCCTGGCGTTGCCGATAATGGCGATATTGCTATCGGCCTTGTCTATCACATTTGCGACATTTGCCCCGGAGACAGCACATTTGTCTCTTATGCATACACTTTCTTAAACACACCTGCCGGTATCGACAGTGCATTTCCCGAGCCTGCTATTGTTGTCAATGGAGTTCCTGTTATTCCTCCCGCAGCGCCAGCAGCTATTTACGATACGTTCAATACCTGCCTTTATCCGGGCCTGACAGTTGTGCCGGTAAGCCTTACCGGAGCGGCCTCCGGCACCTGGACATGGAGCACCTGGACGTGGTCTCCGGGAACCGGCCTTGCAACTACCACCGGCCTTGTAAACAATATTGCTGTTGGCTCGCTGCCGCCAACCATTACTTATACCATCACCGGTACTGCATATACTGGCTGCGGCGGCTCTGCCTGCAGCGATAGCGGCAAAAGGGTAATATACCTCACCATAACTACATGCAATGGCGCTGTATGCAATAGCCCATGCCTTGGCGATCCTCTGATCTTTAATGCCCCTGGCGATTCTACCGGCGCTACTTATTCGTGGTATGGCCCTGCGCCATCAACGGCTGTGGTTGCAACTACGCAGAGCTTTACCATTTCTCCTTCCGTTTGGGCAGATACCGGTACCTATCATATGGTCAAAACTGTGAGTGGCGTACCTGACACCTCGGTCGCAGTTGCTATTATTCATCCAAACCCGGTAATAATTGCCTCAAGCAACTCGCCGCTGTGCAGCGGCGCCGCAAATACCCTCACCTTAAATGCTACACCCGTTGCTGGCAGCATCGCAGTTACTTCTTATTCATGGACCGGGCCGGCATCCTTTGTATCCGGCATTCAAAACCCGACTATACCTGGTTTTGTAGCCGCTGATGCAGGTACTTATACTGTTATTGCTTCTTCCATCTATGGCTGTAAGGATACGGCAACTACACTTGTGGTGCTGTTGCCCCCTCCCGGCATTCCCACAGTTACCGGCCCTTTAACATACTGCCAGGGTAATCCTTTTACGCCATTTACAGTAATACCCGCTACTGGTGCAACGGTTTACTGGTATCCATCTCCCGCAGGCGGAGTAGGAACAACTACCGCACCTGTTGTAAATACCGCTGTTCCGGGCACGTATACTTACTACTACGGGCAGACCATCGGTTCTTGTGAAAGTCCGATTGGTTCCATAACAATTGTTGTTAACCCCACGCCGCCCGCCATTTTAGGCGTTTCAGACGTTTGCCAGTTTCAGTCGATCACGCTGGCTGATGCCACTCCCGGTGGTACATGGACTAGCAGCGCACCAGCTACCGCTGCGGTTAGTGCTGCAGGCGTTGTTACCGGTGGTCTCTATACGGGTCCTGCCACTATTACTTATACCTTACCTACTGGTTGCTACAATACGCACCTCGTCAATGTGCGCATGAAGCCGGTAAAACCTGGGGTAACACCGCCAACTTATTGCCAGTTCGTTCCGGCTACGGCATTAGCGGCCACTCCTGCTACCGGCCTGTTATGGTATGGCCCCGGCGTTACTGCGGGTACTCCTGTTGGGCCTACCCCAAGTACTGGTACACCGGGCGTCACCAGCTATTACGTTACTGAAACAAATGCCTACGGTTGCGTGAGCGATAGTGCCATTGACGTTGTTACGGTCATTGCAAAACCGGCTCCGCCTGTTGCCCGCGACACGATGTACTGCCAGAATTCAGTTACTGCTCCGGTTAATTTCCAGGTCGACAGTGCGCCTGGCTCCGATCTTAGCTGGTACAACACGGCCTCTGGTTTAGTCGGCGGGGCACCTATTGGCTATCCTCCGGTTCCATCAAGCGCTGTTGTCAATTATCCCGGCGGTACTACGTGGTATGTTACTCAGACTGTAAATGGATGCGAAAGCAACACTACGCCTGTAAAGGCAATAATTGTTGACTTGCCAAAGTTCACCATAACGGCCAGTAACACCTGGGTGTGCGATCATGACTCCCTTACTTTCTCATACAATGGCTCGGTGCTTGTTTCCGGAACTTATTATTGGAGCTTGCCTCCGGGTGCCACTCCGATCAGTGGAACTACGGTCAACGACCCAACAATTGTCGTGCGTTTCGACTCTGTTTATGGCCCGCATGTATTGACGTTGGCTGCAACAGAGCTCAACCTCTGCACTACTTACGATACCATTTCCGTAAGGGTGGTTCCTCCGCCAACTTCGCATTGCTATATGAAGCCGGACATTTGCCTGGGAGATACGGTGAGCCTTTCTCTTTCCGATAAGTCGGATGATGCCAGTATTTTCTCATGGTTTATTGATGGCACATCTCTTATCAATTCTACGGCAGTGAATATTGTTTCCGCAAATTCAAATAGCGGTGGCCCATTCAGGATCAGCTGGAATGACAGTGGTAACCATGTTGTTACCATTACCTGCACCACGAACGAAGGCTGTAAGTCAGACCCCACCTATGATTCGGTGCATGTCCATGCTTTGCCGGACCCGGTATTTAGTATGGCGCCTAAAGCAACCGGCGCATTGTGCCTGGAGGACAGCATATTGTTTATTGCCCGTCACCAGGATGCCAACTGTTCTTACCTGTGGGAGCCGGAACATTGCTTCAACAACAACAACAAACCCGAGATATGGGGTAAAGTGGAGCAGGGAAGAACGGATATATGGCTGACGATCACCGATCCGTTTGGTTGCAAGGCTAGCTACAACATGCAGCTTGATCCGAATGCATGCTGTACTGTGTTGTTCCCTACTGCGTTTACACCAAATGGAGATGGCCTTAACGATAAATACCGCCCTATATTCAATGGCTATCATAATTTCCACAGCTTCCGCATCGTGAACCGCTGGGGACAGACGATCTTTGAAAGTGCAAACTCCAACCCGGAATGGGATGGCAACTTTAACGGTGTGCCGCAGGATATGGGCGTTTACTACTACTTCATCAAATTTGACTGCGGTGGCAACGTGATCGAGCAGAAAGGTGATTGTACACTGGTAAGATAAGTTACAGATCATAGAAAGAAAGGAATACCATCGTCGTACGGTGGTATTTTTTTTCATCTTGCTATTGCCGCCGCGTGGCAATAGCAAGATGATATGTATGAAATAAGCAAGCACAGCAGCAACGTTTTGCCCGTTATACATAGCAGCAGAAAATAATTTTGGCAACATTGCTTTCAGGGATGTATTTTGCCACCAGCTCATTTGGTAGAAAATAGGTAAACGCTTAATTTAGGAGTATAGAATTATGAAAAAGAACTTTATATTTTTTGCCTGCGTGGCCATTCTTTTTGCATTGCACCAGCAAGTCTGTGCTAAAACCTTTACTGCAAATACGACACAAAAACTTTGTTTCCTGGAAAATAAAGGGCAGGTGCAAGACCAGCATCACGGTGCCAGGAAAGACATCCAGTATGTATTGGCCGCTCCGGGAATGAGCGTTTTTATTGGCGATGCCCAGCTTCACTACCAATTCTCAAACATAGTGCGTGCCACAAGTGCTGTATCAGCTCCCGGTGCCTCCCGGTTCTCCGATATGGACAAGCAAACCAGTGTAAGCACATATAGGATGGATGTAGCGCTCGTTGGCGCAAACACACATGCTGAAGTAATAGCTGAGGAGCCACAGGCATATTATGAGAACTACTACCTCGCAGGTTGCCCAGACAAAGGTATCCGGGCACATGCTTTTGGTAAACTGATCTACAAGAATGTATACAGGGGTATCGACTGGGTTGTGCGCGTAAAAGGCAATAAACTGGAGCACGAATTCATTGTAGGGCCGGGTGGCAACGCTGCGGACATAAAGTTGAAATATAACGGCCAATCGTCTTTAAAGATCAACGAGGATGGCAGCATCACAGCAACAACCCCTATGGGCACGGTTACAGAGCATGCTCCTGTTTGTTTCCGCGCAGCCGGTGGCATAGTTCCGTCATCATTCAGGCTGCAGGGAAATACACTGAGTTACCAGACAGATGGTTACTACCATGCACTGGTAGTAGACCCCGTTCTGGACTGGGGAACCTACTATGGGCCTGATACCAGTACCAGCCCGTTTTACGCAGTTGCCTGCGATGCCATGTTCCATGTTTACGGCGCTGGCTTCACTTATGCGGCAAGCGCGATAGCCACCACCGGAACTTTCCAGGCAGTATTTGGCGGCGACCAGGATGCTTACCTTGTTAAATTCGACTCTTCAGGCAACAGGCTTTGGGCCACTTATTACGGCGGTACAGGCACAGATATCGGCTACTCAGTAGCCTGCGACTCAACAGGTGTATATCTCGGCGGCACTACCAGCAGCCATACAGGCATTGCTACACCGGGGGCCCAGCAAACCACTTATGGCGGCGGCACCAGGGATTGTTTCTTGGCCAGGTTCACCACAGATGGTGCCCGGATGTGGGGCACATACCTGGGTGGTTCCGGTGATAATATCCCGGGTTCAATAGCCTGCGATGCGCATTGGCATGTCTACATATCAGGCGTTACCACCGATGGCACAAACACGGCAACGGCGGGAAGTTTTCAGCCCACTCATTCCGGCGGCTACGATGATTTTCTCGTTCAGTATGACTCCTCGGGGCTGAGGCAATGGGGTACCTACTATGGCGGCGGCGGCGATGAATTTGGCGGCGTGGTTTGCTCTGACGGCAACTATGCCTATATCTGCGGCTGGACCAACAGCACTACGGGTATGGCTACTTCACTAAGCCATCAGACTACGCTTGCAGGCAGCAGTGACGCTTTCCTGGCTAAATTCGATATGACTGGCTCCCGTGTCTGGGGCACTTATTTTGGTGGTGCGCTTGATGAGACCACCGGCGGGATAACCTGCGATGGCGATGGCAGTATTTACCTGTTAGGAAACACACAGAGTGATGCAGGGATATCCACTGCCGGAAGTTTCCAGCCGGCAAGGGGCGGTATGATCGATGCATTCCTCGCTAAGTTCGATCCAGAGCAGGGCTTGCTCGACTGGGCTACCTACTACGGTGGCCCGGCAGAGGAGCAGACTACTTATAGCAGGATCATATGCGATGACTCACTGAATGTGTATATTGCCGGCTACACGGCCAGCCTCACCGGCATTGCCTCAGCAGGTGCGTGGCAGGATACTTTCGGAGGGGCAGATGAAGATGCTTTTCTTGCCAAATACAATACAGCCGGTATACAGTATTGGAGCACCTATTATGGCGGCAACGGCACCGACGAGGCCAAGGGATTGGCGTTTGATGGCAAGGCTGTATACATATGCGGCAATACGAACAGCGCCAACAATATTGCTACACCCGGTGCCCTGCAGCCCTCTGGCGGCGGCGGCTTATACTACTACCAGGGTTTCCTCGCCCGGTTCTCTGATTATGTTTCCGGGTTGCCCGGCCCTATAGGTGGCGCTACACATATTTGCATAGGCAGCCCCACTACCATGAACGATGTTATAGCGGGCGGCACATGGACCAGCAGTGATGTGACGGTTGCTACCATTGGGTCGTCGTCCGGGGTTGTCACAGGCCTGGCTTCGGGCACAACCATTTTCACCTATACTATTTCTACCGGCTTTGTAACAACCACGGTAACCGTAAACCCGCCACCGGCCGCGATCTCCGGCCTCACTACTTATTGTATTGGCCTGTCTGTTGTCCTCACCGACGCTACAGCAGATGGGGTATGGAGCAGCAGCGATGCCTCGGTTGCCGCTGCCGGCTATACCACCGGGCTCATCACGGGCATATCATTGGGTACGGCAACCATTACTTATACCGACACAATTACCACCTGCTCTGCATCCAGGACCTTCACGGTTATCAATTGTATCAATGGAGTGCCATCGGTCTCTGCAAAACCGCCTGTGGAGATATTCCCCAGCCCGGCTACAGATGCGCTAACTATAAAAATGGATAAAGGCGCTTATATCTCGTTTGTCATTACCAATGAAGTGGGGCGGCTAATGCTGCAGCAACAGCTAACCGGCACTGAGGTGAGCGTGGATGTAAAGAAATGGCCACCCGGCATTTACAACATAACGCTCACCGGCGAAAGTGGAACAACGGCAAAGAAGTTCGCGAAGGAATAGGGTAGTGCTTTGTTATGCAGCTGCTATAGCCCCTCCGACAGGTGGGCGGGCGGTCTTAAAAACGAAATGAGGGCACTGCGGGCTTTGCGACTTTGTGCGAAACCTTTTTTGCACACTTGCGCGAAAACCTCTGTACGCCTTTGTATGAAACCCAAGCTACACCGCACTTTTCTCAAATGGCCGCTTTGTAACCCCATTCCTTTGCTCCTGCGCTTCTTTAGCCGCTTTTACAAACGCTACGAACAGCGGATGCGGGTTCTCCACAGTGCTCTTATACTCGGGGTGAAACTGCACGCCGATATAGAACGGATGGTCTTTTAGCTCTACTATCTCCACCAGGTCTGCCTTGGGGTTCTTACCTACAGGTATCATGCCGGCGGCTTCAAAAGCAGCAAGGTATTCGTTGTTGAATTCGTAACGGTGGCGGTGCCGTTCTGTGATGCTGGTGCTGCCATAAATAGCTGCAGTTGCAGAATTGCTTTGCAGTTCGCAAGCGTAGCTGCCGAGGCGCATAGTGCCACCCATCTGGGTTATGGCCTTTTGCTCTTCCATCATGCAGATCACGCCCTGGTCGGTATCCGGGTCCATTTCTGTGGAGTGGGCCTTGGGCATGTTCAGCACATTGCGGGCAAACTCCACACAGGCCATCTGCATACCGAGGCAGATACCGAAGAAGGGTATCTTGTTCATACGTGCATACCTGATGGCGTCTATTTTACCCTCTATGCCGCGGCTGCCAAAACCCGGCGCTACTAATATGGCATCCACATTAAGCAGCTTTTCTTTTGCGTTCTCCTTGGTAAGGTATTCGGAGTGAATGTTGCGCACTTCCACCTTACACTCGTTCATGGCGCCGGCATGTATCATTGCTTCCAGTATTGATTTGTAGGCATCCTGCAGCTCCACATACTTACCTATCAGCCCTATGGTCACCTTGCTCTTAGGGTAGCGTAGCTTGTTCAGGAATTCCTTCCACTTTGTCATGTCGGGCTCTTTGCCCATCGGCATTTGGAGTTTCTCCAGGCAGATCACATCCAGCCTTTCGCGCATCATTTCCAGCGGCACGCCGTATATGGTGTCGGCGTCCAGCGCTTCTATTACCGCATCCTGCGTCACATTGCAAAACAGGGCTATCTTCCTTTTTATATCCTTGTACAACGGCTCTTCAGTGCGGCATACCAGCACATCGGGCAGCAGGCCATGCTCACTCATCATTTTCACAGAGTGCTGTGTGGGCTTTGTCTTCAGCTCTTTAGCGGCCTTCAGATACGGCACCAAAGTCAGGTGAACTACCAGGCAATTCTCTGTGCCCATTTCCCACTTCAGCTGGCGAACCGCCTCTATGTATGGCAGCGACTCAATATCGCCTACGGTACCGCCCAGTTCGGTGATTACTATATCAAATTTATTGTCTTCGCCCAGCAAAAGCATACGGCGCTTTATCTCGTCGGTGATGTGTGGTATTACCTGCACGGTCTTGCCCAGATATGCGCCTTCGCGCTCCTTGGTGATCACATGCTGGTAGATGCGGCCGGTGGTCACATTATTGGCCTGTGAAGTGTACGTATTGAGGTAGCGCTCATAGTGGCCAAGGTCCAGGTCGGTCTCGGCGCCGTCTTCGGTTACATAGCATTCGCCATGCTCATATGGGTTCAGGGTGCCGGGATCAACATTGATGTATGGATCAAATTTCTGTATGGTGGTGGTGAACCCCCGTGCCTGTAGCAACTTGGCTAAAGATGCTGCTATAATGCCTTTTCCTAATGATGAAGTAACGCCTCCGGTTACAAAAATGTACTTTGTCATAACGCTCCGTTTTTAAAGACCGGTGCGCAGCCCTGATATTCTGAATAAATGAAAGAGGAAACTGTTGCGGTCACACAAAGATACAAATCTTTGCGGAAAATTCTGAACCTTTCCCGATCACTATCGGGACTGATCAAAGGATTTTCATGAGAATTCCACAAATGCTGCGGCTGCATAGCAGTATGATAAAAATAATAATAGTGAGTGGCTAATCACTAACTTTATGGCGCTCATCCTCCTGAAAGTGAAACAATACACCCGCAAAGATTTCATCAAGCTCACCACCGCCGCCGGCGCAGCGTTCTATCTTTCTGCCTGCGGACTGAACAACGACAAGAGCAAGCCTGCGAAAACCGCTGCTGGCGCTGCTGTTCCTGAAAAACCGGCTCATGGAGATTCACCATCCGCACACATAGACCTTGTTGATAAGAACGATCCCCGCTACAATGCCCTCCGGGCGGGCTTTAATAAGCGTATTGATAAGCGCCCAAAGCTTATTGCGCTGTGCACCTCCACGGCCGAAGTGGCTGCCGCTGTGCGCTACGCCCATGATAAAGGCCTGCCCATAGCCGTCAAGAGCGGCGGGCACAGCATGGAGGGTTTTTCGTGCAACGATGGCGGCATGGTCATCAACCTCTCCAAAATGGATGCGGTGGAGCTGCTCCATGATAGTAAGATCAAGGTAGGGCCGGGCTGCACCATCAGCGATCTGTATGATACGATACTGCCTCACGGCCGCCTGCTGCCAGCAGGTTCATGCGCCACTGTTGCCATTGGCGGCCTAACGCTGGGCGGTGGTTACGGCATTTGCGCGCGCAAATTCGGGCTTACCTGCGACCACCTTGTTGAGGCCACCATGGTGGATGGCAACGGCAATATCCACTCCACTAAGGATGATGCCGAACTGATGTGGGCGCTGAAAGGCGGCGGCACTGGTAACTTCGGCATTGTGACCGAAATGACATTTACCACGCACCCTGCACCGCCCACATTACAGGCCCACTACTTCAAGGCCCGGAAACTCACGCCGGATCGTGCAGCGTCCATACTGCAGACGTGGATGGAACTGGCCCCGCAACTGCCCGACTCCTGCTTTTCCGGTTATGTGCTCAATGGGGGCACGCTCAACATCCTCATTACCAACTATGAGCCGGAAAACGAACAACTGCCGCAGCTGCTGAAAAAACTGGCGGCTGTAGTCGATGAATTCCGCAGCAGCCATACCGGCACACTGCAGCGCATGCTGCGAAACTATTATGGTGTGGGCAAGCCACTCTATTTCCGCAACTCGTCGGCGGGATTCTTTAAAGGCTATACCGATGTGGCGCCATTTATCAAAGATATCTTCGAAAAGGTGATCGCTACGCCGGGCATGATATACCAGGTGAACACCCTGGGCGGAAAAATAAACGATGCCGCAGCAGAAAAGCTATCCTCCTACCCGCACCGGGCTTACGACTTTGTGTCGGAGCTGCAGGCCTATGCCAGCGCCCCCTCGCAAGACAGCCGCCAGGCCGATGCCACCAGCCAGATACTGAAGATCATAGAGCAGCACGGCATTGCCCGCCAGTATGTGAACTACTGCAGCACTGAATTCAGCAATTGGGAACATGCCTACTATGGCGACAACTACCCCCGCCTGCAGGCCATAAAACGAAAATATGACCCCAATGACAATATCCGGCATCCGCAGAGTGTAAGGGGGTGAGTTTACAGTCGGCGGTTTGCAGTTGTGCTTCAGGAGGCTTAGGGCGATAGCAAGGAAACAATAACTTTTAAAATAAATCGTTATATCTGCATGAAAAACCCTTTAAGGCTTCTTTGCACTGTCGTTGTGTTGTTTGTTGCCTTTTTTTCTGGATGCAAAAAGGAGGAAAGTGTAAAGCGGGTTGTAAATCCTACAAAAATTGATTCGATCCTTGCTACCAATATTGCTCTTACTGCCAGCGCACATACCGATACCTTTTACCAGCAATCCTCTAACGGTATTTTTCATTATGACACGGTAATGATAGCGTATCTAAAGACTGACAGTGTTGTGGTATATAGCAATTCATTTGGTCCTGAAAGGAGATCTTTTGTCGTAGTACTTGACAATATTGATATCCTCGCCGCAAACTATCTATTTTACTATGAGACGGTCAACCCGCAGACAAAACTGACTTATTTTGACAATTACACGCTAAACCTTAGTACAACAGCCGCATTTTTCAGTGATTCTGCATTTACGGGTTCAAACGGCAATATCCCGTTACTGATCTGTAGTTATGACCAGGAATTCGGCTGTGCCGCAGATGCGTATGGGCGATTTGTTGGATATCCGTTGCATTATTAGCATATACAAGCGGCCGAGTCACGATGGAAAACAATGAAGAATTGCTCAATTCTCTAAAAATATTTTATTGCTCACTTTTATTGCTCACATTTGTATTGATTGTGAATACTTTAGATGGAAAAAGAGCTATAAAGTTGCTCAAAAGTTGCTCATTTTTTGCTCACTTCTTGCTCAAAAGTTGCTCACTTTTTGCTTGTCACGTCCTGAAATCGCCTTACACATGGGTTAGATAATCCTGTTTTTTCCTTACATGCTCCCGCAGATGCGGGATTAATCCTGAATAATCAGTACAGCGGGGTGCGGTAATCCTGATTTGAATTTACCCTTCGGCATGTTTGAGACGTTGCAGTACAACGTCTGTACGTTCCAAAACGTTGGTTTTTGGGCATAAAGGTCTGAAGGAAAAATGAAACGATCACTATTTTGTGGATATCTTGTCAAATTGTCTGTATCCTGCCAAGAGCGCAGGGTTTATTCGACTACGACTTACGTAACAATCCTCGCCAGTCAGAGACCGGCAGCCGTGAGGACGTAGGCGCAGCCTACGCCCAACGATCGCGTTGATCCTTTTATTTTTTGGAACACTACAAGCAACTGGGAGGTAAAAGTTATGGAGTAGCAAGCGAGACGCTTGCACATTTTGAGACCAAGCGAGACGCTTGGATTAGTGGAGAGGCTTACGGCAATAGCAAGCACGCAAACAGAATATTGTGATCCTACAAGGCAACCCAAGCGCGGGTATCGGCGAGTCCCGCTGAAGGGCGGAGACTCGCCGAGGACGTAAGCTTCTAATTAAAGTAGACTTCTCCCATGTCATCAATAAATTTCTTGTATTTTGACACTGCTCTTTCTCGTTCTTCAGGAGATATTTCCGCATCTATGTTACAATGAATAAGAGTAAACGAAACATCTTTAATAAAGTTATCGTCTAGTTTGTCTAATGTATCAGCAGGATTTTCAGAAAACACAATCGTTTTTATATTAGCTTCCAACTCTCCATTTTCAGCGGGAACTTCTTTCATGAAAATTATTATAGACGGTGTAGTAAGAATTGTTTTTCTTCTATTCCACAACCGAGTAAATGTCGTACTAAGCCAAGTATAGCTAAATGGCAAAAAATCATTCCCGGATTCCATATATATAGCCATAACATAGATTTTTGTGCAATGTACCGAATCTTAGCTTCAGTGCCAACAAGTATCTATATACTGATTGGTAAAGTTTAGTATATTCGTGAAACGAAACATGCAATGAAAATGATAGATTTTCAAACTGCAGATGGAAAATGGATTTATGTCAATCCAAATTTAATAGCCATATTGGAGGGCACAGAAAGCGATAATACCCGACTTCACTCCAATGGTGTAATGTTTCTTTTGAAGGACTCATTAAATACAGTTAAAAGCCGGTTAGCGGACGAGTGTGGAGTGTTCATACCTTAGCTTTTAGCCGATTCTCAGTTCGTTACAGTCTCGACCGCTCTTCTTAACGTATGATAATTATATAATATATACAGTATGTTATATATGTACAAAATTAACCAAGCCAATGATGATTACTAGAGAACAATTGTTAGAGTTTAACTCTGCACAATTGATGGAGGTCTTTATAAAGTTATATGCATATGAATACGGTGAAAAAAAAATTCATGATATAGAAAACAGAATTTCAAAATCCGAAAAATTAAACCAACTGCTTTTGGCTTCGATTAATAAAATGCAGTTGCAAAGTGCTATGAACATTTTTAATGGTGTGAGTGCAATTCCTTATTTTGGTTTTGCGAAAGGTGAGACGGTTTGTCTAGGTGCAATAATTTTTATTGATAATTGCAAGAAAGAAATTGCATCTAGGTCGAACAATGATTTGTTTTTATTAAAGGTAGAACGCGACAAAAGTAATTTGATACTTGATATTGTTACAGAATGTATTGGATTGAAATTCGGCATTGGAGCGAATTTCTTCGACAGATATTTCAAGCAACTAGCCAATTATTATTATGCTCGTAAATAATCGGCTGGGATTTGCACGTGTTTATACCTGTAGGAGGCTCGGACTAACGAATCGCTGCGTGTCGTTTAAGAAAGCGCAAAATATTCACTACCCTTCAACTCCGACTCCATATTCGCCAACTCATCATTTTTAATCTTCCGGTTCATCCACAATTATTTTCCCGCTTTCGCCTCCGATGGCACATCCGACTGCAGATTCGCAGTTTCCTTATGCTTATCACGGCCCATGAGCTTATCCACCCATTTTTTGGACATGAATGGCCGCTCTATGTAGAGGAAGAAAACTGAGGCAACCAGCAGCATGGGCACTATGAGCAGCACAAACTGGAGCAGCAGGTTGGGGATGAAATAATTGGTGAAGTGTACACGCACAGTGTACTTACCCAGCATGGAGATGATGGTGTAATGAATAAGGTAGGTGGTATAGCACATGCCGCCAATAACGGGTATGAACTTCCAACTGAACACTTTTTTTACGGCCTCATTTCGCAATATGATGTAGTAGAGCAGGCCTATGAGGAAGGGCAGCAAAATGGCATAGATCTCCAGCGACAGCCGGGGCGTGAAATCCCAGCGGGGCATGTAGAACATGAACAGCAGGACTGCCAGCGCAACCGGCGCCATGAACCATTTTTTGAAGAAGTCGATGGCTACCCCGCTCACATAAAAATCGGCTATGAGAATGCCTATGAGGAAATGCTGGATGGAGCCGTAGAGACTGAGGAACGTAGGCGGATAATAATATTGCAGCATCACAAAGAATATGATGAGGAACGCGATGAGGGGCCGGCGCACGGCCTTGGGGAATACAAGCAGCCTGAACAGCATGGGGGCTATTATATAGTATTGTATCTCTACCTCCAGTGTCCAGGCTACAACGGTAACCCAGGGCGTCTGGTGATAGATGAGGTTGTGCGAATAGCCCAGTGATGCCAACAGATGGGGAAACAACACCGGGAATGTATAAATGCCGAGGGCAAGCTGAGCAAGGAAAATACAGGTCATAACTATAAAGTAGGGCGGCTCAAGCCGGGTAACCCTGCGTATGTAGTATTGCTTCAGGTTTATCTTTTTGCCGTGATTGATGTAGTAGTGTGCAAATGGCACGCAAAGTATAAAGCCGCTGATGGCAAAAAAGAGCGGCACACTGCGGTCGAAATTGACAAAAAACCGGTTGAGCACGTAGTAGCTGCCGGGATTGTCGGTGAATTTAAGGTCTGTTTTCTCCAGGAAATAGCCGCGGATATGGAACAGGGTAACCAGCGAAAGGGAAAGGAACCGCATACCGTCTATTTCGGGGAGATAGAGCTGGTTTGTGGTGATCCTTCTGAATTTACCTAAAATGTCCATTGGCCGGTTGCGAATAAGGGGGTAAAGATAATGCGGGGTGGCAAATAAAGTATGAATGATGCGTTAAATCGCGGGACTCAATCACCTTATGATTACCAAAGGATTGAACTGTAGTTTTTCTTTTTTAATTTTGTTTATAGAAAAGTGCAATGATCAAGCACATTTTGAAGTGTAAAGATAAAATCTGATATTATGTCTGGTACCACATTTATTATTGATGAGAAGGGCAAAAGGCATTCCGCAATAGTGCCGATCAAAAAATACGAACAGCTACTAGAAAAGTCTGAAGAACTCGACGACATCAGGGCATATGACAAGGCAATGCGCCGGAAACAGGAGTTTATACCGCTGGAAGAGGCACTGAAGGAGTTGGAAAATAACCGGAAAAAGAAAAAATAATGTACGAGGTCGTCATCGAGCGCTACGCGCAAAAACAGCTGGCTCAAATTCCTCAGCCATACCTTTCTAAAATCACACAAACGCTAAGAAGCCTGAGCGACAACCCTAGACCTGTTGGTTGTAAAAAATTAGAAGGGAGGCCAGGTTATAGAGTAAGGGTAGGAAATTACCGTATCATATATAACATTAAAGATAATGTTCTGTCTGTGTTTGTGCTACTCATAGGCGATAGAAAAGATATTTACGATTAGCGGCACCAAAAAAGGCCTTCGCTACCACCAAAAAGAACTTTTTTTTGAACATAAAACTCATATCTTTGCGCAAAATTTCAGAGCGGTAATGAGTTGTAAACGTCTCCTTTCCTTATTCATATTGGTTTTCGGGCTGTCTGGCATCACGAATTCTTCGTTCGCGCAAGCAGCGGAAAATCATGAAAATGCCGCCGCCGAAGGCGTTGCACCTGCCCACGAAGAGAAAAAAGGCATAAATATAACAGAATTAGTTTTTGGCCACGTGTCAGACTCGCACGAGTGGCACCTGTTCAGCCTGAAGAAAGAAAATGGAGAAGAAAAGCCAATCGCTTTCCCGCTTCCTATAATAGTATATGCACACGGCCAGCTTAAGATGTTCTCCGCTTCACACTTTGAAGAGTGGCATAAAGACGCAGATGGCAAGAAATTAAGCAACAAATATGACAGCCTTTATATAGAGAAGGTGATGAAGGAAAAAATACTGGCGACCGATGGGTCTAAGGTTTATGACTTCTCTATTACCAAGAATGTACTGAGCATGCTGGTGGGTGTATTCATTTTATTATGGGCCATGACCTCTGCTGCCAAGAAATACAAATCTAAAGGCGCACCCAAAGGTTTCCAGAATGGCTTGGAGGTGATCATCATATTTATACGCGACGAAGTGGCCCGGCCTAACCTGGGTCATAAATACACTAAGTTCATGCCGTTGTTGCTTACCATATTCTTCTTTATCTGGATCAACAACCTGCTGGGCCTGTTGCCCGGTGGCGCTAACTTCACCGGCAACATAGCGGTGACTGCCTGCCTTGCGCTGGTAGCCTTTATAGTAATGATGGCCAACAGCAACAAGCACTTCTGGGGCCACCTGCTTAACCCGCCAAATGTACCGTTCCTGGTAAAGTGCCTGCTGGTGCTGATAGAGGTTATGTCGCTCTTCATAAAGCCGGTAGCCCTGATGATACGTCTTTTTGCAAACATGCTTGCGGGCCACATCGTGATACTAAGCGTTATCTGCCTGATATTCATCTTTGGGCTGATGAGTACTTATGTAGGTTGGGGATTTGTGCCTGTTTCACTGGCATTCTCGATATTTATGTTCATGCTGGAGTTGCTTGTAGCAGTGATCCAGGCGTTCATCTTTGCTAACCTTACGGCAGTGTTCATAGGGCAGGCAATAGAGGGCGACCATGATCATGACCATGTGGAACTGAGTGAATCAGTGGCTGGGCATTAGTATTTTAGTAGATAGTAATTAGTAGATAGTCGCTTTGTAAAATATTTTATCGTTTTTTTTAATTAAAACCAAGTAACATGTCAGTATTAATGAACACAATTATGTTAGCAGGCGACATGGCGAAAGCCGGTGGCGCTGTTGGCGCAGGTATCGCTGCACTGGGTGCAGGTGTTGGTATCGGCCAGATCGGTAAAGGTGCGGTAGAAGCTATCGCCCGCCAGCCCGAAGCAATGAGCGACATCCGCGCTAACATGATCCTGACTGCTGCCTTCGTAGAGGGTGTGGCTCTGTTTGCGGTAATCGCAGGCATCCTCGCTATCTTCGTATAGTAGTTAGGCCAAAGAAAGTAATAACTGCATCCAACGCAGAGGGCAGAGGATGCAGTTATTTTACCCCCCCCTTCCCCCTAAAGGGGGAGTACTTTTGTCCTAAGACATCAGCTGGGGGCCATTAATTAAACAGTAACAATTAGTTCTTTACTATACGCTGCATAATAGCAGCACTGATGCTTAACATTAACGACTCCCTGCACTCCCCTTTAGGGGCAGGGGGTTAAAACACTTTAACAATGGATTTATTAACCCCGGAACTCGGTTTATTTTTCTGGACGCTCGTAGCGTTCCTGCTTGTATTTGTTATCCTTAAGAAATTTGCGTGGAAGCCCATCCTGGAATCGCTGGGCGAGCGCGAAAAAGGCATAGCTGAATCGATAGCTACTGCTGAGCGTGTAAGGAACGAAATGAGCCAGCTGAAATCAGAAAACGAAAAACTGCTGGTACAGGCCCGCGAAGAGCGCACAACTATGCTGAAGGAAGCCAAGGAAATGAAGGACCGCATCATCAATGAGGCGAAGGACCAGGCTAAAACAGAAGCCAATAAGATAATCATAGACGCTCAGCTGCAGATAACACAGCAGAAAAATGCTGCGCTTACTGAAGTGAAGAACGAAATAGGCAGCATGGCAATAGAAGTAGCCGGCAGAATACTGCGCAAACAACTGAGCGCAGCAGAAGGCCAGGAAGCTTATATGAAGATGCTGGCTGAAGATATTAAGTTGAATTAAACCCCCAAACCCCTAAAGGGGCTTAAGTTTTTGAATTTTTACTTTTGAATTTTTAATTAGGAACATGCAAAATCCACGCTTAGCATCAAGATATGCGAAATCATTGCTGGACCTGGCGGTAGAGAAAAACTGCCTGGATGCCGTGCTGCAGGATATGCAGGTACTGAACAGCGTTTGCACGCAGAGCCGCGATTTTGATATGATGCTACGCAGCCCCATTATCAGCGCTGATAAAAAACTCAGTGTTATTAATGAAGTGCTGAAGCGCTTTAATATCAACCAGTTCACACAGGCATTACTGAACCTGCTGGTAGCAAAAGGGCGTGAACTGAACCTGCCTGAGATAGCGCCTGCATTTATAGAGCAATACAATAGCCTGAAGAACATAAGGACGGTGAAGCTGACAACCGCAACACCAATAAACGATGCAATGAAAAACAGCATTGTGGCCAAGGTGTCGAGCTTTATGCCCAATGACAAGGTAGAAATAAAAACAGCGGTAGATGAGCGGCTGATAGGTGGTTTTGTGCTGGAAGTGGAAGACAAACTGTTTGACGCGAGTGTGCAGAAGAGCCTGAATGACCTCAGGAACCAGGTGATAGACACGAGCTATGTGACGAAAATGTAAGAGCCTCTCCCCGCCCTCTCCCAGGGAGAGGGTGAGGTCGAATGAGTTTGGGGAACAGTGAAAAATGGGAGTTTTATTGATAACAGCTTTAGACTTTCTACTAACGACTTTAGACTTTAACTTTTGAATTTTAATTTATAGATATGGTTGATATTAAACCGGACGAAATATCGGCGATCCTCCGCCAGCAGCTGAGCCACGTTGATAACGCGGCTACCCTCGAAGAAGTAGGTACCGTATTGCAGATAGGAGATGGTATTGCCCGCGTGTATGGCCTTAACGGCGTGCGCCAGGGTGAGCTCGTTGAATTTGGCAACGGCGTAAAAGCAATAGCGCTGAATCTTGAAGAAGACAACGTGGGCGTGGTGCTCATGGGCGACTATATGCAGATCAAGGAAGGCGACAAAGTAAAGCGCACCAACAAGATCGCATCTATCAAGGTAGGCGATGGTATGGCTGGCCGCGTGGTGAACACACTGGGCGAGCCTATAGACGGCAAAGGCCAGATACAGGGCGAACTGTATGAAATGCCGCTGGAGCGTAAAGCGCCGGGCGTTATCTTCCGTGAGCCGGTAAAAGAACCACTGCAGACAGGTATCAAGGCGATAGACGCGATGATACCGATAGGCCGTGGCCAGCGTGAGCTGGTGATCGGTGACCGCCAGACAGGCAAGACCGCTATCTGTGTGGATACCATCATTAACCAAAAAGAATTTCATGCTGCCGGTAATACGGTGTATTGCATATATGTAGCTATCGGGCAGAAAGCATCTACTGTAGCACAGGTAATGAAGACGCTGGAAGACAATGGCGCAATGGCATACACTACCATCGTGGCTGCTTCTGCATCTGAGCCTGCTCCGCTGCAGTTCTACGCACCATTTGCGGGCGCTGCCATAGGAGAGTTCTTCCGTGATACAGGCCGTCCGGCGCTGATCATTTATGATGATCTTTCCAAGCAGGCTGTGGCTTACCGTGAGGTATCGCTGCTGCTGCGCCGCCCTCCGGGCCGCGAGGCTTACCCGGGCGACGTATTCTACCTGCATAGCCGCTTGCTGGAGCGATCTGCGAAAGTCATCAACAACAACGACGTTGCAAAGCAAATGAACGACCTTCCTGAGAGCATCAGGCACCTGGTAAAGGGTGGCGGATCACTTACCGCGCTGCCGATCATTGAGACACAGGCTGGTGACGTATCTGCATACATCCCAACAAACGTGATCTCCATTACCGACGGACAGATATTCCTTGAGTCGAACCTGTTCAACTCCGGTATCCGCCCTGCGATCAACGTAGGTATCTCTGTGAGCCGCGTGGGTGGCAATGCGCAGATCAAGTCGATGAAGAAAGTAGCGGGTACGCTGAAGCTGGACCAGGCGCTTTTCCGGGAAATGGAAGCGTTCTCCAAATTTGGCGGAGACCTCGATGCTGCAACCAAAAACATCATTGACAAGGGCAGCCGCAACGTGGAAATATTGAAGCAGCTGCAGTTCAACCCATATAGCGTGGAGAAGCAAGTTGCTATCCTGTATCTGGGTACCAACAACCTGATCCGCGAAGTACCGGTGAAGAATGTAAAAGCATTTGAAGAGATATTCCTGCAGCAGATGGAACTGAAGCATAGTGATGTACTCAAGGAATTCAAGAAGGGCAACCTGCCTGAAGAAGGCCTTGCAAAGCTCACCAAGCTGGCACAGGAGCTGATACCGCAGTTTAAGAATTAGTTTGGAATTGGGAATTGGTCCTTGGGAATTAGGATTGTTTTCAAAATAACAGATATACAAAGCCCTCGAGAAATCGGGGGCTTTTTTTTACATTTGGGTCAATCCAATTTTATGATTGACATCACCATCAGGCTGGCGGCAATAACTGATTTCGATGCTATATACGAGTTCGTATGCGGGCTGGAAAACGAGGTGTTTGATAAGACTGCGATGCATCAATGCTATGCTCAAAACCTGAATGCACAACATAGTCATTACCTTGTTGCAATGGCCAAGGATGAGGCCGTGGGTTACATCAGTTGCCATGGGCAGCTATTGATGCACCACTGCGGGCTGGTGTATGAGATACAGGAAATGTATGTGGTACCGGAGTACAGGAGCAGAGGTGTGGGCAAGAGGCTATTAGAATCGCTATTGAAGCGGCTTGCAAAAGAAGACTATGTACTGCTCGAAGTTGCATCAGGCTTTAAGCGGGTAGATGCCCACCGGTTTTATGAGGCAAATGGGTTTGTAAAGACCACTTATAAGTTTAAACGGGAGCCCTAATGAGATCAAAACTCCCCCTGGTCCTTCATCAGGATGATGTAATCAGAGAATCTTTTCACGATAACATGTTTTACGGCTGGGGTTGGGAGTAGTGTGTATTTACAATTTACATTAAAATACTTGCTGTAGATCTCATCCATCATTTTCTTATCGAGGTAGTAGGTATAGGGGGCGCGGTTTTCTGCAAACCGGTATTTTGGTTTCAGCTGCCAGTCGTAGCAGTTGCGGCAGGTCATGGCGATGTTTACAAACCGGTCGCGGAAACCCTTGTTGTTCTTTATCATGCCGCAGAGCGTCTTTTTGTGGGCCATATTGCCATACTGCAACCCTGCGAAGGTGATGAACTTCTTTATGCTGTCGCGCTCTATTTGCGTCATCATATTCCCGTACATCGTTTTGTTGCGCTTGCCATAGTTGTTGTAGGTATTTTCGTTGAACATGATCTCTTCCACGGTCTTAAAATTGGCGCCGTAGTAGGTTTCGTAGGAGGCCCTGTTGGCGTCTATCTCATCGCGTATATCTTCATAGAGGCTGTTGTATGCAACCTGCTCTTCACTGTTTATAAGGCCAATGTCCTGAATGGTTACCGTGTCTATATAAGCCAGTGTCGTGTATAGGTCCAGGGGCTTTTCCTTGTTAGGTGGCATCAGCATTTTAAGCACCTTCAGGAATTCGGCCCGTTCAAAATCCATGCCTCTTATGGTTATTTTGTGTTGTGCGGTTTTGTTGTAATTGTACAAGTCCAGCCAGAAGTCAACATTAGGTTTTTTCTGGGCGTAGATAAGCACCGGGGCCGCGAACAACATAGTGTCTCCGGTGGCCAGGAACTCATTGTACAGGTATGCAGCACTGAACCCTATCTCCATGAATACATCAGAAACATCATAGTTCTTATTGAGGTATTTGATGAGTGCCAGCTTTACTTCCGATGTGCCATATACACCATGAAATTCGCCGAAGAAGAATGCATCGTACTTGATAAGGTTTACGTTTGTATCGACTGTTAATTCTAAGCTTTTATCCGGCGCGGCATTAAAGCACCCAAATTGCTGTGCGTGGCATAGGGTGTTAATCAGCAAAAAGATCAGCAGTATTAATCGTTTCATTTTATGGAACCGGCTCTGTATTTGCCGCTAAAATTATGCAAAATAGCGGAGTATGATTCAGAAATGACAGGAATGGCTTTAGTGCTGGCCCTTTGCCAATAATAACAGATCTCCGTATTTTTTGATGTTGGAATACTCATCGGGCAGCTGCGAGAGATCGAAGAGCGTATAGCTGCCAATTGCCGCTTTGCTGAAACAAGCCTCGATATCCTCATCGTTCATAAACCGCAACATGGTTTTGCCGGTTAACGGGGTTCCATTTAATGAACAGTTTTCGCAATGAAGGTTCATAACCAATACCCTGTTTTGCAGCACTGCACTTTTGCATAGTTTGTGCACAACAGAATAGTGGTCGCAAGGCAACGAATGTGCCATGCCGATGGTAAGAAAATATACGCCAATAGTGTCCAGCGGTGTTATTTCATGCAGGAGGTTGCGGGCCATGGATGGGTTCCTGTCATGATTCGGCAAAGCGGTGTTTGGGTTGGTAACGAGATATTTAAGTACAGGGAATTTATCACCGGTTTCCTGGCGGATCGCAGTTTCATTCCGGTAAAGTTCTTTTCGTTTCTTCCTGTAAAACTTCATAAACTCTTTATGGGTTATTTTCAGAATGGTGCTGTCGAGTAGATCAGAGAGGAACGCTTTAGTAGTGGGGATTTTGTTGAAGTCTGCAACTTTAAAAAGGTCATTCAAAGCGGTATTGAGATCCATTCGCACTTCAAAGTCTATTCCTACTACTTTGAAATCGTGCTCCGGTTTCCAAACTGCTTTTTCACGGTCCATGATCGTGCAATATTTGGGAAACGCGCAATTGCAGGCAGCAGATCCATTGTGCAGGTATTTGTCAAGCACAAAGGCGGTAGATCTGCCAAGCTCAATAAAGAAAGTCTTAAGATGTTGGGTAGTCAGCTGGTTGATGATGGCAGGTTTCAGGGAGTTGTACAGCTGCAAGCCATGGCTGCCACCTTCCCCAAGAACAAACAGGTTCTTCCCTTTCATCAAATCCGGCAGCATATGAAATGCTTTGGGATCATTGAGGTCTATGGTGTACCTGTGCTGTACAAGATAGGCGCTAAGCACGGAGTCCTGCGCCCGGCAAATGGATGTTATGGAGACAAGCAAAATTGCGATGTATTTTCTCATGAGTTTATAAGCTGATAAAAAATGATTTCAAATTGTTTGCTGCCTTTGATGGGTGGTGGGCACCTGTCATTTGCCAGATGTAATGTAGCTAATTGCCCTGCCCAGTACCTCATCCTTTCCCTGCCTTAGTCCTTCAACGGTTGCTTCTGCATATATGTCTGGTTTTATACCAATACGCTGCGTTTCCCGGCCATCGGGATAATAGACCCCAAGCCCACTGATGATAAATTTGTAGCCGCCGGGTAACACTACGTCCACCGCGTTGCCATCGGCACCTGCTGTCTGGCTGCCAATGACCGTAGAATTTGGCAAAGCACGCAAGGCCATTGTAGTAAACTCACCCCTGCTTTGCGTGTTCTCATTGACCAGGATAATGATCCTTCCCTTGAACCGCGCATCTTGCTTCTGCCCATATTCCGAGAGCTCATCCTTCACAAATTTTCCGGGGAAAGAATAGTCCGGTGCGAGAAATTGTACAAAGGGTGTTTTTTCTGCGGCCAGGTAATTACACAGGTCGTAAACGATAAAATTGGGGTAATTCCTCATGTCGAGAATGACCGCCTTATCTTCGCTGAAGGTTTTGAACATGGGTTTGATATCTGTTTTTTTCAGCCGGGCCATATCCGCGTAACCAATACCATCACTAAGACTTTTGTAGGACGGCCCGTCCTGTTCTTTTGGTTTGTTAAAGCCTATTTGCCCCGGCGGGAAACGATCCATTTGTTTTGTAGCTACAACACCATTTCGATCAAACCGAACGGTCGCCGTGCTGCTTCTGCCAGCGGAGATCATATACTTCAGATTTCTTCTCACAACCGATTCGTTTGATGCACCTACATATGGCCGCTTATACCGGATCAGGTCCGAGATGGACGTGTCGTTGATCGAAAGTAAAACGTCGCCAGGTTGCAGGTCGTCTTTTTTCGCAAGGCTGTCATTTACTATCTCTGTTACTAATGCTTTATCTGGAAATACTTTTAGCACAACAGGCAGGTAGTACACTCCGGCCCTTAAGCCAGCAGGTATCGGAAGATTTGAGTGGCTGTCGTTCTCAGTGCCAACCAGGCGGGAAAGTGCCCGCACATATGATGCAGTGTCTGGGGCATCAAGCAGTGCAGGTATAAACTCTGTCAGTACAGCATCCCAAGGTTTATCAGTAAGGTATTTGTAGGGGTAGAAATATTCGATCATGTTCCAGTACCGCGCCAGGGTGAGCATCCGGTATTCCTTAGCAGGATAAACAAGATCAGGATATTCCTCTTCATTTGTAAATTCAGCCGCTGCCACGAATTTTGTTTGCGGGCGTACGAACCGGTTGTGCTCTGTACACCTGTGGACAACGACATCTTTCAGAAGCGCTGTTAGCTGCGGTGTGAATGCGCTCCCGCTGTCGATCCATTTTAACGAGCTGTTGAAATTGCAGGTTTTATCGAAATCTGTGGTTTCGGCAAGATAAGACTTGATATCTCCAAGACCGGACACCCACCGACAATAATGGGCATTGAGCGCATCTTTATCATTGATATGAGCAAGTGAATCCACCTCTGAAATAAACACTTCGTCCCAGTTCATTTTTCCCTGTGCTACCGCCGGGTGAAAGTATTTGAGCATGCCCCAGATCCTGCACAAAGATGCCAGCTTATCGGTTTCGGAAATCTGTTGTGAGTAACCAGATACGAGCCTGCAGGCAAATACAAGCGATAACAGAAATGTCTTCATAAGGCCTATTTGCAACGAATATACTATTGAAACAGTTTCACTGTTAAACCGGGGAATACCTGTTTTAAATTTCCTGTAAATACCACTTCGGGAGAAATTGTAAAACACTTAGGCATCCGGATGTTTAAGAACGCTTTCATTGTAGTACCTTTAAAGTAGCCGCCTTTCTCTATAGCAAGATAACCTATCCCACCCGTCAGGAGCTTTGTTTTTATTCCTAGTATCTCTCCGGCACCACCCATTTCGATGTTTACAAACCAGTTGTCACTTACAAAATACCCGCCGCTGCTACTCCTGTCAAAAAAGAAGTAAGGGGCCGCGAAAAGATTTATGTAAGTATTGTATTCATTGTCCTGATACCCCCTGCGGTTGTAGTAGCATAGACCTAACTCCGCCGTGGGTGCCAGTGTGTTCCTGATGATGCCTGCACCAATATTGGGAACCACCGTTATTTTATCTGCTCTGTTTGCTGCATTTCTTGGCCAGGCATATTGATTTTTTATGATCCCCTTGTAGGTGGCAATATCAAGGGATCTGTTGGCCTTATTAACCCAGCAAACAGACGACGAAGGAAATTTGACAGGATCTTTTATCGTCCGCTTATTTGCTGTGATTTGCAACGTATCTATAGCACGCCGCAGTAAGCTACTATCGGCTATTACTTTGTCAATATTTGAATAGTTGTTCAGACACAGCATTACCTGTATATCGTATTGTGGCGCAAATTTTCGTTTCCCTTCTGATTTCTTTAGTTTGCCTTTTTCTCTCCAATACGTTTCCACCTCCTTTCCTTTTACGTGCAACACAATTTTGACTGTATCCTGTTCTATTTTCAGAATAGATATTTCGCCTTGTTTGTTTACATACATATCTCCCTGCGGCTTGTGCCTCGTGAATCGCATCTGCTTGAAGTCATATCCTTCTGTGAGTACATATTCGATCAATCCGTTAGCCCCTTTATTTGCTTCCAGTGAGTCCTTGTAAAATTCAATGTCTTTACGCAGCAGCAGCAATATAGAATCCAGGTGCTTCAGCCGGTCGAAGTCGGCAACATTGTCCAGTTCTAATATCATCTGGCATCCGCCAATGTTTACAAAATCCCGGATGTTTATGTAGTTATGGGTCATGCCAAACACAAGGTCGGTCTGAGTAGTGTGGGGGAACCATGTCCAGCCCTGGTCGTTGCTTTGTGCATAAAGTTTTCCCTGCAGGCTTATGATGATAAGCGCGGCATATAAGACTGATCGTTTCATTTTTTATTGGTTTTGCTCCAGCCTGAGGTTGTCGGGATGGAATTTTATCTGAAAAGAATGTTTTTGTATTGGATCACTGTAAATATCATGCGGGGTGGCGGCTCTTCCCGGTTTCGAAAAAGGCCACTGGCCATAGGAAAGCCTGTTCTCGTTCAATATTCTCTTTACCTCAAAGTCTTCCCTGATGAGATCTGTTATATTTACAACGGGTAACCTTGCTAAGTCCATACCTGATGAGGAATTTGATACTATGCCGACTCCTTCACTTGTTTCAGTTGTGCCGTTTTCGAGGTCGTTGATATGCACGACTTTCATAGGCTTGGCTACAGGGCCAGAAGAGGTTGGCTGAATCACAATTTTGTTTTCAACAACAACCTCCGGCACTTGCGTTGCCAAGGTGTCCCACACCCTGGAGGTGTGAGGCACCTGTTCATAATTCCTCTTTTGTGCCGGAGCTTCTTTAATGTTTACCGAAGTATATACTGCGGTTGTTTCCGGCTGCTGTATTACAGTGGTTGGTGCTACAGGTGGCTGAATGGCTGTACTTTTGGTCAGTTGTGCTTTTGTATTGACGTTTTCTTTGGCAAAGTAAAAATAGAAACCTGTAAAGCCCAGCAATATCACCAGCGCTGCGGCCATGCCATATTTTAAAACTATGCTTTTTGCGGGTTTAGCATCCAGTCTGCCCTGCAGTTTTTCCCACGCCTCTTCCTTGCCATATACAATACCACCCGAAAGGGTATCCAATGACCCCAGCTTTTCTATCAGCACCTTATCTGCATTGTTATTTTTCATGGTACGTTTCGTTTTGTTTCACCGCCTTTTGCAATATTCCTTTTGCCTTGTTCAGCTGCGACTTCGATGTGCCCTCTGTAATGTTCAGCATCGCAGCTATTTCCTTATGGGTGTATCCTTCTACCGCAAATAGGTTGAACACAGTGCGGTAACCCGCGGGCAGCGCCATTACCAGTTTGAATATCTCATTCGCATTCATTCTCGCCATCTGGCCGTCGTCGCCGCCTACTTCGAGTGCATGTTCCTCATCAATTATTTTCAGGCTACCGGCTTTCCTCAGGAACATCAGGCATTCATTCACCATTATTTTTTTGAGCCAGCCGCCAATGCTATTCTCATGACTGTAGATAAAACGGTCAATGCTCTTATAAAAATTATAAAAGCCATTCAGCATTATTTCCTCGGCATCGGGCAGGTGCTTTACATAGCGCATGCACACCATGAGCATACCATCGGAGTAAGCATCAAATAGATACTTCTGCGAAATGCGGTCTTGTTTTCTGCATCCTTCTATGGCCTTCTGGTCGGTCACTTAATAAGTTAAAGGTTAAAAGTTAAATCCAAAAAGTGTCACGCAAGGGGTTCCTGCATTGGCTTTAAAAAAGATTTCGCGCAAAGACGCAATTAACATCCCCCTAGCCCCCTTCGCCAGCGCACAAAGCCAACTCTAAAGGGGGAATGCACTCATTTTGTTTTAAGGCCGCAAAGCGCAAGTGCGTTTTTTATGTTCAATTGTACTATTCAATGTCGCTGCTTTAATATATGCGGTTTTGGCGGGAAAGGTTGTATGGGTAGAGAAATTTTAGCAATAAAGCTTGTTTACTTCTTTTGTTTTGATGAGTATACAGGCTCTCCCACCTTTATTATTTTAGACATAAACTGCCTTGATTCAAAATATTCATCCCACATGTATCGCCTGCTTGTTGCTACTTTGTATGCCTCATAATGTGCTATATACTTTCTTATCTCCGGATACGATAGCCAAAAGAGTGCTTTGTTATTTGCCACAGGTGCAATAGCCACAATTCGCAGAATCATTTGCCCCTGGCCCTTATCGTAGATCCAGTCTTCGGCTATCCGGTATTTGTCTATCTGCAGCGGATATTTGCACGAGGCAACCCCAACGGCGCTATTCGGCAGTATGACCTGATTGGAATCCGTTCCTTGGTCTTCACCGGCAAATTCTACCGAGTCATTTTTGTGCTCCAGGCAGAAATTCCAGAATTTCAATGAGCCAACAGAAAGGTTTGCAGGGTCACATTTAGTCAACTCATTCACTTCTTCTATAGTGAGCGGATGTTTGAGCTCCTTTCCTCTCTCTGCATAGGCTGTAAATACGCCCGCATTTATTCCGCTCAACAAGACATTTGCAAAAACATTTTCCTGTGGCATACGCGGGTCATCGCGGAGCGGTGCGTTTCGCTTTTCATAAACAGGTATCTCGCGCCACATTCTCTTTTTATAGAGGATATCTGCCTGTTTTATCGTTTGCCAGGGTATTTCGCGGGCGTTGGTGTCTATTTGAGCAAGGGCAATATTGCAGGCGGATGCCAGTATCATTGTGAACAGGATTTCTTGGATTGTTCTTTTCATAGGGCGATGAATATTGTGTAATATAATAAAATGATTTTTTATTGAAGTATGATAGTATTCTGGAACGCTTTTAAGGACAGTTTTGATCTTGCTTTAAGAATTTATCTCTAAATTTGGTTTGGTGTTTTATTTGTAATGTTTATATCTACAAAATGGCGGATCTCATTAAGAAAAAAGGAAAGAGGGTTGCGGTTGGATTGGAGGTTGATCTCGTACAGGATGGTGAATATATTGTTGCTTATTGCCCTTCTTTAGAGTTGTCTTCGTTTGGCAAAACAAACAAAGAAGCTAAGGCGTCTTTTGAGGAGGCCCTGAATATATTTATGGAATATTGCCTGGAACATGGCACCCTCGAAAAAAACTTATTGAATTTAGGCTGGTCGCTTAGAAAATTACCTACCGCAAAATATGAACCGCCTAAATTAAAACCTGGTAAGTATCCTTTAAAGGCATTGCGTTCTTCATTTAAAGAAAGGGTTTTAATTCCAGTATAAGCTTCTACTTTCTTATGGGCATCAAACCTATTCCAACTAAGAAGTTCCTGAAATACCTCAAATCCCTTGGATTGATTAAAATAAGAACCGAATCAAGCCATGATTCTTTCAACTTCAGGGAAGGGATACCGCAATTATCCAGGCCGATCATTGTTAGAACTAAAGATAAGGACATCCCTATTTTGCACATTCATAAGAACCTGGAAACACTTGGTATATCCCACGCTCAATTTGAAAAGGATATTAAAAACTTTTAGTTTTTAATTGCTACGTGTATAGTTATGATACTGCGCTATAAATCTTTACTTTTGCCCCGCTAATAAAAAGTGATGAACAACGATCTGAAACGCCCGGTGCGTGTGCTGGTAGCCAAGGTGGGGCTGGACGGGCACGACCGGGGGGCAAAAGTGGTGGCTACCTCTCTGCGCGATGCGGGGATGGAGGTGATCTACACCGGTCTGCGGCAAACACCGGAGATGGTGGTAAACACTGCGCTACAGGAAGATGTGGATGCCATAGGCATCAGCATACTTAGCGGCGCCCACATGACGGTATTCCCCAAGGTAATGCAGCTGATGAAGGAAAAAGGGCTCGATGATGTATTGCTCACCGGCGGTGGCATAATACCTGATGCAGATATGAAGGAACTACAGGAAATGGGCGTGGGCAGGCTGTTCCCGCCGAGCGCACCTACGGCCGAGATCGCAAACTATATTATCAGCTGGGTAATAGAACATCGGAGTTTTGAGTGAAATACTAATATCAATATAACATAATTACAGATCGGGGGCGGGGGAACTAAATAGTTGATCACATTAACAAACAATCAAAAAATGTACACTACACTACTTACAGAATTAGACAAAGGCACTTTAGTAATTACCGTGAACCGCCCGGACAAGATGAACGCGCTGAACAAAGACGTGATACATGAGCTGGGAAAGGTGATGGATGAAGTTTATAACAATGACGAAATAAAGACGGCTATCATAACCGGAGCTGGTGAAAAGGCATTTGTGGCCGGAGCTGATATCAGCGAGTTTGTTTCGCTGGACTATTCACAGGGTACGGCGCTTGCCAAGGCAGGCCAGGACGGAGTTTTCAATAAAATAGAGAACTGCCACAAGCCGGTGATCGCTGCTGTAAATGGTTTTGCGCTCGGTGGCGGCTGTGAGCTGGCTATGTCGTGCCACTTCAGGGTAGCGGCTGCAAATGCGAAGTTTGGCCAACCAGAGGTGAACCTGGGCCTGATACCCGGCTATGGCGGTACCCAGCGCCTTACCCAGTTGGTAGGCAAGGGCAAGGCTATGGAGCTGATGATGACGGGCGACATGATAGGTGCAGATGAGGCAAAGGCACTGGGCCTTGTGAACCATGTAGTACCGCAGGAAGAGCTGCTGGCCAAAGCGAAGGAAGTATTGCAGAAAATACATATAAAGGCGCCTGTAGCCGTGTCAAAAGTCATTGCCTGTGTGAATGATGCTGCGAATTGTAACCCGGCGGGTTTTGACCATGAAATAACGCGTTTTGGTGAGTGTTTTACCACAGAAGATATGAAGGAGGGCACATCTGCGTTCCTGGAAAAAAGAAAACCTGTGTTTAAAGGAAAATAATTTATATCTTCATCCTCAAAATTTTCTATACATGCGTGCCAGGTTTATCCGCAACTTATTGATTTTGTGTATCAGCGTTGCATTTGCACAAAAAGCAAACGCACAAGATGCTTACCGGGTTTATATAGAGCCTGATGGGTGGTCTATAGGTACCGACATAGGTACGACCGATCTGTGGGGCAATGTGGGTACCCAGTCTGTACTGGACCACTATACCAACAGCCACTACACGGATAAAATGTGTTTCATGGGCGGCTTGTTCGGCCGTTATTCTATACATCCTGCGCTGGCAGTGAGGATGATGCTGAACTATGGTGTGCTATATGCCACAGACCAGTGGAACGAGGATAAAGCGACAGTTGCCGGCAATGTATTGCTGGAAGGCAGCGACCCCGTGCAACGGTACCTGCGGGAGCAGAATGCCAAAGACCAGACCGTGGAAGGATCACTGATTTTTGAGATCACCCCGTTCCGGATGAACCCAACGAGCAGGGCTGCACACAGGAGAGGACAATTGGTTTTCATGGCAGGGGTTGGTGTGTTTCACTTTACGCCATACAGCACTGCAGGCAACGGCTCCACTTATGTGAAGACATATGACCTGGACCTGGAAGGGCAGGGCTGGGGCGGCGCCTATCCTAAGCAATACTCATTGTGGCAGCCCGCAATTCCGCTGGGCCTGGGATGGAAATGGGATATAGGCCAGCACCTGAACCTGGGCATCGAGTATATGTACCGCTATACGTTTACCAAGTACCTGGATGGCGTGAGCGGCAAGTATGTGGACCCAAGGGCTTTCTACAGCCACATGTCTCCACAGCAGGCTGCCCTGGCAGAATCGGTTGCTGATAAAGAGCAGTATTTTAATAACCAGGTGCCAAACACAGCGGGCAACCTGAGAGGCAATCCCGGTAACGATTCATACTCTACCATTACCATTACTTTTTACTACAAGGTGCTTAGCCATCAGCATGAGTGGTGGCATCTGTAATAATGTGCAAATGCAAAATGTGGGAATGTACAAATTCCTCTTGGGTTACCATCCTAACGTTGCTTCAAAGAGATAATTCATAGCAGACCTTCTTTAAAACATTCAATAAGAGTCCCACACGGTAAAGGTGTGGGACTCTTATTATTTTATTTACCGGGCTTCAATATAGTCTCGTATTCCGCGGGCTGGGCTATCAGAGCAAGGGCGCGGTCCACTTCCTTATCGTACTGCATGCTTTGCGCAATGCGGCCACGGGTATAGTAGTAGCGTGAAGCTATCTCGTTTTCGAGCATTTGCTTTACCTGTGTTTTGTTCTTGATCAGGTCCTGCTTTTTATCGTGCGAAAGTTTGTTTTGCAGTGTCTCAAATGCATCCTTGGCGTCATCATAATATTTTTCTTTTATGGCCATTTTCTTCAGCGAGTCCAGCCCGGCTTCTGTCTCTGTTTTGTAGGAATAGTCTTTGTTCTCCAGCCATTTTGCAAAGTCGTTAAATTCGCCATCGCTGAGGTTAAACTTATCTGCTGTTACTATCAAGGTGTGCTTGCTGGCATACTCTGTAGCGTAGTCGAAGAGATAATTCTTTGTATAAAGCGTAATAGCTATGCTGCTCACCGGCTCGTCTTTTACACTCACATCGGCCGCTATGCCGCCGCCACTAAGTACGGTACGGCCATCCTTTGTCTTATACGATTTTTTAAGCGAATCGGGTATATAGCCCACGCTGCCATCTGCGTTGCGGTGGGTGTAGTCGAGCGCCTGTATGCAGCGGCCGCTGGGGGTATAGTACCGGGCAATGGTGAGTTTCAGGCGGGCATTGAACCCCAGCGGATGCTGCACCTGTACCAGCCCCTTGCCATAAGAACGTTCTCCTATTATCACGCCCCGGTCCAGGTCCTGCATAGTTCCGGCTACTATTTCTGATGCAGAGGCAGATGAGTGATTTACCAGCACGGTCAGTGGCAATGTTTTGTTCCATACAGGCCCCTGTGTTTTGTATTCTCTGTCCAAGTCGGCTATTTTGCCCTTGGTGCTCACTACCAGCTGGCCTTTATCCACAAATATGTTGCATATCGCCACTGCTTCTTCCAGCAGGCCGCCGGGGTTGTTCCTGAGGTCCAGCACGAGGCCCTTTAGCGCGGGCTGCACTTTCTGCAGACTGTCGTACGCGTCTTTTACCTGGTGGGCACAGCCCTGGGTGAACTGTGTGAGCCGCACATACGCAATGTTGTTTCCCGGCCCTATGAGGCTGGCATAGGGTACACTGGATATTTCTATCTCGCTGCGGGTGATGATCTTTTGAGAAACGGTATGGGTAAATGCGTCCTTGATCTTCATGGTGATCTGTGTGCCGGGAGAGCCTTTCAGCAGCAGCCCCAGGTCGTCAATGCTTTTACCTTTTACGAGCTGGTTATCTATAGTTTCCACCATATCGCCGGGATGCAGGCCTGCCTTTTGTGCGGGGCTGTTTTCATACACATCGCCTATATAAATGTCTTCTCCTTTGCGGTGCATATTAGCGCCTATACCGCCATACTTGCCGGTGGTCATAAACTCATACTCCTCTATGTCCGATTCGGTAATGTAGTTCGTGTAAGGGTCCAGGTCTTCCAGCATAGCATCTACCCCCGTTTTTACCAGTTTTCCCGGCTCTATCGGGTCTACATAATAGGTGTTCAGTTCTTTAAGTATGTTGGCATAGACATCGAGGTTTTTCGATATTTCGAAGTATTGGTCATTGGTCCGGGCACGGATAAATAAAAACGCGGTAGCGGTAAGCACAACACCAGCAATAAACCCCTTTGATCTCTTCAGTTTTTTCAGCAATTCCATAGCACTCCTTATTAAAATTATATCAAAGCAATGTACGAATTTTACTACTTCAAAAAGGGGGGAGGAGATAATATATCGCCGCATAACCCTTAGAGAATTGTTATAATTGTGGTATTTTGTATCAAAATGCGTTTCCGCCTTAGCCTCGTGTAAAATGAGATATTCAATACTTGCCTTGCTGATCCTGTTGCTGCCATCTGTACCGGCTGGTGCGCAAAAACCATTTACTGAGGGAATAGTGCGGTACAAAGTAAAATTGACGTCGCCGGATAACAGGACGTACAAGGGTTACTATACATTTACTTTTAAGGGGCCGCACATAAAAAAAGAGCTAAAGCTGGATAACGGCTTTGAAGATGTAGTGCTCATAGATTGCGGCACAGGAAAAGTCTATTCATTGCAGAACAGGAATGGCAAAAAATTTGCGATCCAGCTGAGCATGGAAGAGATGTCGAAGCGCCAACAGCCTTACTTAGGATTCACGGTTAAAGACGATGGCGGCACCGCTAACATAGCTGGTTATGCCGTGAACAAAGGCCGTGTAAGCTATAAAGACAGCTCGTGGGCCGATATTTCTTATTCCAAAGACTGGTACCCTGCACAAGCCATTTCCTTTGAGCGGTTCCCTGCCGCCAGGTTTTTGCCAATGGGTTTTTCATATACCGATGAACATGGGATCGCAATGGAATTTGAAGCGGATAAATTATTGCTGGAGCCGGTGGAGAATGCTGTGTTCCGCATACCGCCGGAGTATAAAATGATCTCCTACGAAGAATATAAGGAATTGAGCAAGTAGGCATACTTCGTTGCCGGTAAATCTCCGATGGGTTTCGGATTTTTTTAGATAGTTTCGTGAAAATACAAAGACCAGTATTCCAGATGAAGGACCGTCACGCCCATATGAGTTGTTACTGGAAGAGTGCTATCCTGTTGTTTTCTTTCCTCTTATTATGCGTTGCGTCATTTGCCCAGGTAAAAGGTAAGCCGGACAAGGCGAAAACAGATACCATACCCCGCCCGCGGGATATAAAGATACTGGAAGAGCATAGAGACAAAAACGGGAATACCGTGCGCACCCTGCAATATTACCTTGGGCAGCAGCGGATCACAGAGACACAGACGATCCCTTCTTATTCAAGCCTCCATGTGCCCATAAACCCGGATACACTAAACAAAGACTCACTGATGCTGGTGGTGAGCAAAGCCAAATACACCCTCGACGTGTATTACCGGAGAAAGAAAATACGCTCTTACAAAGCCGTCTTCGGGCCAAAGCCACTGGAAAACAAGAGGATGGAAGGGGACAGATGTACACCAGAGGGGTGGTTTACGATAAAGAATAAAAATGCCGCATCGAAGTACAACAAATTCATGCTGCTCAATTATCCTACCGACTCATCCATTGCGGCGTTCACCCGGCTTAAAGCAGCAGGCGCCATACCTCAGTCTGCCAAAATAGGCGGCGATGTAGGCATACATGGCATATGGAAAGGTGGGGATGACATGATAGAGCTGGGCGTATGCTGGACCGACGGCTGCGTAGCATTGAAGAATAAAGATGTGGACGAACTATACACTTTAGTGCCTGAGGGTACAAGGGTGTTTATAAGGAAGTAGCTGCAATCCTACTTCTCCGACAGCGCCACAATGTCCCTTACCGCCAGTATCTTTTTATCACTGCCGTACTTTGCTGCATTGATCATAGCCGCACCTACCTCTGCCAACTCACACGCCGAGCCGGGAAACACTGTGCGGAGAAAGGGATACAGCCACGCAAAATACTTGTATGCCTTCAGCAGGTTCTTCTGTCCCGGTGTTGCTTTCATCATTCCCGGCCGGAACATATACGCTGCTTTGAAAGGCAGCTTCATGAGGTCATTCTCTGTCTTACCCTTAACCCGTGCCCACATGCTACGCCCCTTCTCCGTGCTGTCTGTGCCAGCGCCTGACACATAGCAGAAGGTCATATCGGGGTTCAGCGGCGCCAATATCCCCGCTACATGTAGTGTAAGGTCATAAGTAAAATGTGTGTACTCTTTTTCCTTCATCCCTACAGAAGATACACCCAGACAAAAGAAGCAGGCGTTATAGCCTTTCAGCTGTGCCGCGATTGGCGTAATGTTGAAGAAATCGGCATGTACTATCTCCTTCAGCTTGGGGTGGGTAAAGCCGCATGGCCGGCGGTTTATGACCAGAACTTCAACCACATCAGGGTGTTTGAGGCATTCCATCAGCACGCCTTCTCCTACCATACCTGTAGCGCCTGTTACTATTGCTTTTATATTCATGTTTTTATGGAATTTGTAGTTCGGCTTCGCTCAATATGACAACCCGAATTTATGAAGTTTTCTTCTTGGAATTTGGAATTTAAACTTTGGAATTTGAATCAGCCATGTTGTTCCTCCATAAACTGCTCATAAGCTGCCCGCCATCCCTTCCATTCGGTACTTGTGCCCAGCGAAAAATTGTGAAAAACGGTTATCATAGTGCTGCCTGTGTGGTGTAGCTTCCGGCACATTTCATTTAGTTGTTCAAAAGCGTCTTTTGTCGTCATCTTTGCCTCGTAGTGCGCCGTGGTATCCATGAAGCAGAACGGGAAGATACGCAGCGGTGTGGTTGTTTCCTTTTCCAGATCGTACCATACAAATGAATTGCCCGTGCCTGCCCTGAAGCCAAGATGTGAGCCATAGCCCATGCTGTAGTCTTCGGTGATGCCATGCTCCAGCAATGCATGGTAGGTGCGCGGCATTTTCATGCGTATATAGTGCTGGCGGGAGATGTGAATTTCACTTCCTGAGACCTGCTCCAGTGTCTTCTTTTCTTTGCTCAGCGCATCATGCCGCTCTGAAAAATAAGACGGGTGTAGTCCTATTGCGCTTTCCTTAACCAGGTTTTTAATTACCCGCATCATGGCCGGGTGCTGCGGGTGGATGTTTTTATCGAACGTTGTGGTTTTAAGGGAAGACAGCACAAAGTACAGGGGCTTAAAATCATATTCTTTATGCATCAGCCGCAGCCACCTGAATGAATCGTAGGGGTCTTTTTGCTTTTTCTTCAGCACCTGTGTTCGCTCACTTATCTGTTTCACATCTCCCCGTAACAACGCACGAACATAGGCGCCAACTATACGCCCCACGCCCTTGTGCAGGTGCGAGTAAGCCATATCTATATCATAGGTGGGCTGGAACAAAAAGGGTGTTGGTTCCAGGTGTATGCCCGATGCAGCCTGCACTGCTTTTCTTAAAGCCGTTACCCATTCATCCACCAGGGGGCGCATGAGCCAGCCATTTTTGTAGAGTATACTTTTTGCGGCAGGGTAGCGCCCATGCTTATCGGGATGGTAGTGATAGTACTCTTCGTAGCGGGATAGCAAAAAGAAGACAGCCGAAAAGAGATCGAATGGCAGTGTGAATTCGTCACCGGTAGTTGCGAAGATCGTGGGCAGGTCTTTCCAGGTTCCTGCATGTGGTTCCAGTTTCTGGATGCCGGTTTTCCATAACAGTTGCTCGTCTGGTATGCAGATACTGTTTGCTAGCGGCTTCCCGTAAGAGATGAAGTACTGGAGATCTACAGTATCTGCTTCATTGGTAGTTAATGTATAGTTGATATGCAGTCGCTCCTTCAGCAGCCAGTCCAAAACGAATTTGAGACGGGTGCTATTTTCAGCGCTATATACCACTATTGTCTCCATACAGGGATCACTTTAGTCGTGCCTTCCACATCTTGTTAAACGACCGTTCGGCAAAATGCAGCTCGCCTCTGTGCTTGCCCCAGGTGTCTTTGAACAGCTTGTTCACCACTTTGGTTTTTATCCCGGGGCTGGCCGTATTCAGCAGCATACGGTTCAGCATAGCGGTTTCCCACAGCCGCCAGGTAGTGTTTTCTTTAAATCCATTCAGCCCCTCGCTGGTAGCTATGCTTCGGTTTTCCAGCAGCATCTCGTGTATGTTTATTTTCAGCGGGCACACCTCGGTGCAGTTGCCGCACAGGCTCGACGCGTAGCTGAGGTGCTTGAACTCGGCCATGCCCTGCAGGTGTGGCGTTATCACCGAGCCAATAGGGCCGCTATAGGTAGCGCCATAAGCATGACCGCCTATGTTCTTATATACAGGGCAGGCATTGAGGCAGGAACCGCAGCGTATGCAGTACATGCTCTCGCGTACTTCCTTGCGCAGCAGGTTGGTGCGGCCGTTGTCCAACAGTATCACGTACATTTCTTCGGGGCCATCGGTTTCACCTGCCTGTTTTGGACCGGTGAATATGGTGTTATAAACCGTCACATTCTGCCCCGTGCCATAAGTGGCCAGCAGCGGCCAGAACAGTTGCAGGTCGTTGATAGAAGGCAGTAGTTTTTCTATACCCACTATAGATATCTGCGTAGCGGGGAATGATGTAGAGAGGCGTGCATTACCTTCATTTTCACTCACGCATACACCGCCCACATCTGCCAGCAGAAAGTTGCCGCCTGTGATGCCCACCTCTGCGGTGATGTATTTCTCGCGCAGATTTATCCGTGCTATCTTGGTTATCTCCGGCGGCGTAAGGTTGGGCAGTGTGCCCAACTTATCATGAAACACCCGGGCCACATCCTCCTTGCTTTTGTGCATGGCAGGAGTCACAATATGGTAAGGCGCTTCGCCGTCCAGCTGCTGTATATATTCGCCCAGGTCTGTTTCTACCGAGTCTATTCCATTTTCTGCCAGGAAATCATTGAGGTGTATCTCCTCCGTCACCATCGACTTAGCCTTAACTACCTGCGTGGTATTTTTTTCGCGGCATATCTGCAGTATGGCCTGTTGGGCTTCTTCAGCAGTCTCGGCCCAGATGAGCTTGCCGCCTTTGGCGGTGAAATTCTTTTCAAACTGCTCCAGGTATTTATCCAGGCTCTCCATCACCTTCCACTTCACATTCTTTGCCTTCCTGCGGGCAATATCCAGGTTGGCAAACTGCTCCTTGCCCTTCACTACGCTGGTATTGTACTTGCCTATATTGAACGCCAGCTTGCGCTTGTGTTCCAGGTCACTGGCCTTTACCTCACTCTTGGCAAGAAATATGGTTTGCTGCTCCGTCATTAAGAAAATTAAAAATTACCTAACAAACTTACGCAATAATGAGGGAGAATGAAAGCTGTTAGCCATACTATAATATGATATTTAATGTGGTATCTTTATTGTACAAGCGAACCCTATGAGAACAATATTCCTGATTACCATCATTTTACTGGTGTTTTCAGCGGGCTCGTTCGCCACCGCTCCCATCGCCGGTCTCGATAGTCTTTGTGTTGGTGCATCAACTACGTTATCTGATACTGATCCCGGAGGGGCATGGAGCAGTAGTGCGACTGCCGTTGCAACAGTTGGTACAGATGGTACAGTCACAGGGATTGCGGCGGGCACTTCCATTATTTCCTATACTATTGGTGGCTCTTCGGCAATAATGGTAATGACCGTGAAACCGTTGCCATCTGTAACAATCATCAGTACTCCTGGAGATACCCTTTGCCACGGAGTACCGGTAGAGCTAAACCCGTTTGTTACCGGGGGCGGAATCACCAGTTGTACCTGGGAGCTTTTGGGAGCTTATGTAGGTTCCGGCGCCCCTTATATATATGACCCTTACATGGGCGACTCCCTAAACTGTATCATAACTGGCATAAGAAGCTGCGACGGTGCAACCTATACGGTTACCAGTCCGGCGGTCCATATGGTCGTCATGTTCCCATATATTACTTTATCCGGGCGCGACAGCGTTTGCCAAGGGGACCGGGACACATTGATCGCGCATGTTTATGAGGCAGCCAGCCTATTTTGGAAGCCCCCAACGGGGTTATCCTGTATCAATTGCGATACAGTTATCTCATCGCTCGTTTCTACTACAGTTTATACTGTTGTTGCTACCGATATACTTGGCTGCACGGACTCCACTATATTTTCAGTTGCAGTTAACCCACATCCAATAATAACATTCACCCCTAACCCTATAACCGTTTGTGTTGACTCTTCTGTGCAAGTGTTTGCGAGTGGGGGCAGCTCGTATGAATGGGTCCCTGCAACCGGCCTGTCCTGCAGTACATGTGCCGATCCGGTAGCCTCACCAGCAAGCAGTATAGCCTATACACTTATAGGAACTAATATCCACGGTTGTAAGGACTCTGCTTTTGTGCCTGTAACGGTTGATTCTTGTGCATCCGCTGGTTTGCAGCCACCAGATCGAATCTATGGACTGGAAATATATCCCAACCCGGCCAGTACATCTCTCACCATCTCCTCATCCGAAAAAATCACCAGCATCACACTCACCGACCTGCTCGGCCAAACAGTATATACCCACGAATACAACTCAGAGAAAGTGCAGTTAGATGTGTCGGCGCTGCCAAGCGGGATTTACTTTGTTGAGATAAATGGTGCGGAAGTGAGGAAGTTTGTGAAAGAATAAAAAGAAACCGGGTATCAAAACTAACAAGACGTGTGATTCTAACGTCTATTATATAAACCAGCTATTGTATGAAAAGACTATTACTTGTTTTTCTCCTCGCGGTCGCAGCAACAGCTAGTGCTCAAAAATTACGATTTACAGATCCCGGGAACCACTGGATAACCATGGACTACGTTATGGAGACCAGCTTTGGCCAGTATTTCGGGTTAGGGGCAGATACGGTTATGTCCTGCACACCTACAAACCGATGCTGGACACGTCCTATTATGCCTGGGGTTCTTCGGATCATCATTATTGGATCAGGGAAGATACAACAGTCAATATCGTCTATTACCGCGAGCCTGAAATGGATACCCTGGAGCATAGGCTTTATGATTACAATTTACAATTGGGCGATACCATCCAGTTCACAAACGGGGCCTATGTGTCCTACGATTCGGTAGCGGGGCTTGATTCGGTGCTGCTCCGTGGCGTTTATCACAAAATTTTCACGATGCAGGGAAACCCGTCTGGAAGGGCTTATACCATGATAGAGGGCATTGGTGCGACCAACAGCCCGGTGTGGCCGGCATTTTTTACCTCAGGGCCGGAATATTTGGAAAAACTTTTGTGTTTCCGGGAGGATACTTTTATGCCCGGCGTGGTAGCCGCCTATTATATGTACGCTGGTGCCGAAGGGCCGGACAGCTTCCGTAATGGTGCAGAGGACTGCTATCCACTCTCTGTAGCGAAACCCGAGAAAACGCCGATGCTGCTTTATCCCAATCCCGCGACTACAACATTAAGTATCACCGCTCCACAGGTAATTTCGTCTGTTTCCATCATCAACCTTATTGGCCAAACGGTTTATACGCATGGGTGCAACGCTGAGAAAGCGGAAGTAGATATAGCCAGACTGCCGAATGGGGTGTACTTTGTGGAGGTGAATGGTACGGATGGCTACACACAGGAGGTTCCAGGGCAAACGCATTAAAATAGCCATGCCAATCCACAATGATGTTGAAAAATAGACAGATGGTGGTTTGAGAGGTAAGTTTTGCACAAAATTTTTCTGACAATCAATAAAGTCGGTTCTTGTTGTTCCAAAAAGCCATGA
>CAIRTW010000349.1 GCA_903881585.1 uncultured Bacteroidota bacterium | reverse complement strand
CTCTTTACGTTCGCCCTTTTTTGCCCACAGGGTAACAGGTCCTTCCTGGTATAAGCTCAGCGAATCGCCCGACCTGCTCTTGACTTCACAGATCACACTGTCATTGTTCATGCGTATGTAATACGACCCGGCCAGGGCAATCGTGTCTTTTGGCCGGTACACAAACAAGGTTGCATGTGGTGCACCTTCCTCGCCACGTTTTGTTTGTTTGTTCAATCGCTGCACTACCGAATCGCGAAACACTGGGGCATAATAAACATCGGCCTTTACCCGGTAACATTTGCTCACAAAGGCCGGCGGTGCCAGCTCTGTGATCTTAATCACGTTGCCGCCCATGGCCCGTGCCTTTTCCTTAGCTTCCGCTACTACTTCTTCATAGTCGCAATGCGTGGCTGTGGCGTTGTTACCGGCACTTATTGTGCCGATCCTGATGCTATTTGGAGGAGCGCTCACTTTCTGCGGCACGACTATTATGGTATCCCTGTTAGTTTGCGCAAACAGCACAGCAGGCAGCACGGATAACAGCAGGAAGGCGGACAACCATTTCATGAAGCGAAAGTAATAAATTCATGATGATTGGGCCGCCGGTATTGCTTTCATCCAAAAAGGTGTTTAAGTTTGGGCAAACATGGCTTCATGAATATCACGTTAACCGGGTTTGAAATTGATGTACTAGACAAGTTTATTCCTACACATGCTTTCGATGAGCTGGGCGGGCTTAAAGTGGCCATACATGACTACCTGCAAGCAGAAAAGCAACATTTCATAGACAGCGGCGCCATTGGCGCTGACCAGGACTATCAGTCGGTTTCTGCAAGAACGGTATGGAATATCTCGCAGTTTTTGCTGAAAAATGAATTTCACGTTGGCAGGGAAGGTGGCAAGTTTGTGATCACCGAAAAGGGCAAGCATTTGAAAATGCAAGGTTCAGTGGGAAAATACGCCACCTGGGATAAGGAACACAGCGCAAAGCTGATAGCAGACATCAGGACAATACAGCAAAAAGGCTACCTCGAAAGCGAGCAATTGACACCCGCTGAACTGAAGCCTCAGGCTATGGACGAGGAAAAGAAAAGCAATCTCGTTTACTACATTCTTATCATTATAGCCATTATTGTGTTCTGCTTTATCGGCAAGTACCATAAATTCGATTAGGAGCATATGGCTGCAAATAAGATAAACAAAGAGTGGCATCAAAGCCACCGGATGCCAAAGAATGCTACTGTGGCACAGCGTATAGAGTGGCATATGGAACATGCGCAGCATTGCCATTGCAGGCCTGTCCCGCCCAAACTTCAGGAGGAAATAAAGAGGGGAAAAGGTTAGGGCGGGATTAGCAGAATACAAACCGGCCCCGTACATTTACAGCATACGGCCATGGGCAAGGAAACAATATTATACACATTAATGATACTGCTGCAGGCAGGTGTGATCATTTATTTTGTGCAGCGTAACAGGAAGCTGAAAACACAGGCAGGGGTGAAGGACCCAGCGCCGGAAGATGACTCGTACGAAGGGCTGCGAAACCTGGCGGTAAATGTTACTCCTGCACAACTAAAACTGACAATACCCGGTGATGAAACACTGGTGTATGGCGTAGTTATGGATTGTGATCCTGGCACTGCAGTGGTTACACTGAGTGCATATATAACAGGAGCTGCAAATATCTATTTCAGCACAGGTGGCGGCAAGACCGGCGGCGGCAAGAACCCGGCAGTTGGCGAGGCTGCAGTGGAGCTGGTGACCGCTGCACAAATGTATATTGGCAGAGCAGTGCGCGTAACCACTACGGACCCGTGCGACAAAGGCTGTGTGCGGTTTTATTTGCTGACCAATAAGGGCAAATACGCTGCGCAGGAGCAGTTGCTGCACATAGAAGACGGAACATCGGCATGGCTGGTTTTGTTTAAGAAAGGAAATGAGCTGGTGAACCTGATGCGCAGTATTGACAATGGCAGTTTACCGCATTAAACTGAATTTTTAAATTTGATAAAAGCATGATCAGGACAGCGCAATTTAGAGACCTGGAAAGCATAGTGGGGATATATAACCAGGCAATCGATGCTCAATTTCAGACCGGGTTTACAGAACGTGTGCGACTGGAGGACAGGGTAGGCTGGTTTTATGAGCATACCCACGATAAGTTTCCCCTGCTCGTTTATTTGGTGGATGATGTTGTTGCCGGCTGGCTGAGCATAAGCCCTTACCGGGCGGGCAGGGGAGCGCTGCGCTATACAGTAGAGATCAGTTACTTTGTGCATAATGAATATAAGAAGATGGGGATAGGCTCGCAACTACTGGTTTATGGCATCAACGCAGCCAGGCAGTTGCATTATAAAACAGCGATAGCCATTATTCTAGACAAGAACGAAGCCAGTGTGAAGCTGGTAGAAAAATTCGGATTTCACCGTTGGGCGTTCCTGCCGGGTGTAGCAGACTTTGATGGGGTGGAATGTAACCATTTGTATTATGGGATGAAGCTGAATGAGGAGTGAAGTTTCTCTGGAGCAGGGGGATTTCCATATGCGTTCACACCGGCATTCTCTTTTTTTTGTTTAGCCGAATATTTGTATTTTTGTTTAAAATCAACAGAAATGTTATTAAGCATTGCAAATAATTATAAAACACTCGTTCGTTTTTTGCCGGAGCTTATAGATGTGAGTGGTTACAGGAATGACTATCTGAGTAAAAAGATGGGATTGACCCCTGCAACATTTTCTGCAAAGAAGCAGCGAGGTAACTGGACCACAGATGATGTTGTTAAACTTATGGGCATCATAGCAAATGAAGATGTGGAAGACTACCTGCTGCTGCAACTGCTACGGGCAGAGAAAGAGGATGACACTATTTCTGCGGATGAATTCAGAAAGGAGATAAAGAAATGGAAGTAATCATTACCCGGTCTTTTTTGAAGGACCTGAAGACGAAAGCAGAATGTACTATAGCCGACCTCAAATAATCTCTGATCTTAAGAACGCCTGTACCTCTTTTTTTGGCAATGCCCCATTTGCTGACAAATAAAAAATGCGGCAATATGGGGCATTTTGAAATTACAAGTTGTTTGTTTTTAGTTGTTTACGTATTATGTGATGCCCCGTTTTTTCCCACTGGGGCATTGAGTGGGTAATTTGTAGCGGTTAGTTTTCTGTTGCCGGGTAGCATGAAAATGCGTGAAAAATTCTGGTTGAGTAAGGGCAGAAAAACGCGCCGGAAATGATCAAATCTGGCACAAAGTTAAGATGGAAAATGATTGGGTGCAAATAAACATATCCACAATTTTTGGATCAGGATTTTACGGTTATAGGATGGGTAAGATTGCATGTTGTACTCCTTGGCGGCGGCCTGTTTGGAGTAATTTGAAACCGGGCCCTCACCGCCCGCAGGGTGCGGCCGGATTAGGCTTAAGTGTAAAAATTAGGGACGTGTTTTGTCTTACTGAATCAAGATTGAGTCTTCAGTCGGAGTTTGCGCTCTGGTGGGACGTAGTCGTGAGCATATGCCCAACGGACATTGTGATGTGTTTTTTGGGAACACTACGGACAGCTCGGGAGGAACGCTTATATTTACCTGCCTGGCGGGAGTTTACTTTTCTTTTGCTTCGCCAAAATAAAAGTAACAAAAGAAAAGGCGATTTTTTTCCAAAGGCTCCGCCGGAAAAAAAATAGCTCTACTCTGTGGTTGTGGGGAATTGCTATTTGACCCCGCAGCAGAGCGTGCGGCCCGATTGGGCTGAGAATATAAATTGGGGGCGTGTTTAGTTTTCGTTTTGGCAATGCCCCGCTTACTGATAAATAAAAAACGGAGTAATATGGGACATTTGAAAACTACAAGTTGTTTGTTTTTAGTTGTTTATGTATTATGGCATGTCCCGTTTTTCTGGAGTGGGGCATTTAGTGGGTAATTTTGTAGCGATTAGTTTGCTGTTGCCAGTTAGCATGAAAATGCGTGAAAAATTCTGGTTGAGCAAGGGCAGAAAAACGCGCCGGAAATGATCAAATCTGGCACAAAGTTAGGATGGAAAATGATTGGGTGCAAATAAAGATACCCACATTCCTGGGCTACGTTCAGGATCCAAAATTTTGAGCAACCAGACCTAAGAATGTTTGTTTTTTGGTATCTTTGATTCAGCGTAACAATGTGCTATTCTATGACGGTAGTAGAATCAAAAGAACTCAGAAAAAAAGTAAAACAGTATATCGATCATGCCGATGACCGGATGGTGAAGATAGTATATGCTATGTTTGAGGCTGTAGCTGATGATGAAACATCTGAGCATGAAGAAGGCATGTGGAAGGATTTCTCTGCACAGAATTTCTTAAAAGGGTATGGTGCGGACGAGCCGGATTATTCTATCGCAGATATAAAGGAACCAAACGTAGCATACACAGGATGGAAGGAAAAATAATTGTTACTGTTTTCCCACAGGATAAACAACAAAAACTTCGCCCCGCCCTTGTGCTTCGTGTGTTTCCTAAATATGGCGATGTGCTGATTTGCGGTATTACATCTCAACTCCACCAATATACGGAGGGCTTTGATCTTATGCTCGATAAGCAAGATCCAGAATTTGACAAAACAGGTTTAAAACATACGGGAATATGCCGGCTAAGTATGCTTACCATGTTATCTGTATCTGATATTAATGGAGCAATTGGTGAGGTAGGCGCAGATACGCATATGGGTCTCCTTAAAACACTGGCCGAATACCTGATCAAAATAAAGTAGATTGTTCTATCAGTTTCTTTGAACTATTAAGAGGCTTCCATTTGTGTGCCGTGTGAGCGTAGCCGTGAGACATACGCCCAACTGTTGTGTGTTATCTCTTTTGTTTTTGGAACACTACGCTCAACTGGGACATACGCCCAACTGATAAATGAGATCTCTTTTATTTTGGAACACTACGCTCAACTGGGGGAAAAAGAGCTGTTTCATATTTTTGGATTGAGATGCTAAGATATATATAGATGTCTGAATTGTGATTTGTTTGATTGTGTTGATAAGTATCTTATGACGCGCGTCACAGACGCGGCACTGTGGCATCCTCGTTGCAAACGGGACGAGTTGGCTCTGCTCTGTGTTGTGGGGAAATTCACGAAATTACGTTATTGACAGCTCTTTTTTATTACATCATAGGCTTCACTAGTGCCCATTTGACCAGCCTCACTTAAATCCTCGCAAGCTGTCTTTTTAAGACCAAGCTTCAACTTAGCGAGTCCAAGATAATATAAAGAATTGCTTGTAACACCAAGGCTATTTGCTTCGCTCATATCAGCAATACATCCTTTAAAATTGTTGGTCTTATAATATAGCTCACCCCTCGTATCCCAAATAAAATTCTTCTCGCTATCTAAAGACAATGCTTTGTTTACTAATGGTAGTGCTTCTTTGTATCTCTGCAATTCAACTAAACAATATGCTTTGTTATTCAATACCACTGCCATTGAAATATTTTGATTTATAGCATCCTCTTGGTTTGCTATAATATGGTCATAGTCATCAATAGCGCCAATTCTGTCCTTTAATGCTGCTTTACTAAGCGCACGATTAAAAAAAACTTGTAAGTAGTTGGAATTTAACTGAATTGATTTGCTATAATCAACAATAGCATCAATGTATTTTTTACTATGTAAACGGAAATAATCTCCTCTGGAAATGTATAGAAAGAATGAATCGGGATAAATATCTATGGCTTCATTTATTGTACTGAGAGCGCCATCATAATCTCTATTTTTATATTTCTTATTTACTGTATTATCGTATTGAT
>CAIRTW010000348.1 GCA_903881585.1 uncultured Bacteroidota bacterium | reverse complement strand
TTCGTCACTCAAAGTGACTCCTGTATTGCGTCTTTTGGTCATGTTATCTGTGTTAAAGTTGTGACTAATTCTCAACTTTGACACAGTTTAATTTACGCCCTCATAGAAATTCAACTTCCTGTAGTGTTTCGGAAGCCTTCCCGAATCTATACTGAATTAATTCCCGGTTTTCTTTATCCGTCATAATATAATCCCCTCTTTATTTACATTTTCATAGTACGGGGTTACACGATGACGGGCCCAGCCTATTTTGGAATATATTTTAGGGCTGATTAGTGTGTCAGTTTCAAGTCCAATATCATAGATCGGACTAGTTATTTTAAATTTCTCAGAGTAAGTCAACTTCTCCCTGTTAATGTCCAATAATATCAGCAAATCAATATCAGAAGTTTCCCGGTAATCTCCACGGGCATAAGAACCATATAAAATCACTGTGGCGCCAGGGTCAACAGCAGCGACAGATTTTTTGATAAGGTCAAATATGTTTTGCTTTGCCTTCATATACCAAAATTACGATTTTTTTCTATAGATTTTATCATACGTGCGGAAGCAAACAATACACCAATTATTAAAGCCTGGGTTCAAGACCCAGTTCTTTTGCCTTCGCCAGCAGCAACGTATAAGCAGCGTTGTAGCTATTCGGTATCACACCATCCAGTATAGCTTCTCTGACTGCCGTCTTAAGTACGCCTACTTCACGTGAAGGGGAGAGATTGAAAAGCTGCATGATCTCATCCCCAGTGATGGGGGGCTGCCAGTTGCGTATTTTATCACTTTCCTCTACTTCCTTCAGCCGCTCTTTTACCAGTTCGAAATTTTCGAGGTAGCGCTTCACTTTGGCTTTGTTCTTAGATGTGATGTCGCTTTCGCAAAGTATCATCAGGTCCTCCAGTTCATCTCCTGCATCAAACAGCAGTCGCCGCATGGCCGAGTCGGTAATGTCTTCTTTAGTGAGGCTTATGGGGCGCAGGTGCAGCAGCACCAACTTGGCTACATACTTCATGTGCTCATTGAGCGGCAGTTTCAACTGCTTGAAGATGCGAGGCGTCATCCGTTCTCCCACCACCTCATGCCCATGAAAGGTCCAGCCATGGCCTTCTTCAAATCGCTTCGTGGCGGGCTTACCTATGTCATGCAGCAAGGCGGCCCATCGCAGCCAGAGGTTGTCACTTTTTGCTGCTGTATTATCTATCACCTGTAGCGTGTGATAAAAATTGTCTTTGTGCCCCTTGCCCTCTATGATCTCCACGCCTGAGAGATCCACAAACTGAGGGAAGAACTCTTTCAGCAGCCCGGAACGGAACAGCAGGTCAAGGCCTACAGAGGGCTTTGGTGCTGCCATTATTTTATTGAGCTCATCAGTAATGCGCTCCTGCGATACTATTTTTATACGTTCCTTATTGCGGGTTATAGCTTCAAAAACATCAGGGGTAATGACGAAGCCAAGTTGCGTAGCGAAGCGTATGGCCCGCATCATGCGCAGGGGATCATCTGAAAATGTGATATCCGGCCCCAGGGGAGTGCGGATGATCCGGCTGTGCAGGTCTTCGATGCCATTGAACGGATCTATGAGCTTGCCGAAATCGTCTTTGTTCAGGCTGATAGCGAGGGCGTTTATGGTAAAATCCCGCCGCAGCTGATCATCTTCAATAGTGCCGGGTGTCACTTCCGGTTTGCGGGATTCAGTAGTGTAAGATTCCTTGCGCGCGCCCACAAACTCCACATCAAAGCCATTCAGTTTGAACTGCGCTGTGCCAAACGTTTTGAAGAAATTGACCTGCGGCCTGCTGGGCAGCAGATTAGCAACTGCATGGGCAAGCGCAATGCCATCGCCAGTGCATACTATGTCGGCATCCTTAGTGGGCCTACCCAGGATCTTATCGCGCACAAAGCCGCCGATGAGATAGCAACTCACACCCATGCCGGCTGCGGCATCACCTACCAGTCTAAATAATTTAAGTTCCTCAGCGGAGCAAACAATATCCATGATCGGGTGCAAAGATAGGTTGGGAAGTGAATAGGTGGATGGGTTCGTTATTATTAGCCCGTATTATGAAATGAGAAATTGTTCAAATTGTTTTGGCGTAATAATTTGAGCGGTTTTGAAAGGATTAAGTTTAAGTAACTCTTTATCGCCTGTAACCAGCACATGAGCATTAGAACTTTCAATGAGGTCAAGCAGAAAGTTATCTTTGGGGTCTTTGCATAAACTAACTGAAGATTGAATCTCTTTTTTAAGACCAATTATTTCTAAAAACTCAATCAGTTCGACTATTTTATTTTGTGGAAAGTATTTTTTTAATTTCGGGCGGAAAGCCACTTCCTTTATTTCTACCAGGAGCTGTTCTGTTATAATAATTGTAATGCTACCGTCAAGTATATAGTCTTGAATGATCTGGAGCCTTTTGCCGATCAGAAAACTTATCCAAACATTTGTGTCAAAAATGACCTTAATGTTTTTTGCTGTCATATATCTTCTGTCTTACCAGTTCTACTTCTTTATCTATATCTTCCGGGCTAAGTTCATCTGTTTTGAACGCAGATAAAAGAGAAGTAAGCCGTGTTTTGATACCTTCTTTTTCCAGTTCCTTGCTCAGTTTCAGTTTTTGTTTTACTGGCATGCTTTTAACGAGTGAAAGCACCTGATCGTATGTAATATCAATATTTAAAGCCGTTTTCATAATTGACTAATCTATTTCAAAGTTACTGAAAAATCATTTTCAAAGAAAGTGAAGCAAACAATATCCATGACCGGGTGCAAAGATAGGTGGCGAAGGAGATAGGTGATAGGCGGTAAGTTGATAAGTTGATAAGTTGATCGAAGAAAAACGATAAAATGTATCCTTGTAAAAAGTGATCAGCAATAAAAAGAGGTAGCACTCAAATAAAACAATAGAGCCCCGCTTTGCTATTAATATTATCTTTATAAAATAATATACAGTTATGGAAATTAATTGGGTTGATGCTATAAAAAAGGCACTATCTGACTTAAATGGCATTGGATCAGAGAGTGAGATACTGGATACGATTGAGAAAAATGATTACCGGAGTTTTGAACGAGCGAAAACCCCTGATAGGAGTCTAAACTACTATCTTAATCAAGTAATGAAAAACGAGGTTCGCAGACAAGGTAAGAATTGGCTCTTATTGGATTATGTACGTAACAAAAATCAACATAATGTGCCTGAAGCTAAAGAGTTTTTAAATAGAAAATATTATAAAATCGCCCCCGGACCACAGGCCTCAGAGTGGATGAGATTTTTCAATGAAAATATTATTGCTGTTAATTTCAGTGACATAAATTCTGGAGACCTGTCTAAGTTCAATTCATGGGATGAATTGAACCAGGCAGTTGGAAAGACCAAGATGTCAAATGAAACAATGAATTTATGGGATTTTAAGGCTGCTAATATCGGGGATATAGTTTTCGCAAATAAAGGCGCGAGTACTTGTATAGGCATTGGGATAATAGAAAGCGATTATTTTTATGATGATACTGCGGATACATTTAAACACAAACGAAAAATAAAATGGATAACAGACAAGGTTTATCAGTATACTTCCTTTGATTTAAAAGAATATAAAACGCTATTCCGGGTCGATACCTTTACGAAAAGCAATGTGGGTCATTTTTTACTAAGTGAATATGCTAAAAATTACCCCGAACTAATACCGGTGTTTGAAGAGAATAGTTTAGAGTACGACAACTACGTTTATAATACTCTTATTGCTACAAAACCTGACGATAAAACTGGTTTAAACTTCTGGTGGCTTAATGCAAATCCGAAAATATGGAAGGTGGATGGTGGTGCAATTGGATGGAGAGATTTTTACACTACTCATAATGAGGAGAATAATAAGAGGAGGATATACAAAAACTTTGAGGCTGTTATGCCGGGGGATCTTATGATTGGTTATGAAAGTTCTCCTACAAAAAAAATAAAAGCAATTTTAAAAATCACAAAAGGTATTTATCGTGCTCCTGAGAGAGAAGATAGAGAGGAAATTGAGTTTGAATTAATTGAAAAAATTGCAAATCCAATTCATTGGGAAGAAATAGAAAACCATCCTGGACTACAAAAGTGCGAAGTATTTACAGCATACCAACATCAGGGTAGTTTATTCCGGTTAACAAAAGAAGAGTTTGAAATAATCAAGCAGATTATTGATGCAAAAAATAGTATTGACGAAGTCGTAATTACTAACAGTGTTAAGCCTTACAACTTTACTGCAGACGCAGACAAGCCATTTATCAGTGAGGGAGATTTTTACCAGGCAGTAGCATTGTTAAAGCGAAAGAAGAACATCATTTTGCAGGGACCTCCCGGAGTCGGCAAAACTTTCATTGCACGAAAACTTGCTTACCAAATAATGCACGAGGAAAGAGATGCTAATATTGAAATGGTACAGTTTCACCAGTCTTATAGCTACGAAGATTTTATACAGGGGCTAAGGCCAACCGCAAGCGGTGGTTTTGAATTGCGCCATGGCATTTTTTATTCATTTTGTCAAAAGGCCAAGGCCAACCCTGCAAAAGCGTATTTTTTTATCATTGATGAGATCAACAGAGGAAACTTAAGTAAAGTTTTTGGTGAGTTAATGATGTTGATCGAAACAGACAAACGACATGAAAAATTTGCCCTAAAACTTACTTATGCCGAGAACGAAAATGATAAATTCTACGTTCCTGAAAATCTCTATATCATAGGTACTATGAATACCGCCGACAGATCGCTGGCAATTGTGGACTACGCATTACGGAGACGTTTTGCATTTTATCCATTAAATCCCGATTACGGGGTGACGTTTAAATCTTTCCTTTTTGAAAAGGGTGTTTCAAATAGTATGATCGAGCATATCTGCTTATCGGTAACAAAAGTGAATAACAAAATTGCAGAAGACAACAATCTGGGGCATGGATTTCAAATCGGGCATAGCTATTTCTGCTTATTTAATACTGGTGAAGATGAAAACCACTGGTGGAATGACATTTTAAGCTTTGAGCTAAGGCCATTGTTAGACGAAATATGGTTTGACGATCTGACGAAAGCAACTGAGATGGCTAAAACCCTTTCACGATAGCCATGCAAATTCCAATAGAGAATATATACTATTTGCTTTGTTATGCCTGGAACAAGCTGGATGAAAAAGACCGTGTATCCATTTCCATTGATGATAAAACAGAACTGCTTGATTTATTTGCAAAGGTTCTTATCAATGCGAGTAAAATGCTGCTGAAACGCGGCATAGACAAAAGTTATATCGACCATACAACGGAATTGGCCGGCGTAAAAGGTAAATTGGAAATGAGCCAAACCTTAAAGAGCAACCTGCTGTATAGGCAAAGAACGATTTGCACTTTCGATGAGTTTTCTGCAAATATTTTATCCAACCAAATTCTTGTTACTACTCTTTACATTTTGATAGGAACAAAGGGCTTGGACAACAGGGCAAACGCATTAAAATAGCCATGCCAATCCACAATGATGTTGAAAAATAGACAGATGGTGGTTTGAGAGGTAAGTTTTGCACAAAATTTTTCTGACAATCAATAAAGTCGGTTCTTGTTGTTCCAAAAAGCCATGA
>CAIRTW010000347.1 GCA_903881585.1 uncultured Bacteroidota bacterium | reverse complement strand
GGAAAAACTCAACCTTGTTCCAGTAAAATCAGGCTTTCCCAAAGATATTTTGCCCTTTTTGAAAAAGTTCCGTATGTTTATGAATATTAACATGTTTTTCAGCGGGGGCCTTTTACCGAGGGCCTCGTTGCGGGTCGTTATATAAAAAAATAGTTCTATGAAGCACACACTTTTACTTATTACTCTATTCCTGACTTTAGGTGGCAAAACATTCGGCCAGATAAGTTTAAATCCTATAACCGGAGATCCTGTTGTGTATACGGGGTGGACCCTTTCAGGTTCCGCTATCGCTGTAAATATTGATAGCGCTATCCAGCTGACTGCATCGACGGGTTCTCAGACCGGGCGTGTGTTTTATACCACCACTGTAAACCCGACACCATGCGGCCAGTTTACCGTAAATTTTGATTTCAAGATCACGCCGCCTCCCACCGGGGTACCGGCAGACGGTATAGCCTTCTGGTATTTGACCAGCCCGGTTGGCGCTGCGTCAACCGGCTCAGCTCTGAATATCCCTCCTAATCCAAATGGGCTGGTGCTTATCATGGATACCTATGATAATGACGGGGATGGCCTTAATCCGGAGATAGATATGTACGGTTACAACGGCACTGTTGCCGGATATACCGAGGGTTCGGCCGCTTTCCGGTTAACGCCGATCTATGGTCATCAGAATTTCGTTGACAACGGAGCGTGGCATCATTGCTTCGTCGATTATAATGGCGGGACTATTAAGGTTTATTATGATTACAGTGCCACTGCGCTAATGACCGCAACATTTCCGATCTCCGCCGCCGGTCAGTTTGGCTTTAGTGGCAGTACAGGTGGCTCGTGGAGCAAGCAGGAAATCAAGAACGTGTTTATCCGAATGAATACCACCAGTCCGATCCTGGGCAACTTATCTATTTGCCAGGGAGCGACAACAAGTCTAAGTGATTCAACAAGCGGGGGCACCTGGAGCAGCGGCAATTTGGGCGTTGCTACTGTGGGCAGCACAGGAATAGTTACCGGTGGGAGCAGCGGAACAGCCACCATCACCTATACTTTTGGAACCTGTACTTCAACAGCTGTTGTAACTGTGAATACGCAACCCGCTGCGATAACCGGTACTCCAATAGTTTGTATCGGTTCAACAAGCGCATTGACAGATGCCACGGCTGGCGGTATATGGAGCAGCGTTACCACCACTGTTGGCACAGTAGATGGAATTGGTAACGTGACCGGGATAGGTGTGGGCACAACGACAATATCTTATACGTTGGGGACTTGCGTAGCTAAACAAATTGTTACGGTAAATACTGCGCCCGGCCCCATATTGGGTACACTTACCGTATGCCAGACCTTTACAACTTTATTGTCTGACAGCCCCGCCGGTGGCGTATGGAGCAGTGTGACAGGCGGTGTGGCTACTATTACTGCAGGCGGCCTGGTGACGGGGGTGGGCGCCGGCACATCGACGATATCTTATGCTATAGGCAGTTGTGCGGCTACCGCAGTGGTTACCGTAAACACACAACCGGCAGCAATAACAGGCGTACCCTCAGTATGCCTGGGCACTGTTACCGCACTCACGGATGCCACCACCGGCGGAGCGTGGTCGAGCACTAATATGGGTGTGGGCACCGTAGATGGCTCGGGTAATGTAAATGGGCAGGCCGTGGGCACAACAACTATATCTTATACCCTAGGCTCGTGTGCGGCCACACAAGACGTGACCGTGAACACACAGCCGGGGGCGATCCTGGGTACGCTCACTGTATGCGAAACGTTTACGACTTTATTATCGGATAGTCCTGCAGGTGGCGTATGGAGCAGTGTAACAGGTGGTGTGGCCACGATCACAGCCGGTGGCCTGGTAACGGGAGTGAGTTCAGGTACATCGACCATATCTTATACCATAGGTACTTGTGCGGCCACAGCAGTGGTGACCGTGAATACACAGCCCGCAGCGATAACGGGCACCCCTGAAGTCTGCGTCGGTTCTGTTACGGCGCTTACCGATGCTACCGGTGGTGGCATCTGGTCGAGTACAATTGTTGCTGTGGGCACGGTAGATGGCGCAGGTAATGTGAGCGGCCTGGCCGTGGGCACAACAACCATATCTTACACCTTAGGCTCGTGTGCGGCTATGCAAGACGTAACCGTGAACACACAACCGGGTGCCATCCTTGGTACGCTCACTTTATGCGAAACCTTTACTACTTTATTATCTGACAGTCCTGCCGGTGGTGTGTGGAGCAGTGTAGCAGGTGGCGTAGCCACGATCACAGCAGGTGGCCTTGTAACCGGTGCAGGTGCCGGCACATCGACCATATCTTACACCATAGGTACCTGCGCGGCCACAGCAGTGGTGACCGTGAATACACAGCCCGCTGCAATAACCGGCACTCCGAGTGTATGTGTGGGCTTTGTTACCGCACTAACTGATGCTACTGCAGGGGGCACATGGTCCAGCACTATTATCACAGCAGGCACGGTGGACGGCCTGGGCAATGTGATGGGAACAGGCGTGGGTACAACAACAATATCCTATACCCTAGGTACCTGTGCAGCATCACTGGTAGTAACGGTGAACACAGAGCCTGCTGCCATTACAGGCAATACAGGCCCGATTTGTGAAACAACTACTTTACAATTGTCTGATGCAACTTCGGGTGGTGTATGGTCGAGT
>CAIRTW010000346.1 GCA_903881585.1 uncultured Bacteroidota bacterium | reverse complement strand
GTGCGGTATTCGTTTTGCACCACAAATACATCAGACAGCAGGGGAGCATTATTATCCCATTCCTTATTCTTCTTCAGAAATTTAATACTATCCGGGTACCCCTCCAGGCTGTCCACCAGCGATTTCAGCAGGTCATGCTCATTTCTGCGGCTGTCCAGTTTCCGATTTTCCTCCACCAGTTTAGCGCGGAGGCTTTCCATCTGCTCCTGGCTCTGCAATATTTTAGACTTTACTTCCTCATGTTTTGCCACCAGGTTTTGCAAGTCTGTTTGCTTGCCGGTAAGTTGTTCTTCTGTGGTTTTCTTTTCTGTGCTTAGTTGTGTTATTTGTGCTGCCCGTTGCGTCTTCTCGTCCTGCACCTGCTGCATGCTGCGCTGCAGGTTCATTACTGATGTATCGGCAATAGCCACCTTCTTTTCTGCGTCAAACTGGCTGCGTTGGCGCTGCTGGTATTCACCGCGCATCTGCTCCAGCACCAATTTCTTTTCGTCAAACGCCTTGCGTTTTTCGTCCACTGTTGTCCGCAATGTTTCGACCTCGGCCTTTATTTTTTCCAGTATAGCAGTCTCCTCAGCAATTTGCTTTTCAGAAAATGCAATCGACTCTTCCAGTTTTTGCGATTGACCGCCAGCTCCGGATAAGAAGTCGGTAAGTGTTTTCTCACGCTCCTTCAAGTGCTCTAAACGTTGTGCCGCAAGCTTTTTATCGCTTTCCAGCTGGCGCAGCCGGTTAACGAGGTCGTTGAATTGTTTTTGCAGCCCGCTCAACTCCTGTTCTTTTTCTATCAGCTGTACCTTCTGCTGCTCTACCGATGCTTCTTCCGTAGCTACTATGGCTTCCAGCTGTGTCCTGCGGTCGGTTTCGGCATCATGTTGCTCGTTCAGTGTTTTATACTGCTCGTTAAAATGCTCCAGCGATGCTTTAGCGAGTTCTATGCTCACCTCTTTATATTCCCCCTTTGTCGCAAAATACCGCTCTGCCTTTTTTGCCTGGCTTTCCAGTGTGCGCAGGTTATTTCCTATTTCAAATAACAGGTCTTCAATGCGGGCAATGTCCTGTTCGGTAGCTTCCAGCTTTTGCTTGGCTTCTTTTTTGCGTGTCTTATATATAGATATACCTGCGGCCTGCTCCAGCATTCTGCGGCGGCTGCCATCCTTGTCTTTAATAATATCATCCACCATGCCCAGCTCTATGATGGCATATGAGTCATTGCTCACACCCGTATCGAGGAACAGGTTGTGAATATCTTTCAGGCGGCAGCTTACATCATTAAGGCGGTATTCGCTTTCACCATTCTTATAAAACTTGCGGGTAATGGTAACGGTAGTAAACTCGGTAGGCAGCAGGTTGCGCGTATTCTCAAAAGTGAGAGAAACCTCTGCCATGCCCGACGCAGTGCGCGTGCGTGACCCGTTAAAGATCAGGTCTTCCAGGTTATCAGAGCGCAGTGCCTTGATCTTATGCTCGCCTATCACCCAGCGAATCGCATCTACAATGTTCGATTTGCCGCAACCATTCGGGCCCACGATACCCGTTATCGGGTTATCGAGTATGATATGGGTTTTGTCTGCGAAAGACTTAAACCCTTTTATTTCCAACGACTTTAATCTCAAAGCACAAAAAATTTAGGAGGGAAACAAAAATAAACTAAAACTCAAAATTCGCAGCTATTATTCGGGGTTGCGGGATATATAATAATATTGTAAGTAAACTAACCGAATTTGGATTTAACTGATTACATTTATTTCAGTATTCTGGTACGATACATAGATTTGTCAACTTTTAAAAAGTTGACAAATCTCCCGTAATATCAATCCCGTAACACCGAGTTGCGAAAACAATAATCAAATGGCGTTAACAGAACACTATCATACAAAATTTGAAGAAGGTAAATTCTATCATATCTATAACCGGTCTGTAGATAGAAAGCCATTATTTAATAATGACAGTAATTGCGAATATTTTCTGCGTAAATACGACCATTATTTATCTGCGGTTATTGACACCTACGCTTATTGTTTATTAGGTAACCATTTTCATCTACTGATCCGTGTACAAGACTTAACCAAATATAAAGAAAGCAACAATTTGCCTATAGCAAAACCAGCCCATGATATTGTAAGCCACCAACTGCGTAAATTTTTCCAATCCTATGCAATGGCATTTAACAAGCAAAATGAAAGGATAGGTACATTATTTCAGACACCCTTCAAGCGCGCATTAGTTGACAATGACCAATACTTCACGCAACTGATCTACTATATCCACGCTAATCCGCAACTGCATGGACTGATAGATGATTTTAAAGATTGGGAATGGAGTTCTTATAAAAGAATTTTGGCCGAAAGGCCAAGTAAACTGAAAAAACGCGAAGTCATTGAATGGTTTGGAGGTAAAGACGCTTATCAATCATTTCACTCCCACAATCAAAAATTGATCTCAAATCAGGAATTTATTTTGGAGGATGAATGATGGGCTGTTCGTGTTATGTGAGATTTGACAACTTTTAAAAAGTTGTCAAATCTATCGCACCACCAATCCCGCAACGATGATCCTGTCACCACCAATCGCGCACTACCAATGCTACAACATTTTCATTAGCTCATCTATATCATCCGAGAATTTCAATTTGCCGGCCATCCGTCATAGTGTCGTATTTTTTAACATTAAAAAAGACGTAACCGAAATCTTTCGCGTTTTTTTTGGCGTTTCATATAACAAAGGTAAATCGCAAATACATACCTTCGGAAATATTTATTTTCAAACTGAGCCGCAAAACACAGCACCGATGCGTTCAATACTAACCACAATATCTATCTTGCTTTCATCCATTTCATTCGCCCAGCAAAACACCACATGGGCCAAATGGCAATGGCTCCTAGGCGACTGGCAGGGCGAGGGCGCAGGCAAACCCGGTGCGGGAAGCGGCACATTTTCTTTTAAGCCAGATCTTAATGAAAAAATACTGGTGCGTAAAAGCCATTCAGAATATCCTGCAGCACCCGGCAAGCCCGACGTTATTCATGATGACCTGATGATCGTTTATCCTGATTATTCGGGCACGCCGTCAAAGGCCATTTATTTTGACAACGAAGGCCACACGATCAATTATGCAATAACC
>CAIRTW010000345.1 GCA_903881585.1 uncultured Bacteroidota bacterium | reverse complement strand
TGCAATGGGCGAATGTGACCACAACAGTCTGTAAATTGGATCTGATAAGAAACGATACTACGTGCAACGGGCGACTGAGCGCGAGTATCGGCGAGTCCCGCTGAAGGAGCGGAGACTCGCCGAGGACGTAAAATATTTTCGAGATAAGGGGTTGGGGTTGAAGGCGGTATATGTTGGATTGGGCTATCGTGCCAGTGAAGCCGGTCGGAGACCGGTTTATATCCTCACTTCCCGATGCGCTTCGCTAACATTGGGAAGAACGGGAAACACTATTTGCAACCAGAGAGTTATTCCTTGATAAATGAAGCGTCCTTTTGCACCGGCCCTTTTCGGTAAACAATGTGGTACAGGCCAGGCGGCACAGGGCTCAGGTTAACGACTCGTTGTGTACCTATAGCCGTAACGCTCACATTCATCAGCTGTCCAATGCTGTTATAAATGGAAATATATTCTTCTCCAAATCCTGCCCCGGTATTTTCAATATACAATTTATCATGTGCCGGATTGGGGTAGATGGTTATAGAGTTTGGCTGAGCTACAGAACTGACCGAGCTGGGTATTGGAGCAGGTGGGTAATAATAGTTTGCCCAGGCAGTGTCGGCTACAATACCAATGCCATTAAAGTTCGCAAATGGGCATCCTCCTGCGAGGGTATCTGCCACAACAAGGGCTAAAACGATCTTTTGTGTGCTGCCCGCTGACAAAGTAAAATCGTTGCTGGAAAGTACATAACGTCTATCGCCTGGAGTATTATTCGTTGCACACTCTGACCATTGAGTGTTAATTGATGGGTCGCCAGTGAAGACATAATTACAATCAGGCCCGGAACCATACCCGACAGTTGGTACGCCTGATCCTGTATAGTCATCACTTACGTGCTCCCCATTTTTGAATTTCCCCCGCATATAATTATTATATTCCGTGTCAACTGCCGGGTTGCCAACTATTGAGGCATCGTTATTATAGTAAATGAAATTTCCGACAGGAATATAGCTTGAGCCAACGTCACCAGGCAAAGCGATCATAGTAATACCAGATATTGGTGGGTTTAGCCCATACCCTCTCGGAGTTCCGAAACCGCCGCCGTTATCGTTAGTACCGTTATAGGTAATGCTCATGCGCCAAGCAGAATCAAAACCAATGTAGGTTTCAAAATAGCTGCTTCTTCCCAGTACTGGCATATCAAATTGAGCAATCCTGAAATTATTATAGGTATTTGAAGAGCGATTCACAATGCTGTATTCATAATACACAACATTATCTATCAGTGTGTTCCGCTTGTACGCATAAGCCATTGCATGTATCTCCACATCCAGCGGCCTTCCATTTGTTGTGGTATGTGTAGGGCCGTTGTCGCTGAAAACCCACCAAAGTGCCTGGTCTCCTTTAATGTCGGGGTATTCGCCCGACAGCGGCTCGTAAATGCCGTTCCCATTGAGGTCAACGAATGGCGCCATATCATTTGTAATGGTCAGGGAGATACCTGCATTGCCCTGTGCATTTACATTGCCTTTTCCTGGCCATGTTAAAACTGATTGTGGCGTGTTAGATACAGTATGGATCGAGAGGCTGAGGAAATACTGTATATCCGAATTGCTGACTTTCCATATTTTCGCCCAGTTTTGAGAGGTGGTATAGATGAGTGTATCGCTAGTATTCAACGGTCCTGGCCAATAATCGTTGCCGTTTTGTCTGTATGTTTGGGCCGCGATATGCAACTGCCCGGCAGCATCATAACCACTCATCCATATTGCACCGGGGCCTGAAATGTTTTTAGTTGAATCGGCCGGGAAATAACAATGAAATTTACCGGAATCGGGCTGCCACCACATATCTCCATGCACCAGCACGGCAGCGTTAATGTTATTGACGTCAACCGAATCTAGGGTATTGAATGATGTCTGCGCCGAAAGGCGGGTGAACGCAATACAAAATAGGAAAGCAAAAAATAGTGATCTCTTCATAGGAAATTAACCAAGGTATATCTATATAGACGTAAAACCAGGTGTAAATCTTGGGTATAGGAGAAAAAATATAGAACACCAACACCCGTGGAGTTGTTTTTACACCATTTGCCGCGCCTTTAGTTCCAGGTATTTATTCACCACATCCACGCTAAGGTTTTGCGGCGTGGTGAGAATGGAGAGGATGCCATGTCTGCGCAGCTCTTTTACGATGAGGCGCTTTTCGAGATCGAACTGGTCGGCGATGGTTTTTATGTAGATGCCTTCTATACTGTCCGGGGTGGATTCGTGTATTTCTTTGAGGAGTGTATTCTGGAAGAAGATAACACAGACCAGGTGCCGCTGCGCTATTCTTTTAAGAAAGGAGAGCTGCCTTTCGAGAGATGAGTAGGTCTCGAAATTGGTGAACAGGAGTATAAGGCTGCGCTGCGTGATGCGGCGGTGTACCACATTCCATACGGCCTCGTAGTCGCTCTCCTTGTATTGGGTCTGCTGCTTATAGAGTGTTTCGAGTATGCGGTGCAGCTGGTCGTTTCGCCGGTCTGCGGCAATGATGTCGTTTATCTTGTCTGAGAAAGTGATCAGGCCGGCCTTGTCCTGTTTCAGCAGGGCTACGTTCAGCAAGGCCAGGCAGGCATTGATAGAATGGTCCAGCAGGGCCATACCTTCAAACGGCATCTTCATGTTGCGGCCTTTGTCGATGAGGCAATAGATCTGTTGCTGGCGGGCATCGGTATAGGTATTTACCATCAGGTTGCTGCTCCTTGCAGTGGCCTTCCAGTTTATGGTGCGCACATCATCGCCCTGCACATAGTCTTTTATTTTTTCAAACTCGAGGCTATGCCCCAGTCGCCGCACTTTTTTTACCCCTGTAAGCGTATTGCCGCTGATGGCCAGCAGCTGGTACTTTCGTAGCTGCTGGTAAGCCGGGTAAACCTTCACCACTGTGGGCTCAGCTATTTTAAAGCGCCTGCGGATAAGGCCAATAGGGCTGGACGTAAAGCAAACAATTTGTCCAAACCCATATTCCCCCCGCGACAATGGTTTCAGGGAATAAGTAACCGTGCTCTCTGAGCGGTAAGCTATACTCATCGTCTTTTGAAAATTCCTTTCCTGAAACTGGAAGGGAAGTTCGTCTATGAGCACGACCGATATTTTGAACGGATAGGAGTTGGTGATGGACAGGGTGACCTCGTTGTCGTCGCCAATACTGAACCGGGGTGACATGATGCGGATGGCTTTTACCTCGCCGTGGAAAAAGAAAAGGAAAATGTATTCGAGCAGCGTGAGCGCAAGTATGAACAGCGTGAGCGCAACGGCGGGGTGGAAAAGAAATTTAACGAAGAATGCTATGAACAACAGGATCACGCAACTGCCAAGCAGGAGAAACCATCTCCTGCTGATAAATAGCGCGCGTATGTATTGTTTTTTAGCCATAAAAACACACCCCTGTCCCCTAAAGGGGGACCATAATTTAGCTATGTTACTTTTCTGGGCTTTTGAACGATGAACAAGACTTTGATGGTTTACTTAGCATAAATATTATTTTCAGAAATTGCTGTATAAATAATAACGGCAAGCTCCGTTAGGGGTTTGGGGTTTTACCTCGGTATCTCCAGTTTGGCGATGATCTCTTTTATGACGTCATCAGTTGTTGCGCCCTCCATTTCCCGCTCTGGTGTGAGGCCTATGCGGTGGCGCAGTACTGCCGGGGCAGCTTGCAATATGTCTTCGGGTATCACAAAATTCCTGCCACGCAGAACGGCGTATGCCTTTGCTATTTGCAGCAGTGCGATGGATGCACGCGGAGAAGCGCCAAGATACAGCGACCGGTTGTTGCGGGTTTCCCATACTATTTTAGCAACAAATTCGAGCAGCTTTGGCTCTATGTGTGTTTCACGCACCTGCATACGGGCGTTGCTTAGTATTTCGGGGGTTATGATGGCCTCCATAGTATTCAGCAGTTCAGAGATCGCCTGCTGGTTGTGTCGTTCCAGTATTTTTATTTCTTCCTCAAGGGTAGGGTAGCCTACCGTTATTTTCATCAGGAAGCGATCCAGTTGGGCCTCTGGCAAACGATAGGTGCCTTCATGCTCTATAGGGTTCTGTGTGGCAATGACCATGAAGGGCGATTGCATTTTATGCGTCATCCCGTCCACAGTCACCTGTCGCTCTTCCATTACTTCAAAGAGTGCTGCCTGTGTCTTTGCTGGGGCGCGGTTGATCTCGTCTATGAGCACTATGTTGCTGAATATAGGACCTGCCTTAAATTGGAAAGTAGATGTCTGCGGATTAAAGATGCTTGTGCCCAGCACATCGCTGGGCATAAGGTCTGGCGTAAACTGTATCCGTGAAAAACGGGTGCTGATGATCTTGGCAAGTAGTTTTGCGGTAAGTGTTTTGGCAACTCCCGGCACGCCCTCTATGAGTATATGCCCGTCTGCCAGCAAGCCCGCCAGCAGTTGATCTATCATGCTGTTCTGGCCTACGATCACCTGGTGAATGTGGTCCTGCACTTTTTCTACCAGTTGGCTGAGCGCATTGGCGCTATCCTGCGGAATATTATTTTCGGGGGCCTCAGCTTGCGGCATATCATTTTGCGGCAGCTCGCTTTGTGGCACGGACCTCTGTTCTGTTGCTTCCATTATATACGGTCGTTTTTATAAAATTGCTGAATGGTATTGTATAGCTTGTAAAGATACGGGTCATCTATTTTCGCCGACCTCAATCTTATTTCGTGTATCATTTCCAGGGTCTCGCGCACCGTGGCTTCCGGCTGGCCAGACTTTATGGTAAGCTGATTGATGAAATTATCGTTGAGCAGGTTAGTGTTGAGCAGGTAATGAGTGCGTACCCATTCCAGGAACTGCTGCACCATTTTGTCTGCGAGGTTAGCATGGTTGCCCTTGTTGTAATACAGCCGACCCACGGTCTCTACAAACGATACCGAATCATTTTTTAGCGGCGCAACAATAGGAATAATACGCTGCTTTCTTTTTCCTTCAAACAATACATACATGAGCAGCAGAAATATAGCCAGCAGCAATGCCCAGCGGGTGGCAGGGTATTTCCATAAAACAGACAGCTTTGAGCTGGATGCACTGCGGTTGTAATAATTGTCGGTGTAGATCTTGTTTATGTTTTTGGGCAGTGTTTGCCATACTGCATTGAGGTAGTCCACATTGCCTGGCTGTAGCAAAAAGAAGTTGCTCAGCACCAGCGGCGCGGCATGCAGTGTGAGGTGGCCATCGCCTATGCGGTAGCGCAGCATATCCGGCATTTCGTTGGCATAGCCTAGTGTGTCTGGCACGTAAATGCGCATATCGTCGTTGTCATCATCTGCAGAGTCTGTTTTATCAGTAATATTCGCAGAATCGATCTCCACCGAAAAGTAGCCCTTTATCGACCTGCCTTCATAGCCATATCTCCTGCTTCCGGTGCTTTCCATTCGCAGCACATCTATGTTGTGCAGGTCTGGGGGAGCATTGTAGAATGTATGCGGGTTCTCATCTCCCGGTTCTTTATAACAGGAAAGGTCTTTTTCTATTTTTTCATCGAGGGAGCTGCAAAAGATCATCACTTCGTTCCCGTTGTTTATGAACTGTTTCAGGTTTTTCCACTCTTCATTGGATAGCTTAAAATCAAGGCCGCAAAATATGATGAGTGCACGACCGTCATCATTGTGTTTCATTTTGTGGTCCATATTGTCGTACCGGAAACCAGCTGGTAACGGCTCCAGCACGGCAGCAGGGAGTGCGTACTTTATACTGCTGGCTGCCAAGTAAGCGCCATATGGGCGTTTGTCGCTGGCCGACAGTGTTATCTCCCACTTTATCCGCTCCTGCTCGGCCTTGTCCGCAGAGCAACCGCTGAGTACCAGTAGCAACGCAACAATATATAGATAGTAACTCCTCATGCGCCCAATTGCTTTTTCAGGTTATTGAAGAGGTCGCTATATTCACCATAAGCCACCGCAGGGAGATCAAAATGCCCATACCATACATATTCGTACTGGCGGGAAAGCTGTCTGAATGGCTGCTTGTATTTAGGGTCGTTCAACTCGGTATAATAGTCGTAGTTTGTTTTATCGCTGCGGTATTTTATCAGTTCCCGCTGCTGGAATATTTGCAACAGCCACATATACCGGTATCTCACCGTCATGCGCAGGTCGTTGCCGGCAATAGCCCGTTGCAGCAGCGCTTCCCAGTTTGCAGCGGCAATATCTTCTTCCTCGTTTTGTTGCGGGCCATCTTCGTGCATCGTTTTTTTGTTCTTGCCAAACATGAAACTCCCGTTGCCTGCAAAGATCTTGTAGATCACAAAAACCAGCGCGGCAATAAGAAGGATCCATATCAGTACATGCGCCGCCTTAAAAAACTCGAAGATCAACTGGAAGAAACGAAGCAGTAAGTTATCATGAGGAGGCTCCGGCGGCCTTACAACTTCTTTGTCGTTCTGATAGGTAAATGCTTTATCGCCGGTTAGTTGTTGCCACTGGGCGGGTGTTATGGTCTCGGCGGCACTAGCCACGAAGCCGCTATAAGGCCAAGCCAGCAGCGCCAGGCAAAACAACGGCAGAATGATTTTTTTCGGGAACAGGTACATGATTCTATCTGCTTTAGTTGATACCTTTTTCCGTGTTTAAGATATCTATGTTCATTCTCCGGCTAACTTTAATGGGATAGATCACAAAATACCAGGTGATGAAACTAGCCGATAACAGCAATATAGTGAGGCTGAGCCACAACGGCATACCCGTATGGCGTGTTACAAAACCCTCAAAAAAAGCGGCAACGATAAATACAGGTACCAGGCTCACAACAATTTTTACGCTGTCCTTTGCCGCCGATTTTAGAGATTGAACGCGGGTATAAGTGCCGGGGAAGAGCAGTGAATTGCCTATGGTAAGCCCGGCATAACCGGCTATTACAATGGCAGACAACTCGAGCGTGCCATGTATCATAATTACCAGCAACGACCGGAAACCCATATCGTGGTGGAAGAACATAAACTCGAATACGCCCACCATCAGGCCATTGGTAAAAAGGAAATACAGCGTACCTACACCGGCAAAGAGGCCCATAGAATAAACCACGAACGCCACCCTGATATTATTGAAAGCGATGTACAAGAACATGGACAGCTCATTGCCGCTTTTATATACGCCGAAGGGGTCGCCGTTGGCTATGTTGCGCTCGGTCATGTCCACATATTTATCGCCCAGGACGGATCTTACGAATGTCGGGTCGTTATAAGCGGAGAAAACGCCAATGGCAACAAAGGCAAGAAAGAACAGGAAGGTGAACAGAAGCAGCTTGTGCCGTTTTCTTATCACCAGCGGCAGTTCTGTGGTCCAGAAAGTAATGAGCCGGTGCTTCTTTTCTTTTTTGTTTTTATAAATGGAGAGATAAATATTTGCTGCAAGGCCGTTGATATAGCGGGATGTGTTGCCATACGGAAAGAAGGTCTTCGCATAAGAAAGATCATCTACCAGGTAAGTAAATCTTTTTGCCACTTCATCGGGGTCTTCGGTAGGTTGCTGGTAATTTTCCCAGCGCTCAATGTTCTGCTTAATAAACTGGCCTTCGCGCATATAGGTTTTAAAAAAAATAAAGATAAATGAAAATCCCCAAACCCCTAAAGGGGGCTTTTCCTGTTTTTGCAAACGGATGCATTTATGTGTTTTATAACGTACTGGCACTAATATTGTAGGTTGCTTGGAACAAGAATCTCTGCTGTAATATGAAACAACCAGATGTGAATGAAGCAAAATGGATAGATGTGTCGGCAACCATATCGGATGGAATGGTGCGCTGGCCCACAGACCCTGCCGTGATCATATATAAAGCCGAAACAATTGGAGAAGAGGGGGCGGTGGCCAATGTTACCGGCATTTACACTACTGCCCATGTTGGCACGCATATAGATGCTCCGCTTCATTTTATTAAAGGGGGCGAGGATGTTGCTTCCATAGACCTTAATATTTTGATAGGCCATGCAAAGGTTTTTCACATACAGGACCGTAAAGAAATAAATTATGCGGAGATCAAAGACCTGGGAATAGAAAAAGGCGACCGTGTATTATTCCGCACACGCAATTCGGAAACGGACTGGGAGCGGGAACCGTTTATGGAGGACTATGTCTACCTCGCAACGGACGCGGCAAAATTTCTGGCTGGTATAGGCATACAGTGTGTAGGAGTCGATTACTTATCCCTGGGTAGCAAGGAAAATGACCAGGAAGTGCATAGGCTGATGCTTGGCATTCCTGTTATTATTATCGAAGGCCTAAAACTGGGGAAGGTAGATGCAGGGAAATATGATATGGTATGCCTGCCACTGAAAATAAAAAACAGCGATGGCGGCCCCTCCCGTGTGATACTAAGGAAGAGAGATCAGGCATGAGGACTTAGCATCAGCTGCTATCTCTTTTTAGGATTGTCAAACAATGCACTCATTAAAAACGCGCCTGCGGCAAGGATACCCAGGCCTATTACCAAACGTGTTGTTTTTTGCTTTGCAGTAGGTTTTAGCTTCATGTCATCTACATACTTTTTCTCTGGGTAGGACTTGTGTTTATCATTCCCGTTCAAAGCCATTTTAAGTACCTGTGCCAGGTGCATACCCTTGCGGTCTGTGAGCTGCTCTATCTGGCCGCGGCAGCTGAAGCCGTCTGCAATAATGATGGTATCCTTTTCTGCTTTTCTTACAGCCGGCAATAATACCAGTTCTCCGGTCTTTACAGAAACATCGTAGTGCAGCCCGGCCTCATAACCAAAGTAACCGGCCATGCCGCAGCAGCCTGAATCTATCATTGTATTGTCCAGCCCCGTCTTTTTCAATATTTGCTGATCGGCAGGCATTTTCATAATGGCTTTGTGATGACAGTGGCCATGCATCATTGATTTGCCTTTTAATAACGGCACAGTGAACTCCGGCGCTTTTGTCTCCAGGAATTCTGCAAGCGTATAAGTCTGTATTTTTAGCCTTTTTGCATTGTCATCGGCGGGGAATAAATTACACAGCTCATCCCTGAACACTGCTACGCAGCTTGGTTCCAGACCTACCACCGGGATTCCGGCTTCTATTTCTGCTTGTAGTGACGTTAATATTTCCTTCAGTAATTTCTTAGCCGTTTTCAACATGCCAAAATCATATAAGGGCCTTCCGCAACAAAGCATTTGCTTGGGTATTACCACTTCAAAACCTGCTGCTTCCAATACCTCCATGCCTGCCACAAGCGTTTCGGGAAGGAAGAAATTGTTGAAAGTATCGGCCCAGAGGATCACCTTTTGCTTTCCAGTAGACTCTTTTTTCTTTCTTGCTTTAAACCAATCACGAAAGGTTACCTGGGCGAATTCAGGCACTTCTCTTTGAGGTGCAATTCCCCCTGCTTTTTTAAACAGTGTACTTAACACAGGCGCATGCGTTATGAAGTTAGCCACCCCAGGCATTACAGACGCTATTCTTGCCCACCAGTATATCCATCCGAAAGTATAGGCTGTGCGCGGCCGGAGCTTGCCTTCATAATAGTGGGACAGGAATTCCGCCTTATAGGTAGCCATATCCACGTTCACCGGGCAATCCCCTTTACAACCTTTGCACGACAGGCAGAGATCGAGCGAATCTTTTACATTTTCATCTTTCCAGCCATGCGCCACATCGCCCATCAGCATTTCAAAAAGCATGCGTGCGCGGCCACGGGTAGAATGTTTTTCTTCCTTGGTAACACGGTAGCTTGGGCACATGGTTCCGCCCTCTGACCTGCGACATTCGCCAACACCCACGCAACGCGTCATGGCAAATGCGAAACTATTTTTCTCATCGGGGTATTGGAAGTGTGTCTTTGGATTTTCAGGGTGATAATGAACGCCGGTACGCAGATTGGTCAACTGCCCGTAGGGCTCTATCATTTTTCCGGGATTCATCTTCCATTCCGGATCCCATATTTCTTTGAACTCACGAAAAGCATCCAGGAGCTCCGGGCCAAACATTATTTCCAGCAGATCGGCCTTAGACTGCCCGTCTCCATGCTCGCCAGATATGGAGCCTCCATAGCTAATTACAAGGTGGGCAGCTTCTACGGTAAAACGCTTGTACGTTTGGATACCCTCTTCAGTGAGCAGGTCGAATGGCACACGGCAATGCACACAACCTTGCCCGAAATGCCCGTACAGTGAAGGGTTCCAGCCATATTTATTAAATAGCTTCCGGAGGTCAAGAAGGTATTCTCCTATTTTTTCCGGCGGCACTGCTGAGTCTTCCCAACCCTCTTCTGTGGTTGGCTCGCCCGGTACCCATGCTGTAGCGCCAAGGCCGGCCTTACGCACCTCCCATAGCTTATTTTCCTGCTCCGGGTCATCGAAAAGGCTCATTGCAGGGGCATTGCCGGCCTCCTTCAATGAATCCATCATCTTTTTTCCTTGTGCATCCGTATCTTCTTTAGATTCTCCGCCAAACTCAACCATCAGCCATGCATTTCCTTTCGGCAATAGCGGCAGGTATTCCACGTCAAGGTCTTTTTTCTTCATGTAGCCTATCAGCAGGTCATCAATGCCCTCCAAACCTATTGGCCTGAACTTCATGATGTTCATTACATCTTTTCCTGAACTGTACAGATCGGGATAGCCGAGCACCACAAGTGTACGTGCTTTAGGGTTTGGCATTAGCTTCAAGGTAGCCTCCAGTATGGTAACACAAGTGCTCTCTGTGCCTATCAATGCGGCGGCCACATTAAAACCATTCTCCGGCAGCAATGCCGGGAGGTTATACCCCGACACCCGGCGCGGAATGTTGGGGAATTTTGTACGGATAAGATCAGCATATTTTTCGCTTAGCGATTTCATCTGCCGGTAAATCTCTGCTTTTCTGCCGCCTTCTTTTACTATTAGTTGGTAGGCTTCATCGCTGGTTGGTCCAACTTCCATTTTAATACCATCATAAGTTATAATGGTCATCTTCTCGGTGTTGTCGGACATACGGGCGCCATAGCCATAAAATGCGGACATTACAGAATGGGTGCCGCATGAGTTATTTCCCAGCATACCGCCGATAGCGCAATGGTTATGCGTAGAAGGGTCTGGGCCGAAGGTGAGCCCACTTTTTTCAGTTTCTTTTTTCATGTGGTCGAGCACGATGCCCGGCTGCACGCGAACTCTTTTATTTTGTACGTCTATAGCCAGTACTTTGTTGTAGTACTTCGACATGTCCATCACTACTGCTACATTGCAGGTTTGGCCTGCCAGGCTTGTGCCGCCGCCGCGAGATAACACAGGGCAACCATATTTCTTGCAAATAGCGATGGTCTCAATAATATCATATTCATTCTTAGGGATCACAACGCCTAATGGCACCTGCCGGTAGTTGGAACCATCGGTGGAATATAATGCACGGCTGCCCTCATCAAACCGCACTTCCCCCGTGATCACTTTTTGCAACTCCACCTCCATAGCAGCAACGTCTATATTTTCGGCGTATGGCGATGTGAGGTAATAATTGCGCGGTGGCGTGGCGCTGCTATCGCCTTTGTTTTCTTTAACTGCAGCGATCTTCTTTTTGAGCTCCGTTTGAGTTTGCGTCTGCATAGCTATCCGTTCAGTGATCGTTCTAAATTTTATATTTTTCTACGTCTGCTTCCTTTAACGTTAACCCAATGCCGGGTTTACTTAAATCAGCCCTCAATACTCCGTCTGTGGGTTTAGGGTTGCCGTCAAAGAAAATCTCTTCTATTCGTGCGTGATCATGGAAATACTCGGAAATATAGAAAGAGGGCAGCGCCAGCGCTGCGTGCAAATGCTGTGCAGGCGCGCAATGAGAAGAATAGGGCAATTGATACGCCTCGCACAGGTTGCCAGCTTTCAGGAAACCGGATATACCGCCGCACCTTGTTGCATCACCTTGTAAAATATCCACTGCGCCCGCATCCAGCATGGCTTTGAAATAGGGAAGGTTATAGCCATATTCGCCTGCCGCAATGCTCATATTACCCGGCACATGCTCACGAATAAATTTAAGCCCGGCCCGGTCATCAGAAGGTACCGGCTCTTCAAACCAGCTCACCTGGTACTTTTCAAAGGCAAGCGCTTTTTCAATTGCCTGCCTTGCTGTGTATGCACCATTAGCATCTACAAACAGGCCGGCATTTTTACCTATAGCCTGTCTCGCGATCTTTACTCTATCTACATCAGCATCGATACGGGCGCCGATCTTCATCTTGAAATTGCTAATGCCCTGTTCCGCCCAGCCGGTAAACTGCGTTTCTAATTGCTCGTCAGAGTAAGTGGTAAAACCACCGCTACCATATAACAGCATTTCATCCTTTACTTTTCCCAGCAGGGTTACGAGCGGCAGCCCGAGTATTTTTGCTTTCAGGTCCCATAGCGCATTGTCGACGGCAGATACAGCCATCATCGAGATACCGCAAGTGCCATTATTTCTTATGGCCCGGATCATATACTGGGTTATCATGGGCAGCTGCATTACATCCCTGCCGGTCACCAGCTGCTTCAAGGTTTTGTCTATTACCATTGCGGTGGCTGCATGTGCATAAGTATAGCCGAGGCCTGTTTTGCCGCCGGCTTCTACTTCCACCAGTATCATTGTTGTACTGCGCCACTCTATTGTTCCATCGGCTTCGGCGAAGTCTGCCGGTATGTTGTAAACGGATACTTGCAGGTCCTTTATAAGAACGGGGTCGGATGGAGCCGACTCTAAATAATTTATGGTCATTTGCTATGTGGGATAAAACTTTCTATTGCGTCTTTATATGTTTGTTTGATCATATCCCAGGTATCCACATCGCCTTTTAATACGGAAGATGCAAACATTCTTGCCTGCTTTATGCTGATATGCGGCGGCAACGGCGGCACATTCGGGTCGGTATAGGCTTCAAGTATCACCGGCCTGTTTGCGCTGAATGCCCTGTCCAGTGCGGCTCCTATATCCTCCGGCTTGTCAACTTTAATACCTTCCAGCCCCAGCATACGGGCATATTCGGCATATGGGAAATCGGGTATATCCTGCGACCCTTCAAACTTCGCATCTCCCTCCATTACACGTTGTTCCCACGTTACCTGGTTAAGGTCGCGATTGTTAAGCACTACTATCATCAGGCGCGGGTCTGTCCATTCTTTCCAGTATTTAGCTATGGTTATAACGCCATTGTTTCCCAGCATCTGCATAGCGCCATCGCCTACCAGTGCTATTGGCATCCGTTCCTGGTGGGCAAATTTTGCGGCAATGGCATAAGGCACACCGGGGCACATAGTGGCCAGGTTTCCGGAAAGAGAAGCCATCATTCCTTTTCTTATTTTAAGATCACGTGCAAACCAGTTGGCCGATGAGCCGGAGTCTGATGTAAGGATGCAATTATCCGGCAGCCGTTTTGACAATTCCCAAAATACACGTTGCGGATTTATTGGTGTCGCATCATTCATAGCGCGGGCTTCGAGCACCTGCCACCACTCGGCAACATTTTTTTCTATATCCAGCCGCCAGCTGCGGTCGCTTTTGCGCGTCAATAGGGGAATAAGTGCGCGCAATGTCTCTTTACTGTCGCCCTGCAGATTTACATCCATAGGGTAGCGTATGCCCAGCATCTTTCCGTCTATGTCTATCTGCACAGCTTTTGCCTGGCCTTCTTTGGGAAGGAATTCCGAGTATGGAAAGCTGGAACCTACCATGAGCAGTGTATCGCACTCCATCATCATATCCCAGCTGGGCTTTGTTCCCAGTAAGCCAATAGCTCCAGTAACGTATGGAATATCGTCAGGCAGTACCGCTTTTCCTAACAGTGCTTTGGCAATACCAGCACCTAACAATTCAGCTATTTCTATTACTTCATCGGCAGCATGAAAGGCTCCGGCGCCTACCAGCATGGCCACTTTTTTTCCGGCATTGAGAATATCGGCAGCTTGCTGCAGGTCATACTTTTGCGGGATAATAATTGGCTTTGAATAGTTGAGGCTTGAGTGTACGGTTCCATGCATTCTTGCAGGTTCTTCGTAATCAAGTTCCTGCACGTCGTTTGGAATAATGATGCAGGTTACCGTGCGTTCGTTTTTGGCAATGCGCATTGCTCGGTCTATCACATGTCGCAATTGCTGAGGTAGCGTTACTGTCTGCACATATTCGTGCGCTACATCCTTGAATAAGGTGTTGAGGTCTACTTCCTGCTGATAGCTGCCGCCCATGGCTGCGCGCGCCTGCTGACCTATTATGGCGACCACGGGCTGGTGGTCCATTTTGGCATCATACAGGCCATTAAGCAGGTGTATTGCTCCGGGGCCGGATGTGGCCATACATACGCCAACGTCACCCGTAAATTTTGCATGGCCGCATGCCATAAACGCTGCGTTTTCTTCGTGCCGCACCTGCACAAAGTTGATGAGCTCTTTATTCCGGCTCATAGCACCCATTAATCCATTTATACCATCCCCGGGATACCCGTAGATGCGCCTTATACCCCATTCGTATAAGCGATTGACCAAAAAATCGCTGGTAGTTTTAGCCATGGCTGAAGTTTATTTTTTGAAGATTATCATGTTCCATCGATCACAAACAAAAATCACACCACCAGTTTTTTTATCGGCTTATGCGGGAGGCGGTACTATGCTGGCATTGTTTTATTGTGCCACAACATGAAAAAAATCTACACCTATGCAAACAAAAATGGCCTTGACAGTGATTTTGATGTTGAGCCTGAGCTCGTGCGGGAATAGTAATCCTGATCAAATTTCGAATTACACAACGGGTGATAGCAAGGACAGTCTGCATGTGTCGGATGGGATAGTTAAGACAGTAAGGGGGAAGGAATTGTTTGAGCAACGGTGCATTGCCTGTCATGGACTAAGCGGCAATTACAGAAATAATAATGCGGCCGATCTGCAGCTGAGCAGGATAGACAGCATGAGCATCGCCACTACGATAAGAAATGGAAGAGGGGCAATGCCCCTGTTTAGCAAAGATGCGCTGCCGGACTCCGATGTGGCGCAGCTGGAGCTTTATGTGAAAACGCTGAGGAAAAATTAATCTCTCCTTCACCCCCCATAGGCAAATTCCGGGTAGAGTGTCATACCTCCATCCACATAAATAGTGGTACCGGTTATATAGTCTGCTTCATCTGAAGCAAGCCATACGGCGACTTTGGCTATGTCTTCCGGCTCACCAATACGATTGTAAGGGATCATGCGCAGCAGTTCTTTTGCCTGGACCGGATCAGACCACACTTTTTTGTTGATATCGGTTTTTATAGCTCCCGGCGCAATGCTGTTCACTCTTATTTTTTGCGGCGCCAGTTCCTGCGCCATGGTTTTCATGAGCATGGTTTCACCTCCTTTGGAAGTAGTATAGTTGGCATGGCCTGCCCATGGAACTATGTTGTGTACCGAACTGATAAAGATAACCTTGCCTGCTGCTACCGAGCGACCAGCCACCACGCCTCTGCGGCAAAACTCTTTTGCAGCTTCGCGCGCACATAAGAACTGCCCTGTAAGGTTTGTGTCCATCACCTCCTGCCAGTCTTGCAAAGACATTTCGATAAACTTGCTGTCTTTTTGTATACCGGCGTTATTTACCAGAATATCTATCGTCCCGAAGTATTTGATCGCATTGGCAAACATAGCCACCATTTCATCTTCGCGGCTTACATCTGCTTTTATTATTAGTCCTTCACCGCCGTTTTTATGTATGATATCAAGGGTGCCATTTGCGGCTTCGTCATCGGAGTGATAGTTAATAACTACGTTAGCGCCGGCCTTTCCCATGGCTATGGCTATTGCCTGCCCGATGCCGGAACTCGCGCCTGTTACAAGTACTGTCTGCTTACTCAAATTTGTGCTCATAAACATTGTATTATTAGGCTGTAGCCTTTTTGTGTCTCAATAAGTACCTGTATGTTATTTCATTTCGTCGAGCCACCCGCCGGTGAATCCGGCAGTGCGCAAGCCGTTGATCATATAGGGGCATTTTTTGATCGTCTTCCAGATAAGGCCGCTTTGGAAATTTTCTATCATGATGATGATCGGCCCCTGGTTCAATCCATATTGCCATGGTGATATCCAACCGTTTGGGTTAGGGCCGTTGTGCGGAAAAGTGGGGTTGAAACTGCCATCAAAGCCATAATCACTATATTTTTTGAGATCCAGTTTTTCAATAGCATGCCTGATAGTTTTCAAAACTACTTCTGGCTCAAAGGGCAGGGATGCTACTACCGCCCATGGGGACACTGTGCCATCATCAGGGCCAAAAGGAACACCTCGTGCGGTGTAATCATAAAACTCCCTTTCAATACCATCTACCAGCAGCGTGCAGGGGCCTGGCCCGTCGCTAGCCGTAAAGCCCCAGCCGTGTTTGCCGTAATGAGCATAGCCTCTGGGGTTATCTATCGCATACCTTTGCTGCACAGAGGTGGCCCGTCTGCTGTTTTCAAAATAGTCCAGCCCTATTTTTTTATTCAGGTCATCATAGATATTTCTGAAGTCGATCCAGATATGCGACATCTGGTGGATAAACAAAGGGCCGGCATAGATACATTCAATATCATACATTTCCTTCAGCGAGAATGTAGCAGTCCATTGCTTATACCCGGCAGCGCCTATCGGGAAAGTAGGTGACCCCAGTGCGAGGATATATAGTATCATAGCCTCGCTATAGCCATTGTCCCATCTGTATGGAAGAAAACCGCTTTCAGGTTTCCAGCCATGGCAGATGGTTTTACCACCGTTCAGCGCCCATTGCCAGTTTACCCGCAAGTACAGGCCATCGGCAAGCTCGCGTATTTCTTTTTCCTGGTCCGTTTCTTCAATGAAATAGTGCGCCGCGGTGAGGATGCCCGCCATTAATATAGCCGTATCTATTGTTGACAGCTCACATCCATCTGCACGTTTCCCGGTGGCCATATCTATAAAGTGATAGTAGAACCCCATATAGCCGGTAGCGTCGGGTTCAGGCCCCTGCTTAGATGAGTAGAGGAATTTCAAGACACTGAGCGTCCTCGCTACTGCATCAGCTCTTGACATTAAACCCCGTTCTACTGCTGCAATGTAACTGCTGAGCCCAAGCCCTACAGCTGCAATGCTCGAAGGTGATCCCGGCTGTGTCTTATCTGCAATTAAGCCTGTTCTCAGATTTATTTCATTGGTAAAGTATTTGAATGTTTCAGCCTGAAGTACGCACAGCATGTCATTGTCCGTTCCCTGCGGATTAACGATTAATAAATCGTCTATTTTTTTTGGTGTATTCATACGGTTGTTAATGTTATGCAAGCGGTACCTTGTATTTCCATAAACACTTCTATAAAAACGGAACCTTGTTCATGTTTAATTTCGATAGGCTCTTTCGTGATTGCTGATGCCAGTTCCAGCGTTGCAACCTGTTCGTGTGAGAGACTGCCAGGCTTTCCCATCTCTGTCCATGCGCTACGGGCATTTGCGTGGCTGTCATCGATTCGCTCTATCGTTGCTGATGAGACTTTGTTAATACCCTTGAGTTGAATTGTTACGGTGAAAGTTTGTAACGAAAAACACGCGTATTCTGGGTCCGGATCAAAGTTAATAGTTTTAACTAGGTATCCAGACGAATCGAATTGATAAACCTCGGGGTGTGCTGTCAATAAATAAAACATATAGCCTTGCAAACTATTCGGATTTTTGAGGCGACTACGATGCACTTCATAAGCACCACATATTAGTGTGTTGTAGTTGATGAGTGAATACCTTAATTTAGTAATACCATATACATCACTGCCTCCCTCCTCTTGTATTTTATATCCCAAGTTGTCATATGTAAATCTCCAATGACTGCCCATAAATCCCCGTTGTTGGGAATTCGTCAGGTTTCCGTTTCGGTCATAGTAGTTTGTGTCACGATAAAAATAATTTTTGGTAAGCCAATCGGGAAAGCTGATCGTTTCTTTTTTCCGGTAGTTGTTGTACCTGAGTTGGACAATCTCCGGATAACTATGGATATCATCAATTTGTATTTCAGGGACACTGGCCTTAATTCGGTTTTGAATGATGTTTTCTTTATTTGGCCGTGGTAAGGACTGCATCCAGTTATCTTCATCAATGAGTGGGAATTTCAGATCAGCCGGCGTCAACGGTGTTCTTATTACCTTTTTCACTTCCGCTTCTTTTTTCTTCGAGCAGGAAATTGTCAATAAAACAAGAATGAAGATAGCGCCAATTCTCATATAGTACATAAATGTAAACGAATGCACCAACAAAGCGAAACGAGTATGTCACTGAAAAAATTGTGAGGCTGCTTCGTTCCTCGCAGTGACGCGATAAAAAAAACTGCAACAGATCACTCCATTGCAGTTCTAAAACTTTTAGCTTTCGTAGTTCATTCAGCTGTCATGGTTCGGCGTGGCTCACCATGACATTAACACTACCTCGCTATATTCACCGCCCTCAGTTCCCTGATAACGGTAACCTTTATCTGGCCGGGGTATTGCATTTCTTTTTGGATCTTGTCGGCTATTTCGAAGGAGAGCTTGTCGCTTTCGGCATCGTTGATCTTGTCGGCTTCGACCATTACACGTAGCTCGCGGCCTGCCTGTATGGCGTAGGCTTTTTCCACGCCGGGGTAGGCCATAGCCAGGTTCTCGAGGTCCTTTATGCGCTGCAGGTAGCTTTGCATCATCTCGCGCCTTGCACCTGGGCGGGCGCCGCTAATGGCGTCACATGCCTGCACAATGGGAGAGATAATGTAAAGCATTTCCATTTCATCGTGGTGAGCGCCAATGGCATTCACAATAGATGCGTGCTCACCGCACCGCTCGGCTACTTTGGCACCAAGGAGTGCGTGGCTCAGTTCTGTTTCTTCGTCAGGCACCTTGCCTATATCGTGCAGCAGGCCGGCGCGTTTTGCCAGTTTCACCACTTTCTGGCCCAAGCCTAGCTCGGCTGCCATCAGGCCGCAGAGGTTGGCGGTTTCCTTAGAGTGCATCAGCAGGTTCTGTCCATAAGATGAACGGAAACGCATTTTGCCTACAAGGCGCACCAGATCTTTATGCAGTCCATGAACGCCCAACTCAATAATGGTACGCTCACCGATCTCCATGATCTGCTCTTCCAGTTGTTTTTTGGTCTTCTCCACCACTTCCTCAATACGGGCGGGGTGTATGCGGCCATCCTGTACCAGGCGCTGTAGCGACAAGCGGGCTATCTCACGGCGTAGGGGGTCGAAGCAGGACAGTACGATTGCTTCGGGGGTGTCGTCAATGATAAGGTCCACACCGGTTGCTGCTTCCAGCGCGCGGATGTTACGCCCTTCACGCCCTATGATCTGGCCCTTGATCTCGTCGCTTTCCAGATTGAATACGGTAATAGCATTCTCAATAGCCTGCTCAGAACCGAGGCGCTGTATGCTTTGAATAATGATCTTCTTGGCTTCTTTAGAGGCATTTACTTTGGCCTCTTCCATGATGTCCTTTACATGGGCCATGGCGCGTGTGCGTGCTTCTTCCTTCACCACTTCCATCAACTCTACTTTGGCTTGCTCGGCAGAAAGGCCTGCAACCTTCTCCAGGCGCTTTACATGCTCCTCATGGTGCTTATCCAGCTCCACGCGCTTAATATTGAATGCCTTCAGCTGGCTGTCGAGGCTTTCTTTCAGCTGCTCATTTTCCTGTGTCTGGCGTTGTACCGCAGCAGTTTTGTCCTTCAGGCCCTGCTCAGATTGCTTTAGCTTGTTTTCGGTCTCTACTACCTTCTGCTGGCGCTGCTGTACTTCCTTTTCGTGGGTGCTTTTTAGTTGTAAAAAATGCTCTTTTGCCTCTAATACTTTCTTTTCTTTAATTGTGTCTGCAAGTGTTTTTGCATCTTCAAGTGTCTTTTTTGCCTGTATTTCCGCTTCTTCAAGCTCCTTTTTCGTGTTCTTGGCAAATAGCATCTTGCCAAGAAAAATACCTATTAGTAAAGCCCCTATCGCGGCGACGAGGGCTATGATCGTTGATTCCATAATTTTTTGTAGATTTTTTTAGATAAATGTTCATGTTCGGCCTCCTATATATTTAATAGTAAAATATTACGGTTGGGCATAGTTTTAGCGTGCTAAGTTAACAAAACATTTCGGTATAGAAATGGCGGAGCTATACATATAAATACATAATGTTTAAAACCTCGGAACAAAATTCCAAAGAACAAAACCCAAACTCCAAAGCGTGCGGATTCAGTGTTACCTTTATTCCGAAACAATTCCAATTCCCAAACACTAATTCCTAATTCCCCAAAATGGTTCTAGCGTACGCATATTGTAATGTGCCGGTGATGCCGGTAAGGAGCGAGGCCTCTCACCGGGCAGAGCAGGTAAACCAGCTGTTGTTTGGTGAGAAAGTGGAGATACAGGAGGTGAACAGTAAGGACTGGGCAAAGATCGCCAGCGCGTGGGACGACTATGAGGGGTGGTGCAAGCTGTCGCAGTTGAAGGTGGTGCAGAAAAAAGAATACCGCAAGGAAACCAAGTACCTAAGCGCCAACCACAGTGGCAAACTGGTAATGCCGGAAGGGGAAGCATTGCTGCCGCTGGGCAGTGAGCTGGTGAGTATGAGGGCTGGCAGCCTGGTGCCGGTAAACGAGCCGGGAAAATTCAAAGGAAAAAAACTGGTAATAAAGAAGGCGGTGTTCAGCTGCGAGGCGCTGAAAGAAGCTGCCATGAAATACCTGCACGCACCTTATCTATGGGGCGGGCGCAGCGTGGACGGGCTGGACTGCTCCGGGCTTACGCAGATGGCTTTCAAATTATGTAACAGTAAGCTGCCGCGCGATGCCAGCCAGCAGGCAGAAGTGGGCACTCTGGTTGACTTTTTGCAACATGCGCAGTGTGGTGACCTTGCATTCTTTGATGAGAAGGATGGCCGCATTACCCACGTAGGTATGCTCCTCGATAACCAGACTATTATTCACGCCACCGAGACATCGGGCAGGGTAGTGATAGACCGCATAGACCAAGGTGGGATTATTAGTGTTTCGCTGAAGAGGAGGACGCATAATCTGAGGATGGTGAGGCGTTTAATTTGAAAATGTGGGAATTTGAAAATGGCTCCTGTTTTCAATTAACTAACTTTCTTGTTTCTTTATAACTATCTTACTGGATCTCGGCTTCTATTTTCTTTGAAAGAACATTATTCGCAATTAATATTTTCACGAGGTCTTCGCGGTGAAGGCCGCATGTAAGTTTTTCGTAAATGGCCTCAACAGGCTTTTTACATTCCGTTGTGTGGATGGTCTCATAAATATCTGTCAGCGCAATTGCAAGAGCGTGAATCCGGTCCTTATTATTTGTTTTTTCAATGATTCGTAAAAAGACCTTCTGATCGCCCCTCTGATAATTTAGCGCTAATAAGCCAACATACCTATCAGGATATTTAGAAGAAGCAATTTTCTCCAGCACGAACTGACGTATTTCCTTAGCCTTAAACAAAGACAATGCCTTGATTGCAAAATATAGCAGACCGTTTTTCTTCGTATATCTGCTTTTTGCGACTTTTAAGATTGGAGCATAGTCAAGCGGGAATTTTATTCTACTAAATACTCTTAAATATATCTCCAGCTTCTGATGATTTTTTTCTTTGAGAAAATCATTGGCAAGCAATACGAGGTCACTATGAGTCAGCTCCTTTGTAATAAGAGCAGAAATATACTTTATCGTTTTATTCTCAATTCGCTCTTTTATCAACGCATATGTAAACGGTTCCCGCTTCTTAACCTTGGATCGTAGCTGTTTATTAGCTTTTATTGAGTGGAGGTATGTCTCAATATTTTTGTTGTTTTTTGCAGCGGTTCTAAGGCGTTGAAACACATTAATAGTGGGGTTTTTCTCCTGGAAGAATTTTTCTCTGGTACCATCCTCCCAGTCGTCAGGGTCTTTTTGCAATATTTGCCCAATGAGGTCTGCGATCATCAGCAGGCCATCAATTCCGTCTAGTGCAAGGATGCTGTCGTTACCGCAATAAGTATAGCCAGGCCTTAGGTTTTTCTGAAACCTTTTATAAAGCACTTTCCTCGCTTTGGTGTTACCGTCTTGTGCATATAAACGTGCTATTTCGCACAACTGGTTAAGCCCATAACTATCATCTTTTTTGGAAAGGAGCACGCTGAAAAGTGTTTTTATAATCACTTCTTTATGTGCAGAAAGATTGATAAGCTCATAAATGTAGTTTGCCCTGCCTCCTTCGCATTGAGGATCATAGGCAAGGTTATGAGTTGCCGCATGTATGATCTCTTTTGAAAAATCGATACTCTTGTTCTGTTGAAGGATAAGATGCGCCTCACCAGCGCCTCGTTCTATCGCACTCTTGAAGCTTTGTTTCAGAGCCATGTATGTGGGGTTGTTCCGGAAAGTGTTAATAATAAAAGTAAATTAAATTTTCTGCATCGCAGCTATCCTGAAATCTTCAATTGTATTGAGCCAGCCAAATAGATAAGTATATTTGACACTCCATTATGACTGCTCGGGCAACAAAAAATAAATTTGAAAACAAATGGCTGCACCTGGCATTGCTGGTTGCATCCATTGCTATTGCTTACAGCAAAGTATTTCATGCGGGCTTTATTTCCTGGGATGATTATGAGTATGTGGCGCATAATAAAGACATTACGGGTTTTGGAGATGGGAATATAGCAGCGTGGTTCTCTAAGTTTTACATTGGCAACTATCATCCGCTTACTGTATGCTCCTATGCAGTTGATTATTTATTTGGCGGGACGCAGCCGTTTGTATATCACCTTACCAATATCATTCTGCATACCTGCAATGCAATTGTTCTTTACTTTTTTATTAACCGGCTACAGCCCAATAAGATCGTTGGATTATTTGTAGCACTACTATTTGCCCTACACCCGGTGCAGACCGAGAGCGTGTCTTGGGTGGCAGAGCGGAAGACTTTGCTGTGCGCTTTCTTTTATCTGCTCGCTTTGCTACAGTACACAGGTTATGTAAGCGCGCTTTCTTTTAAGAAGATGGCAGTTGTTGTTCTGCTCGGGCTAGGTTCCATGCTCTCAAAAGGGGTAGGGGTGGCCTTGCCGCTATCGCTCATTGCAGTGGATATATGGCTGCTGCGGGATCTGCGAAACAAAAAGGTGTGGCTTGAAAAACTACCGTTGCTGTTCATTAGCATTATTTTTGGCATAGCGGCGATACAGGCGCAGGCAGCCGAAAAGGCGCTGGGTATGCACGGAGCAGGCAGCGTTATCAATACTATTATGTTTGCAGCTGATGCCTATGTGCAATACGTAGTTCATTTGTTTGTGCCGGTCAGCCTGTCCGTGATCTATCCGTATCCCAGGGAGGTAGGATGGGTGGAGTATCTGTGCCTGGTTGCAGTCATTAGCATCGTTGCGCTGGCGGTAATTTCTTACCGTAAGAAATGGTACATGCTGTGCGGTGGTATCGTGTTCTATACCGTAAATATTGCCCTTGTATTGCAGTTCATACAATTTGGCGAGTGTCTTATGGCCGACAGGTATCTGTATATAGCCGGCATAGGTATCATTGTTCCGGCTATATACTATCTGTTTGTGTGGCTGCAAAAAATATCGAAACAGGCTGTAGCGGTAACCGGTGCAGGTATAGTTGCCTTGGCCCTGTTAATAATGACCTTTGAGCGCAATGACATCTGGCAATCTGATCTCGACTTTTTTACTTCTATTTTGAATACGTTCCCTAATTCATCGGTGGCGCAGTATAGTGTGGGTGCGCTTTACACCCGCATGGGCGAGTATGATGTGGCAGAGACCCACCTGGATAAAGCGGTGCAGATAGACCCCAATAATTACAAGGCGTGGTACGACAAGGGTGCGCTGCACCTGCGCCAGGGCCGTGTAGATGATGCGCTGGACGCGCTTAATAAGTGCCTCGCCATAAAAGAATATACCAAGGCGTTCTTTAGCAGGGCAATGCTCTATGAGGGTACCGGCAAGCCTGCCCTTGCGATAGCTGATGCAGACAGGGTGCTGGCCGAACAGCCGCAGAATGCACGGGCGTATTATGTAAAGGCCGACTGCCTGGAGCAGCAGGGCAATATACAGGCCGCGCTGGACAATTATAATGAAGCTGTAGTGTATGAGGACACGGAGCCATTATTCCACATACGGCGGGGACTGGCGCTGGCGAAGATGAGCAAGTATCCGCAGGCAATAAATGACCTTAACAAGGCTGTTTCGCTCAATCCTAATAATGGCGAAGCTTTTTATTACAGGGGTATTGTTAAATATCGTTCAAGCCAAAACCCGTGCGATGATTTTAATGCCGCACTCAGGCATGGGTATAAACAGGCGTCGGAAGCCATCGCGCAATTTTGCACACACTAAAATTATCGCAACTAGCGTCCGGATTCATATCCCGAACGGTCGTGGTCTTTTTTGTTTTTTCCGAAGATGAGGTTGATCAGTATGCACAGTATCAGCGCACCGGCTGTGGAGCAAATGATGGCATTGACAAGAGGGCTGTCTGAAAAAGACAGATAATTTTTGAACAGCAAATGCCCCAGCCAGCCCCCGGCCAGGCCAATGGCAATTGTGGCCAGCAGTCCGAAACCCCGCCCTGGCGTTATGAGCTGGGCAATGAGCCCTGATATGGCGCCTATGAACAGTACTGTGATTATTGTCTTGTGGTCATAGAAAAAATCTTGAAAAGAAAAAAGGATGAGATGACGCATAAAAACAGTTTACTATAAAAGTATAAAACGTTTTACGATGCACCTATTTTCTACACAAATTTTTCTGCCCGTGTTTTGTTATGCTGCTGCATCCAGCAAAGGTAATATGATCTTAAATTCGGTGCCATTGTTTACCTCACTGGTCACACTGATCTGTCCGCCCAGGTCTTCCACTTGTGCCTTCACCATGAACAATCCCATTCTTTTATTGCCCGCTGTGCCGAGATGGTAGCGCTTGTAGAGGTCGAATACCTGGTCGCCAGTCTTTGTAAGGTCTAATCCTGTGCCATTGTCTTTAAAAAAAAGCTCCAGGCAATTGTTGTTTTTTTTGCTCCGGATATTGCACACAACTGCCGACCCCGTTTTTTTGTTTTTTATACTGTTGGTGATAAGGTTGTGAAAAATACTGTGCATATACTTGTGAACAATATGAAAGGAGGGTGCCTCAACAAAGTCTGCATTAATACATACGTCATAGGTACTGATCAGGTTGCCTATCCCGCTCTTTACATCAGTCAACAGATCAGAGAAGTTTACTTCTTCTTTAAATTCACTGATCGTATGCGACAATTGTGTTATTTCGTTCAGGTCCATAACTACATCATCCAGTTTTATCACTGATTCAGTGAGACCATTAAACAGGAAACTGAGTTCATCATCGCCGAGGTTCTCGTTTTTTACCAGGTCGGCGATACCGAGAATATTGGCAATGGGTGCACGCAGGCTGTGTGATACGATATAAGAGAATTGTTCGAGGTCTTTATTGCGTTGCACAATATCAGCCATCATTTTCATGCGCTCTGCCTCAGCTTGCTTTTGATGTGTTATTTCTGTACCTATTCCCAGGATGGCTTTTTCGTTACCTGCCAAAGTGTAGGGTACTTTTGTAATGTGGAATATTCGTTTGTTTCCCGTTGAATCAGTAAAAAGCAAGTCTGGCAATATTTTTATCTCGCCGGTGCGTATTATTTCCCGGTCCCGGTTTACAAATTCTTCTTCACTGTTTTCCTTGGGTATTACTGACCGTATCGATTGCCCGATCAGTTTTTCAGGAGTAGTTCCGTATAATCCGGCAAGGCGCTTGTTGACAAATACGAATTCACCGTCAAAATTTCTTACCGATATAGATTGAGGTATGGAGTCCATAATGAGGCGCAGATTGGCTTCAGACTGAATAATAATTAACCGCCATCAATTTTGTTAAAAAAGGAATATCCGTTTGCCAATTGTTTTACTGCGTTTGGTTTTTTATGGTACTCCGCTAAAGCATTAGCCAAATTATCTTCTACATCAT
>CAIRTW010000344.1 GCA_903881585.1 uncultured Bacteroidota bacterium | reverse complement strand
CGACCCCCTGGTCCCAAACCAGGTGCGCTACCGGCCTGCGCTACTCCCCGATTGCAATCCACTTACGCAGAAAGCGGGCTTTTAACTATCGCTGCATGTAGCTGCCGTATTGCTACTGCGATCTGAAATTCTAAAGAGCGGTGAGGGCGAGATTCGAACTCGCGGTACACTTTAAGGCGTACGACAGTTTAGCAAACTATTGGATTCGGCCACTCTCCCACCTCACCTTGAACGTCCGCAGGCCTGTGCCCACTTCTATTCCCTTTTTTTAGAGGACTGCAAAGATAACTTAATTGTCCAAATCAGCAAATCAAAAATCAACAATCAGAAAAATAATGTACAAACAGCCGATTTAATATTTCAGGGTATACGCTCTAAGGAAATTTGCACATCTGCACATTTCCTGATTTTCAAATTAAATACTTGCCAGCTGCACCTTCTGCTGTATCTCCAGCAGGTTTTCTTTGTATTCGGTGTCCGTCTCCATCAGGTTCTCCACCGTTTGGCAGGAGTGTATCACCGTAGTATGGTCAAAGCCGCCAAAGTGGTCGCCTATTGTCTTCAGTGACTGCTTGGTAAACTTCTTTGCGAAGTACATAGTTATCTGCCGCGCAAGCACCACTTCGCGCTTGCGCGTCTTGGTCAGCAGGCGCTCGTATGCCACATGGTAGTAATCGCACACCAGCTTCTGTATATTATCTATTGTCATTTCCCGCGCCGCACTCTTCACAAAGTTCTTCATCACCCGCTTGGCAAGGTCAATGTCTATTTCTTTCTTGTTCAGTGTAGCCTGGGCAAACAACGCTATCAGCGCGCCTTCCAGTTCACGTACATTGCTCTGTATATTGTACGCCACATACTTCACCACGTCTTCTGGTATCTCCAGGCCTTCCTGGCGCATCTTCACTTGCAGTATCGCCTGGCGTGTTTCAAAGTCCGGCGCCTGTATATCTGCATTCAGCCCCCAGCGGAAACGGCTCAGCAAACGCTCCTGCATACCTTCCATATCACGAGGCGCAGTATCACTGGTAAGTATTATCTGCTTGCCGCTCTGGTGCAGGTGATTGAAGATCGCGAAGAACACATCCTGCGTCTTCGGTGCAGAAACAAACAAATGAATATCATCCATGATCAGCACATCTATCAGCTGGTAGAAGTGGATGAAATCATTTACCTCATTATTCTTGGAGTGGTCAATAAACTGGTTGATGAATTTCTCAGCGCTTACATACAGCACCGATTTGTTGGGGTGCAGCCTGCGCACCTCATTGCCTATTGCCTGTACCAGGTGCGTCTTGCCCCAGCCCACTCCGCCAAACACTACCAGCGGATTAAAAGAAGTAGCGCCCGGCTTCTGCGCAACATGTATGCCCGCAGAGCGCGCTACACGATTGCAATCGCCCTCTACATAATTCTCAAACATGTAGTTGGTATTGAGCTGAGGGTCTATCTGCATACGCTTCAGGCCGGGTATGGCATAAGGCGTCTTTATATTATGCGGATCATCCCATTTCAACGGCATGTCTATATAGTTGTTTTCTTTTAGCGGTTTATTATGTGTTCCTCCCGGCATGTTTATAGATGCAGGGTTACGCTGAGATGAGTTGTTCTCCATCATTATGCGGTACTCCAGGCACCCTACCCTTCCGAGTACACGCTTGATCGTCTTCCCTAGAAGCTCTACGTAATGCTCTTCAAGCCACTCGTAAAAAAACTGGCTGGGCACTTGTAGTGTAAGTACATTATCATTGAGCCCTACTGCCTTCACCGGTTCAAACCACGTTTGATAGGTCCGCCAGTTAACGTTGTCTTTGATGATATGCAAACATTTCTCCCATAGTTGTTCCGCTTCGGTTAAAATATTATTGGTAGTATTATAAAGATGCTTATCCATATTATGAAACAGCGTTCATGTTGTTGTTATTCAATTTGGTTAATTCGGCACTAACAGAGACAAGTATTTTCCCCCGGAACATTTGTTTCGTATTCAGGGGGCAGTATTCTTATTCCCTCAATTAAAATTATTGTTTTTTTTGCGACTTGTACTTTTATTTTTTCTCGCTTTTCGCGGTGTTCCCGCTATCTTCAGCAGGAGGACGAAATTGCTAACATTTTGTTGAAAAAAAAAATCAATTTGCTATTGTTTGTTTAGCAAATCTTACAGAGTGCGGTTTGAAAAGTTTGGCGTTTTTTTTGCTGTAGAAAAAAAAAATGAAACGTAGCGGTAAAAACTCAATGCTCAATTATCTACTTGGCCATTTTTCTTAACGCTGAAAAGTAAACAAATCTCCGAAACACTTTACCACAGCAGGATTCAGAGTATCACTTTCACTTAACATCAAAAAGGCCATTGATTTTTTTTCGCACTTTCTCGAGTTTGACACCTTTTGAGCATAACTAATTGATTATCAAGAACGCGTTCCCCTACTGGCTCTCTACAAATAAGCTTTAGATATATTTTTCTAATTGACTCTTCGGGATGATG
>CAIRTW010000343.1 GCA_903881585.1 uncultured Bacteroidota bacterium | reverse complement strand
TACCGCTGGCACTGGTCACAGTCGCTCTGGTTGCGCCAAAGTAAACAATGTTGTCTGACGCTGTGGCATTGAAGCCTGTACCCGCAATGGTAACTGCAGCGCCCGGATGCCCGCTGGCAGGAGTTAACGACGAAATAGTCGGCTGCGCTAAGGCATAGGTGCTAATTGCCAGCAATAGTAAAGTGGTGATTTTTTTCATGATTGATGATTGCTAAAACAAAAAAATTAGGCGACAAATTGTACCCAAAAACGAGATTTTGATCTTTGGAATAATTCAAACCTGCTATTCTCAACATTGGGCGTGATTCTACACCGAAATGTTAGTGCCAAAATTACATTTGTTTATTTAAAATAAAAATTGGGTAATCAGTGAAATCATATAGGCTTGCGCGAAATATCATCCGATGATCGGACGGAGAATATTGCAAAAAGTATCACTGAATCAAAGAGACGTAAAAAAGATAGTACTTACATCAATGATCAAATTTCAACTGAAAAGGATGCGCCACCGCATCTGTCTCATGGCAATTCAGATGCACGTCCTGGATATAGAGTGTTACGTCTTTATAGTCCCACGTTTTAACCAGGTCTTTTTGCTGCTGGGTAAATTCATTGCCATTGGCATGAATAGGCCCGTAAAAGTCATGCCCCGGAGCCATCAGCGATATGGTGAACCCCGATACCTTACACCCCACCGAATCCGTTACCAGCATAGGATTCACAAGTATCGAATCTCTACTGGTATAATAGGTCCGCACATTGCCCATCCACACCACAGGGTATTTACCTTCCACGGGCTCGCTGTTTTTCTTATGCTGTCCGAAAGCAAATATTGTGGGTAACAGTAACAGAACTAATAACAGGCTCTTCTTCATAAGGATCAATTAGGTAGTAAAAGTAAAAAAAGTTTCAGCCAAAGTGTTGTTATTATTGATCGTATTTGAACGATAGGGGCAGTGCCAATTTTATCAGTCCGCCTCGTTTCACTTTTATGTCGTCAAAAAACACCTTTACACCCTGGCCTTTTGTTTCCTTTAAACGACTTATCATTTTGTCAGACAATTGGGCTCCTTTGCCTTCGAATGGTCCCCACATGTCGGTGCCAATTGCAACAGAAAAGAGATAGCTTACTATCTCGTCACCAGCGTTACTGGCAACTAACTTTCCCGCTTTAACTATTCTGTCGCTGGTGGTATATGCGGTAGCTATTTTTCCATCTGCCGTTTTGTTAGCAGGGATATCACCTAGTGTAACAACTGCTCCCTGCGCAAAGGAAGTTCCAAAACCAAAAGTGATTAAAAGAGCAATCAACAAGCCGATTTTTTTCATAACAGCATTTTCAGAAAGGTACGTATTTTCTGGATTTAGATGCCTCGCCACCTTTTTGAATTTTTACTTTTGAATTTACCTCACATATACTGCCCCGTATAGCTCTTCTTCACCTTCTTCAATCCCTCCGGCGCGCCTTCATACAGCAAGTAGCCACCGCCAGCGCCGCCTTCCGGTCCAAGGTCTATCACCCAGTCAGCGCATTTTATCACATCGGTATTATGCTCTATCACAATTATTGAATGTCCCTGTTCTATCAGTGCATCAAATGACCCCAGCAGTTTTTTAATGTCATGCATATGCAGCCCGGTGGTCGGCTCATCAAATATGAACAGCACCTTTTCTTTCTGGCTGCTCTTACCCAGGAACGACGCCAGCTTCACACGCTGTGCCTCTCCCCCGCTGAGGGTATCGCTGCTCTGGCCCAGCTTTATATAACCCAGTCCCACATCGCTAAGCGGCTGCAACGCAGTCGACAGCCGTTTTTCATCTGCAAAGAACTCTATCGCTTCATCCACGCTCAGCTCCAGTATATCATAAATGCTCTTGCCGCGGTAAGTAACTTCAAGCACCTCTTCTTTAAATCGCTTACCCTTGCATACTTCGCACAGCAGGTGCACATCTGCAAGAAACTGCATCTCCACAATTACTTCGCCCTCTCCCTTGCAGGTATCGCAGCGGCCACCATCCGTATTGAACGAAAAATGTTTTTCCACAAAGCCACGCATCTTGGCTATAGTCTGTTTTGCATACAGCTTGCGTATCTCGTCATATGCCTTTATATAAGTAACGGGGTTACTCCGCGATGATTTGCCTATCGGGTTCTGATCTACATGCTCTATGTGTGTTATGCTCTTCAGATCACCGGTGAGGTTCCTGAAAATGCCCGGCCTGTCTGCTCCCTCGCCATAGTGTTTCAGCAGGGCAGGGTAGAGCGTCTGCTTTACCAGCGTGGTCTTACCACTGCCACTCACTCCAGTCACCACACACAGCACATTCAGTGGGAAATCCACATCCACATTCTTCAGATTATTTTGCCTGCATCCTTCTATCCTTATATGGCCGCGGGGCTTACGGCTTATTGCATGTGGTTCTATTTTCAGCTCGCCGCTCAGGTACTTACCTGTGAGGCTTTTCTTATCAGCTATCAGCTCTTTATAAGTACCCGTAGCTACCACTTCACCGCCCAGATGACTTGCCAGCGGCCCCATGTCTATTATGTAGTCTGCATGGCGCATCATCATTTCATCATGCTCCACTACTACCACAGTATTGCCTAGGTCGCGCAGGGTTTTCAGTACGCCTATCAGCCGTTCCGTATCTCTGCTATGAAGGCCTATGCTCGGCTCATCAAGTATATAGAGTGAGTCAGTAAGATTGCTCCCCAGGAACTTGGTAAGTTGTATCCTCTGGCTCTCACCGCCAGATAGTGTATTGGCAAGCCTGCTCAGCGAGAGATACCCTAAGCCCACATCCAGCAGCGTCTTCATGCGCTGGTTCACTTCAGTCATTATTCGTTTGGCAATAGCAGTGTCATTCTCATTAAGTTTTATCTGCTGCAGCCATTCATAAAGCTCATCTGCCGGGCGGAACATAAGGTCGGCTATAGTTGCACCATTCACTTTCACATACATGGCCTCCTTCCTTAGTCGGGTTCCGTTACAAGTGGGGCAGGTAGTGCGTCCTCGGTAGCGCGCCTGCATCACACGGTATTGTACCTTATACAGGTTTTGCTCCACCATCGTAAAGAAGTCGCGGATGCCGCTTACTTTATCATTGCCTTCCCACAGCAATTTGTGTTCGGCTTCACTGAGGTCAGCCACAGCCTTGTGTATCGGGAAATCATACTTGGTAGATGCCTTTATAAATTCCTTTTGCCACTCACTCATTTTTTCTCCACGCCAGCACACCACCGCACCCTCATACACACTCAGGCGTCCGTCTGGTATTACCAGCCCCTCATCTATCCCCAGCACTTGCCCGAAACCCTCGCAGGTAGGGCATGCACCAAAAGGATTGTTGAACGAAAACAGGTTCGGCGTAGGCTCGTCAAAAATTATCCCATCCGCTTCAAAACGATTATTAAAGGTGTGTATTTTCTTTCCATCCACTTCTACCAGGCATTCACCTTCACTTTCGTAGAATGCCGTTTGTATACTATCCGCAAGCCGGTGCAGATCGTCTTCGTCAAACTGCTCTTTCACCACTATACGGTCTATCAGCAGGTTTGCTTTCACTTTTCCCAGCTTCACATCACCGCTCAGCACATCTTCTATGCGTATCGGCTTTTCATCCACTTCGGGTACGTATATACGGCTGAAGCCTTTTTGCATCAGTATGTTCAATTCTTCCTCCAGGCTGCGCTTGTACCGCATCACCAGCGGCACTATGAACTGCACCTTTGCGCCTACGGGTAACGTTTTTACAAACTCCACCACATCGGTCACGGTGTCCTTCTTCACTTCCTTCCCGCTCACGGGAGAATAGGTCTTGCCAATACGCGCAAACAGCAGCCTCAGATAATCGTATATCTCCGTCATGCTCCCCACGGTGCTACGAGGCGTGCGGGTGGTCACCTTCTGCTCTATAGCTATTGCAGGGCATATACCATGTATGTAGTCCACATCCGGCTTGTCCATGCGCATCAGGAACTGGCGGGCATAGGCGCTGAGGCTCTCGGCATATCGCCGTTGGCCTTCAGCAAAAAGCGTGTCCATAGTCAGCGACGATTTGCCGCTGCCACTCACACCCGTTACTACCACAAACTTATTTCTCGGGATCGCTACATCTACATTCTTAAGGTTGTGCATCCGCGCACCCTTTATGAAGATCACGTCACTTCTGTGCGCCAGGCGGCTCTCGCCATTGGTATGATGCTCCACCTCCGGCGCTGATATTCCCTCTATATGTTTGGCTGCTTTTATTTTTACAACCGGTTCTTTTTTCTTAGCCTCTTTTACAACGGCTGTTTTCTTCTCTGCCATAAATTGCTCCTAAGCAAATTTAAGGGTATAATCGTTTGGGAAAGCATAAAATCAACTTGTACACGCACCGTTTTTACGACTTAGTATATTCTTAGTACATTTGTAAATCATGGTATTGACTTTAGACATACAAAAGAAGGCAGCGCCAATAATTAGGCAAACCCATAAGGTTAAGCTATGGCCAAAGGCAGGCCCTTCACAAAATATTGGTGAGGACATTAATGACCTTATTCTTACAATAGAGGGGTTTGATAATCACGTGTTTGCGTTAAGTAAAACAGAAGCCAAAGATCTCTTGGACGAAACAAACAAAGTCATCACGGTTTTCGTTGATATTGACGAAGAAATTAGCGTTAAAACAGATGATAAGGAGGTTATCGAAAGATTCAAATATGCGCTTAAAGCGTTGTTTAAGTTAAAATCTTTATTGCACCTCGCCTATACAAAAGATCTGGCAGTGAGAAAGACGCCAAACGATATTAGACAAGGATTGGCTGCTGTATCAAGGTCTTCGGTCTTAACTAATTTTTTAAAGCAGTAGCATTAAATGCCGTATCAGCGCGGAGATATTATTGAAGTCAATTTAGGCATGCCTCCTGATGGGAAAGTATTAAATCATCCTGCTGTTATCATTTCCAGCGATGACGTGTTTGAAGACGACGACTGTTATCTTATTGTCATGCTCACATCACAGCAATACGGAGACAGGTACACATTTGAGATCACCAGTCACATGCTTACTCAGGCAAGTAACAGGCCTTATTCCGAAGCCCGTTGCCATTTAGTAACTTATATTCTGCCTTCACATATTGTATCAGCAAGATCCCGGAACAAACTTAAGCGACAGTATGTTGATGCCTTGGTAGAGCATATGGTCAACTGCGCTATGTACTAACAAAAGGGATCGGCATTTAACTTTCGGCCTCTGTCTGAGTATCATTCAGCTCAAAATACTTATTCTCATCATTCCTTACCCGCCAGTATTTGCGCTTGCTTTTCAGTGTATTCCCTTTAAAATTATTGGCGTACTCTGCAAATTCTTTTTCTATAACCGCATGCGTAAATGGTTTGCCCATCAGCGATTGTATCGTATGTGCGGTATCGCGGCTCTCCCTTTTCTCATCCTCCTGGTACGCCGCCATCGAGTTCTTTTTGAATCCCAGGAAACGGCCCGGGGCAAAGTGATTTTCACCGTTTACTTTGTACACCAGCATAGAGCGTCCTTTTTTTACGAGGTCACGGGCAAATTCCTTTTCTGCTTTATTTTCAGAGTTCAGGTATTGTTCCATCGTTCTGATGTTCTCAATGATCTGGTCCGTGTTTTCTACAAAGTGCAGCATGTTATTATTTTACAATGAAAAAAGATAATTGTGCAAGGTAGCTCTAATAATCAGCGTTACTGTTATGAATCTTAATGCTATTTGTTAATTCCGTCTCAATGTTTTCACCAACACCGTGGTTTTAAAGTTATTATAACACATCTGTAATAGATTTGCCGCCGTTCTCGGGACTGCAGTTGAAGAGAACTAGTTTTTACGCTCATCGCAATTGTCTTAAAAAATAAAAACCTTCTTCAGAATGAGTAATCCCATAAAGATCGTAATAGCTTTTGTCCTGCTGTTGCTTCCCTTTGCATCAGGTGCCCAAACCAAATTCAGCATCAGCGGCACGATCAAGGACAAAAAAACAGGTGAGGCCCTCATCGGCGCTACTGTAAAAGTAGCCGATAAGCCCGCCCTTGGCACTGCCACAAATGAATACGGGTTTTATTCACTCACCCTCCCTTCCGGCACTTATAAGTTGCTGGTGGGCTATATTGGCTACAAAGAGCAGGAACTGCAGGTTTCGCCGGAGAAAAAATCAGGCTTTGACATTGCACTCGATCCGGAAGAAACACAACTCAATGCGGTGACAATAAGCAGCAAGGTCAATAACATTACCTCTGCACAGATGGGCATGGAGAAACTGGACATTAAAGAGATCAATGCCGTTCCGGTAATATTTGGTGAAAGAGATGTACTGAAGACAATACAGCTGCTTCCCGGCGTTCAGTCCGTGAGCGATGGCAATAGCGGCTTCTATGTGCGCGGTGGCGCAGCCGATCAAAATCTGATTTTGCTGGACGATGCAATTGTCTATAACCCCTCACACTTATTGGGTTTCTTCTCCACATTCAATTCAGACGCAATAAAAGACGTGACACTCTACAAAGGCACGGCCCCCGCCCAGTTTGGCGGCCGCCTCTCTTCTGTGCTCGATGTGAAAATGAACGACGGTAACGATCAGAGTTATCACATCAGCGGCGGCATAGGCCTTATCGCTTCCAAACTGGAAGTGGAAGGGCCTATTCAGAAAGACGAAGGATCTTTCCTGGTTACTGCGCGGCGCACTTATGCCGATGTCTTTCTAAAGCTATCGCATGATACAACATTGAAGAAAAGTTCGCTCTACTTCTACGATCTGAACGCCAAGTTGAATTATAAATTAGGCAAGAAAGACAGGATATTCCTTTCCGGCTATTTTGGCCAGGACGACCTCGGTCTGGGCGGTCTCTTTGGCCTCAATTACGGCAACGCCACCGGCACACTTCGCTGGAACCATATCTTCAATGACAAGCTGTTTTCCAACACATCCCTTATTTACAGCGACTACGACTACAACATCGGCATCAACACCGGTGGCATTTCTGCAAACATTCAGTCCATTATCCGCGACTGGAATCTTAAAGAAGAGTTGGAGTACTTTGCGAATCCCAGTAACTCCATCCGCTTCGGGTTCAGCAGCGTTTACCACACCATTGAGCCCGGCAACATCACGGGTTCTGGCATTACCAATTCCACTCAACCCGATAATCACAGCCTCGAAAACGGAGTCTATATCACCGACAGTTGGAAAGCAAGCTCACGGCTTAACGTTGACTACGGCATACGTGTAAGCGCTTTCTCAGTAATGGGCGGTGCCAATTTATACAACCTTAATCCCGATGGCACGATCAGGGATACTATCCATGCAGGCTCCGGGCAGGTAGAGCAAACTTACTTCATACCCGAACCACGTGTTTCCGCAAGTTATACGTTAAGTGATGTGTCCTCACTGAAGCTAGGCTATGCCCGCAACTCCCAGTACATGCACCTCATTTCCAACTCCACTACCACCAACCCTACCGACAAATGGGTGGGTAGCGACAACAACATCAAGCCCGAAATAGCAGATCAGGGCACACTGGGCTATTTTCACAGCTTTAAAAATGATGACTACGAGCTGAGTGCAGAGACTTACTTCAAGTACATGCAAAACCAGATCGACTACCGCGATGGTGCGAATGTGTTTGATAACACCCCTCTTGACTCCAAACTGCTCTACGGTGATGGCAGGTCATACGGACTGGAGCTTTATTTTAAAAAGAAAGTGGGCAAATTCACCGGCTGGATTTCCTACACACTGTCCCGGTCTGAGATACAGATATTGGGTATAAACAATAACAACTGGTACGCTTCGCGGCAGGACCACACGCACGACTTCTCCATAGTGGGCATTTACCAGCTGAATAAAAAATGGACCATATCATCCGACTTTGTTTTTTACACCGGTGGCGCAGCTACATTCCCCAGCGGCAAGTACGAGGTCAATGGCCAGACCGTATTTTATTACACCAGCCGCGATGGCTATCGTATGCCCAACTACAACCGGCTCGACCTCAGCTTCACAAAAAAGCTGAAGCCGCACAAAAAATACACCTCTGAGCTGGTCTATAGTCTTTACAATGCCTACGGCCGCGAAAATCCATACATCATCAACTTTCAGCAAGACCCTAATGATGCCAGCAAAACACAGGCTGTGCAATACGCTTTATTCCGCTGGGTACCTTCTATATCCTACAACTTCAAATTCTAAGAAAAATGAAACAGTATAAGATCATAAACGTAGCATTTTTGGTATTGCTAATAGCCACATTCAGCGCCTGCAAAAAGGTGATCAATGTTGACCTGAACTCTTCCTCGCCGCGCTATGTAGTGCAGGGAAATGTCACTGATGTGCCGGGTGTATATACCGTCACCATTACCAAAACCATCAGCTTCGACCAGGATAATGTATTCCCAACTGTCAGTGGCGCCACAGTTGTCATCACAGACATAACCGCAGGTACTGTAGATACGCTTGCCGAGACATTGCCTGGCAACTACACTACCCATATTCTTACTGGTACTCCCGGTCATACTTACAAGCTCTATGTGAACGCTGCCAGTAATGTTTTTACCGCATCGTCAACAATGCCTGCGCACATAACATTAGATAGTCTTTATACTCAGGCTTCGCGGTTCGGCGGCACACATCCGCAGTTGGTGCCTGTTTATACAGATCCTGCGCTTATTGGCATTAACTACCACTACTATCATTTTATGGAGTATAAAAACGATACAGCATCAGCCGACATTATCGTGCGCAACGATGCCCTGATAAATGGAAAGGTGATCAATCAGCCCATAAATGGCGATGGAATAACAACAGGCGATAGTATAGCCGTGTACCTGGAATGTATCGACTCGGCAGTATATCAATACTACTCCACCCTCCAGCAAACGGCCAACCAAAGCTCTGCCACCCCGGCAAACCCGCTCACCAACCTCACCGGCGGCGCCCTCGGTTATTTCAGTGCGCATACTTCTAGCGTGAGAAGTTTGATTGTGCATTGATCGGGAGTGAAGCGAATAACAGCTTTTACTTCATTTTCATCACCGCAAAATAGGGATGATCAGGATTTACGATAAGCTCTTGTTTCTGGGGATGAACAAGTACATCCATGTCTTCAAGAGGTATAGCTCCCAGCAGCGGTTCAGTATTGCCGGGAAGCACTACTGCATTACAATTTGTCCGCCTGTTTTTGAATTTTAATTCCACAGATGCTACTACATCATACTCAACTATATGGCCGTTTCCAAGCTCAAACTTTCTTTTTTCAACTACCGGAAATTGTAATTGCTCCTGTATGCTTTCATTTATCGCAAGCATATAAGCTCCTGTGTCTACCAACATTTCCACATGCATACGCCTTACATCCTCCTCGCCAATAATGAATTTCCTGGCCATCGCAAGGTCATCCCTGTTTATCAATTCTACTTCAGCATAGGTAAGGCCCATTTCCTCGAAATTTATTACAAAGATAAAGATTGAGAAGCAAATACAGCATTGCAGCCAAACCTCGTAGTGTAAGCGTTGTCTGTATCTTTCATTAAAATTGGCCCGCTAAATCTCGCCGTTCTTGCTTCATCCCGGTTAAATTTAAACCCTTTTGTATCTATTGAGAGAGCAGTAAAAGACACCTTCTTTTCATGGAAGACAATCTCCAAATTCCCCCAATACTTTCATTGATTTCTTACACACCAATTTTGATTTCGCTGCAGGTATCTGTGCAAGAAATTCTCTTTCGGCTATATTCGTACCCGGGTTTTCAGAGGATCTTTTCATTGGCTTAATTTATCAGGCACAAAAAACGCAGCGAGCATTATTTAAACTTTTTGGCGGGCGTCTGGCGTGTATCAAAAAACGTGATCAACTCAATTTTATTTCCTTTTTTGCGATATAGGAGCAGGTTGTGTTTTGTGATCACTGCCTGCCGGATATTTCGTTTTTCAGACAGGCTATATATTTCGGGGTGAGTACTTATTAGTGATAATACTTCATCTGTGCGGGCAACGAAGTTGGCGATCTCTTTGTGGGTCCAGTTGTTTTCCAGCCACTCTATGATCTCATCATAGCGCTTTTCCGCTTTGGGCAACCAGATTATTTTGTGCGCCATTTATCGTATTTCTTTGTCACTTTTTCATGTGGCAATCCTTCACCTCTTTCAGACTGCAGCAGTGCTTCTTCAACATCATCTTTTACATGTTTTGGAAGCTCATCCCAAAAGTCTTTTTGTTGTTTATCAATCTCGAGAATTGCATTTACTCTGCGAAGGGATGTTTCGTCCGCAGTATCAATTTGCTTTTTTACTTGTTTTCGTAATGCCTCGGTAGCCGTCATATAAAGCACTTTCTACAAATTTACTGATTTATTTAGTTGGTAACAAGAGGAGAAATTCTACCCATAAAACGCCACAATCTCCTTCCCCTCACTATTCCTCATCCCTCTATACATCCCGGCAGAGTTAAAGCAGAAATCATAATTCCCCTTTGCATCCACGGCAATGAGTCCGCCCTCACCGCCTATTTTTACCAGCTTATCTTTTATCACCGTATTGCAGGCATCTTGCAACGAGAGCCCCTTATACTCCATAAGGCACGAAATATCATGCGCTACCACAGCCCGCAAAAATGGCTCGCCATGCCCTGTGCAGGATATAGCGCAGGTCGCATTATTGGCATAAGTGCCCGCGCCTATTATGGGGCTGTCGCCTATCCGCCCAAAACGCTTATTGGTCATGCCGCCGGTTGATGTGCCCGCAGCTATATTGCCATGCTGGTCACACGCCACAGCGCCCACGGTGCCAAATTTCTCGCCGGCATTTGGTATCGTATGCCCTTTCAGATTGTCTGCTTTATGATCCAATTGTGTATAATTGGTATGTCGTATCTCCAGCCACTGGTCATACCGCGACTCGTTGAAAAAATATTCATCCGGCGCCATCTCTATCCCCTGGCTCAGTGCAAACTCACCAGCGCCACTTCCGCTCAGGAAAACATGCCCTGAGTGCAGCATCACTTCCTTCGCCAGCACTATAGGGTTCTTTATGTTGCGCACACCGGCCACAGCCCCTGCAGCAAGGCTGCTGCCATCCATCAGGGCCGCATCCATTTCATTCAGCCCTTTTTTAGTGAACACAGATCCTCGCCCTGCATTGAACAGCGGATTGTCTTCCATCACACTGATTGCCTTTACCACCGCATCAAGAGCGCTGCCGCCTTTGTGCAAAATAGCATAGCCCGCATCAAGCGCTTCTTTCAAGGCAGCACTGTAGTCAGCTTCCTGTTCCTTGTTCATTATAGCAGGTGTTATATTTCCTGCCCCCCCGTGTATCAGTAAAGTATGCATCCTTAAAAAATAAAAAATAAAAAAAAGAAGTTGACAAATAGCATTTTATACGAGCTCAGCATACTACATATGATAGCTGGTTTGAAGCCCGGCATATGATGGCGCCTTTTTATGCCGTAGAAAGAAGCGCTGAAGTTTATCAAATGTTTCAACAGCTAAACTACTTGATAAGCTAAATAGCAGCAATGGTAGGCAAAAAACCAGCGCCATATTGCTGATTAGAGAACTGCGATCCCAGAGTGGCGCCTTTTTTTTTCGGCGGAGCCTTTGGAAAAAAATCGCCTTTCTTTTTGTTGCTTTTTCTTTGGCGAAGCAAAGAAAAAGTAAGGTAATGAGAGCCAAATAATATGAGTTAATAAGCATGGCGCCGTTTTTAGCTATTCAGTTGTTTTATTTGTTTCATCACCTCCACTCGACCGGGCTATTCCGCATTTTTAATAGTAGTTCCTTGATCTAACTTCCATTCGACAAATTTTAGAAAAAATCGATTTTGATTGACTTACGACTCAAGACTTGCGACTGATCACCCTAAATACACCCCCGTTATCTTCTTCCCCTTTGTTTCTACCTCTATATGGTCCTGTATAGTGGTAGCAACAGTATGCCCCACAATATCAGACGATATCGGGAATGATTTATGCTTGCGGTCCACAAGCACAGCTACCATAATTTTCTTTACATCGTAAGACAGTATTGCCGGCATGGAATACATCACAGTCTTTCCTGAGTTGATCACATCGTCGCACAGTATCACCGTTTTGCCTTCCAGGTTCTGGTCAAAATCGATGGCATGGTTCAATAAGCTCTTTTTGTTGACGTTGAAAGATATGGTCTCTACCTTCAATGGGCTGATCTCTTTTAATATCTCAGACAGGTTGTCGGCTAATATCTTCCCGCCTTTTTCTATCCCTATCAGTATGATTTCTTCTTCATCACTGTTTCGTTCCCATATCTCATAGGCCATACGGCGCACCTTGTAAGAGATACGCTCCTGGTCCAGTATAAGCACTTGTTTTTTCTTCATGTAGTTTAATATTGAAACAGCCGAAAAACCTGCTTTGTTATCCTATATTACTTTTCTCTCTTAACCCGGATAGCTCCTAATAATATTTTGTATTTTGTATTTGGAATTTTGTTGTTGGTGTTTAGAATTTAGTATAGTATTTGTATTTGGTATTTGGTTTTTAGTTTTTTGGTTTTTGGGAATTTGGATTTTGGTCTTTGGAATTTCAATTTTGTCTTTTCCCCTAGTTTGTTCTTATGGCCACCACCGGGTCCAGCCTCGATGCCGACCTTGCCGGTATCACGCCCGATAAAACACCCACTAATATAGAAACAAATATGCCAATAAAGAAGTTGCTTAAAGAAAGCACTACCTGGAATTCAAAAGCATAAGTAAGCAGAAAACTCACCAGCACCACTATGAGAATGCCAACACCTCCGCCTATCAGGCACAACACAATGGCTTCCAGTAGAAATTCCCACATAATAGACGACTTCCTTGCTCCTATAGCCTTTTTCAGGCCAATGATCTTGGTCCGCTCTTTTACGGTCACAAACATAATATTGGCTATCCCGAAAGCGCCAACCAGCAGTGAAAACCCACCAATAACCCAGGCAATAACATCAATAATGCCGAAAATACTCTCGATCTTTTCTGAGATCTGGCTCAGTTGGTTTATGGCAAAATCGTCTCCTTGTCCCGGCCTTACCTTACGCACACGGCGTAGCACCCCTTCCACTTCATATTTTACCTCCTCCAGGTTTTTCCCCGCTCCTGCTTTAATGGCAAGCAAAGGGTCATAATCACGCGAGCGCACATCAAGCAATGAAGATGCCATATAGTATGGGAAGATGACTGCGTTGTCAAAGTCAAATCCCGCCATATTGCTGCCCACTTTCTTCATCACGCCCACCACTGTGAACTTGCGCCCCAGGAAGCTGATACTTTTGCCTATAGGGCTTATGCCCCCAGTGAACAGGTCGTTGTAAACTTCATTACCTATTACTACAGAATTGGCGCCGCCATCAATATCTGCCGTATTAAGGTAGCGGCCATTTTCTATCTCTATATTCTGTATCTTATCAAAGCCATCCAGCACTGCATATCCTGCTACGCCGCTCACCTCTGCGTCGCTGCGCTTCACTGTTATCCTGTGTGTGCCCATGCACAGGGTCACGGTCGTTGCATCAGGCACTTGCGACTGTATCGCTTTTACTTCGGTAGGCGTTATGCTCGCGCGGCGCTCATACTCCCACCATTTGTATTCGCCCCCATCGTCCATCCACGGCATCTTATCTACATACAGCACATCGCCGCCCAGCGATGCCATTCGCTCCTGGATACTGTTCTTCATGCTGTCCAGTACTGTAAGTACAGCAATAATGCAGAATATCCCTATAGTTATCCCCAGCAGAGACAGGAACGTGCGCAGTTTATTAGCACGAAGTTCCTGGAATGCCTGTATAATGCTCGTACCTAGTATCTGCGAAATATTATTCATCGGGTGAGCAAATTTAGCGGTTATACATGACAAGGAATAAATAAACGGGCTTTTTTGAAAAAGATAGATTAACGATGGTAGCGGTGTGTAAACAATTTTCCGAGGAAGGTTTCCAAATGACAGTTGTGCGCAACTCATTCTACTTCACCCTCTCCTTGGGAGAGGGCCGGGGGGATGCTTTTTATCCTTATTTTTGCCGCAACCAAACCTCGCGCCATTGCGTGTCGCCACTTCGTTTCTTGTAAAAAATAAAGCGCTGCACTACCCCCAGTTCAGGAACTACCTGCTGCTGCGTTTCGCCATCATTATGGCCCTCAATATGCAGGCCACCATCGTTAGCTACTATGTCTACAAGCTCACGCACGACAAGCTCGCTCTGGGCATGCTGGGCCTCTGGGAGGTGATACCGGCAATCGGGGTTTCCCTTTTTTCCGGCCACTTTGTAGATCTTCGGGAGAAGCGGACATTGCTGCTGCAGTGCACCATCGGTTATCTTTTGCTTTCCTTGTTTTTTGTGGCCTTGGCGTGGCCCCATCTGCAGGCAGGCCTGCCTGCACACAATATTGTCTGGCTTATATACGGCGGCATTTTTGTCGGCGGGGCTTTGCGGGCGTTTCTTAGCCCTGCTTCTTTCGCATTAATGGGTATGCTTGTACCACGTGAGCTTTATCCCAACGCCACTACCTGGAGTAGTACCTCCTGGCAGATAGGTGCTGTGGTAGGCCCATTGCTCGGTGGCTTTATGATAGCCATTGGCGGGTTCCAGTTTAGTCTTATGAGTGTGGCCGTGATAGAGGCCATATCGCTGGTGGCCCTGCTGCGCATTCCCAAACAGCAGATCCTCAAAAAAGAAAAAGAGCCCATCATGAAAAGCCTTGGCGAGGGTATCAAATTCGTATTCCGCACACAGATCATACTCGCGGCGCTTTCGCTCGATATGTTTGCTGTTTTGTTCGGCGGGGCGGTAGCCTTGCTTCCCGTTTATGCCGATGATATTCTGAAGGTGGGCGAAGTAGGCTACGGCTGGATGCGCGCTGCTCCTGCGGTAGGCTCTGTCATTACTTTGTTCATGTTGTCTTTTATGCCATTAGCCAAAAAGCCGGGTATAAAGCTCTTGCTGTGTATAGCAGGTTTCGGCATCACCACCATTATTTTTGGTTACTGCGGCGTCATTGGCGGCATCGTACCTTTGTTTTCCATCGCCGGTTTTGGCATATCATGGGGCTTTATCATCGCCTTCACTATGTTGCTTGCCGGCGGTATGTTCGATGCCGTCAGCGTCGTCATACGTGGCACCATATTGCAGCTCTATACGCCCGATGCTATGCGGGGTAGGGTGGCGGCGGTGAATACCATGTTCATCAGCTCATCCAATGAGCTGGGCGCAATGGAGAGCGGCATCACCGCCCGTTGGATGGGCACGGTCCCCGCAGTGGTCGTTGGCGGCTGCCTCACCCTTGTAGTCGTCGGCGTTACCTGGCTCACTGCCCCCATGCTCCGGAAACTGGATATTATAGCCGATGCCCGGAAAAAATAATGCTGTTCCAAAACACGAGTACATTTCACCTCCCGCTCCTTTGGAGAGGGCTGCGGAGAGCTCTCTCCTGAAAATTAACCCTGAACTCAGAAACTTTCAGTTTCTTTGCATATAAATTGCCCGTTTTTTGTTATCTTACATAACAAATCCGGCAGATCAAAGAACAGGAATGAAAAGGCTTTTTCTTATTCTTATTGTATTAATAGGTGTCGTGTGTGCGGAAAGCTGTTATAAAGACATACAGCGCGAAAAACGCACAGATATGCTCATTAATCATACCTGGTACCTCAAAGCACAGTGGGTCAATACATTTGCCCAGGACGATTCTTGCTACCTCTCAGAGGTGCTGACCTTTAAAAAGGACAGCATGGGCAATCATCACTACAATATGCTCTGCAACCCCAATGGCCCCCGCGATCTGGCTTTTAAATGGACCATACCGGGCCAGTGGACATTTATGTATTACTACAATATTGGCGGCAAAAAAGACTCCAATCTCGTTTATAGCATCTGGATCAACAATGACGATACCCTGAAAATTGGCGCCGTTCTCAATGGCCAGTCCATTATATCTATGTACACTTCTTTTCAGTAACTCTCTTATAAGTAATACTATACTTAGCCAATGCTAGGATAGAGGTTGGCCGGCAACGCATTCGCGCTTCGCGGTCTTAAAAACGAAATAAGAGAATATCGAGCTTTACGGCTTGGCGAGAGGCCTTTTTTGCGACTCTCTGTGGAAACCCTTTTAACACCTATCCGGCTACGCATAACGCATAATTAAAATATCTATCGCACTTTCACCCCAACATTTGCTATAAATACCGTAAATTTAATGTGTTTTCCACCAGTCACCCAACCATTTCACCGATGATTCGGTCTTTATAGATGTTAAGCATTAATAACAAACATACTTGTCTATCGCTTTGGCATATACTTTAACTGGCCATGCAAGTGAGTTAGAACAGCTCATTCAGGGTTGTATTCGCAACGAAAGAAGTGCGCAGGAGAAGTTATATCGTTTATTTTATCCCAAAATGATGGCGTTGGTGAAGCGTTACATTGACGATGAGATGCAGGCTGAAGAAATAATGAACAATGGTTACTTACGTGCTTTTCAGAAAATTAAGCAATACAATTTCCAGGGGTCTTTTGAAGGTTGGTTAAGAAAGATAGTGTTTCACGCAGTCGCCGACTATGTGAAACAAAACACAAGATATTCAGAGAAGGTACTATTGGTTGAGAAAGATGAGTTAGTACATAAAGACCACGCGGACAAATTGTATTACGACCAGCTGATCCAGCTGGTACAGGCGCTGCCGGGAGCAACTAGGACTGTTTTTAATATGTATGTGATGGAAGGTTTCACGCACAAAGAAATAGGCAACATGCTCGGCATCAGCGAAGGAACATCAAAATGGCACCTGTCAGAAGGCCGGCGGGTACTGAAAGAACGGATTGAAAAAATGGAATTGCATTTGAAAATATAAGGTAGGGGTTGAAAATTTTCAACCCAAAATATAATAACGTAGGGGTTGATAATTATCAACCCCAAAAAGGGTAGGGGTTGAAAATTTTCAACCAGGAATGGTGAAAGAGATCAAATCATTTTTAAAACAAAAAATTTATCCACATGGATAAAAATTTCATTAGTGTCGATGACCTGGTAAGGCAGCGACTAGGCGGAGAGGAAGAAAAAGAGCGCCCGGGGGCGTGGTTGCAAATGCGCGACCTGCTCGATAAGGAAATGCCCCGCGACAGGGGTGGCTTCTTATACTGGCGCCGTACATTTGGCGCTATAGCCATTGCTTTGCTGGCCGCTTCAGCAGGTCTGGGCAGTTATATGTATGCTACAAGGGCGAACAATACCTCGGTAAACGATGCTATTGCTGCCAATACTTCTTCTATTAACGATCATTCCGTAAACAAAATAACAACCGCTGGCTCAACCGACCTGGCTGCTAATAATACAGATGCCAAAAGCACAACGGCAGAGAATGCGGCTGTAAAGCACACCGCTGCTCATAAAGCCGCTCATGATCTGAAAAGCAGCAATACCGCAGATAATAACATCGCTGATGATAATGCTACTGCAGGCAATACATCAACTAACAGCCCCATTACATCAGCTAACACCACAAAAACAACAAACAACAATGAAATAAATAATACTAAGCAATTATCTGCTGCACTGGTTGCCGGAAGCAAACAACCAGCACATGTACATACTGGCCAGAGGGCCGGTGAAAACCCGAATGACAATACTGCAACTGCCGGAGTTCCTGCGAATACTGTTTATAAACCCGTTACATCCGTAAGTGGTGGTTCCAGCCACAAGCATAGCGCCGCCAAAACAGAGGCCACAAAGAAGAAAGAATTCCTGGCCGGTGTTGTTGCCGCCAATGATCGCAATAAAAAAGCCGCAGCCGAAAGCCGTAAAAAGGAAGAAGCTAAGCAGTTAGCTGCGTTAGATACAAAAGCATCTGCAGTAAATGCTGAGCCTCTTGCTAACAATGCTAAGGGCGGTGCGGCTCATCACTCAAGTCACAAAACTGACGCACCTAAAACCGGCAAAGCCTCCGCTGGTGATATTGCTTCTATAAATGGTCTGCCCACTCCTGTAACCCACGCCCGCAAAGCAATCGCAGACAACAAAGGACAAACCGTAAGTGCAGACAAACTGGCTTTAGGCAGCAGCGCAACAGGAACAAAGAATACGCCGGTTACAAACTCTGCAAAACCTGCAGGAACAAATGGCCAGCCGGTAGCAGGCAACAACAGCAAACCCGGTAATGCAACGACTCGTGCATCCAAACAAGGCACTGGAAACGGAACTGGAAATAGTCCCGACAAAAATAAAACAAGCACCGGGTCTCGCAGCGCAACAGCACAAGGCCCTGCCACTGCCACGCCATCTGAACACGCTACTGCAAAACGCGAGACAGTGCCATACGATCGTGTAAATATCGTTGGGCATTTCGTAGGTACCTCGCCTAAAGAAGGTTACTATAAATACGACACTATCTCCATCGAGCAGCTTGCCCGTGAGTTGGGTATGAACACCGGCACAAACGGCAGTGCCCACCACCCTGAAGAAGCAAGGAAAGAAGAAAACGGAAACTCCACAAGCAGCAGCAATGCAGTGGCATCAGCCAATGCACCTGTTGTTCCCGAATCTTCAGCCTCAGCTACCGGCAAAAATGGGCTTGGTACTAAACAAACCCAGGCAAGCAAGGGTAGCGGCGAAACCACGCTCGATAAGCTTAATGCCACTTTCAATGACGTTAAGTACCATGTGACCGGAATGCAGTTCGCGCCCGGCCTTACAGGTGGTATCAACGCTACTTTCTTTGGCCCCAACAGTTTTAAAGGCTTCCAGTTCGGCGTTACTGGCAACTTCAGTTTCGGTGACAATGTAAGCGCTATGGCCGAGGTGAAATATTTCCACCGCATTAACAACAACTATTCGCTCAATGATAACTATTACACCTATACACCCGTTTCCGCTGGCCAGTGGAGCAGGCAGCAGTTGTCTAATTCCTACAGTTTCTCTACACTTCACAGTATAGAGATGCCCATTACCCTCCGCTTCATAAAGAGCCATTTCAGTTTTTATGCAGGTGCTAATCTGGTTTACAGCTTCGCAATAAATACAGGTAAGTCCGAGCCGCCAAGTACAGTATCTCCGGTGCTGGTGTCTGCTATGGGCAATGACAATACACCAAAGGTGCAGCAGAGCGATTTCAACTCAAGGTTTGGCGTTGGCTATATCGCGGGTCTTTCTTACGAAGTTTACCCCAATGTCACCCTCGACTTCCGCAATGTGCAGACCGTATGGGACAATGGATCGTCTCAGGGTGCTAAGTTCATCTCTAACCAGCTCTATAAAAGCCCCTCATTCCAGGTCTCTGTTGGCTACCGTTTAGGAGGCAATAAAAAGAAAGACTAGCAAATAGAAATTCATAAAACATACCGCATCTGCGCAAGCAGGTGCGGATAACAAGAACCTGGGTGTGCGCTCGGGTTTTTTCTTTTGGTAAACCTCGTAGAGACGTTGCACTGCAACGTCTTTGCATGATCGGGGCGCGATCCGCTCATCGACGCAGGTGCGGATAACAAGAACCTGGGTGTGCGCTCGTTTTTTTTCTTTTTACAAAACCCACTGCACCTCACATATTTTCATTAATTTAGGAAATGAAGCGCCCCGTTTTTCTTGCCCTTATGCTGTTGTCTGCCCACTTATCCTCTGGCCAGGAAGACAGCTCTCTATACCATTGGGGCAACACTTCCGCAAGCTACAATATTCGTTTTTTCAAAACTCACCGCAGCGACCGTGAATATGCAATGGCAAGCTACAGTGTGCTGATGAAACCATACGATGGCTGGGGCCGCACTCAGCTTTTGGATATCAGCTCCGCTATTCTTCAAAGGTCGCAAACTTCAGTCGGCCCTTCATTGCAGCATGGATATGGCCAGCTATACAATCTTGCCGCCGATAAGATGAGCAGGATATACGAGCTCCGCGGCAGGAATGATTCAGCATTATATTACCTGTACATATCAGATACGGTACACCCATATATCACAGATTGTGCAAACGGCATTTATATGCACAGGATCATAAATGCCTGCCGCTATGCGGATATTTATGAGAAGATCAACGATACGGATCGCGCACTCACATTTTTATTAAAAGAGGCATTGAATACAGAAACTAGCACGCACTTTATAAAGCTACAGCCTCTGTTATCAAAATATGACAAGAAAAAACTTAAAACAGAATTGAACTATTCTATCCTCAATTATGTTTCGGATAGCTTTGGCCGCACAAGTGGCCACTATGGGCCGTACATTGTTTTTCTGGATACAAAAATTTATTTCTATGCCTGGAGTGTTAACGAAACAGCCAACAGCGTGGCGCTAAAAAAAGAAACAATTGCTTACCTGAAGAACACTCCATTTTACAAAATGGTTATGGGCATGTGATTTGCTCACTTATTACTTACTATTCATTCACCTTCCCCATAGCCGCATCCTTCATCTGCCTCGTCACATCATGCCCCAGGTATCGTTCTATCCCTTTCTCTATCAGGTATATCAGCGGCGTCAGCACTATTGCCATCGTAAATTTGTAAGCATAATTCACCAGCCCAATCGCTATTACCCGCTGGTAGCTCCAACCCTTACCTATTTTGAAGGCGATGAACAGCACAATAAAACTATCCACCAGCTGCGATATGATCGTTGATCCTGTCGCCCTCAGCCACACATGTTTTTCCCCGGTCAGTCTTTTTATCCGGTGAAAGATCCACACATCCACCAGCTGGCTCACCAGGAAGGCGATAAGGCTGCCCACTATGATCCACATGCCCTGTCCGAAAATGTTGGAGAACGCATCCTGCATATTGGGCACTCCCGTATCCTTCTGGCTTCCCACCCAGAAGGATGTATCCGCCGGCACCCGTATAGCAAAATAAAACATCAGGAACGCATAGCTGATCAGCGCTATAGCTATATACGAGATCCTTTTTATCGCCCTCGGGCCAAAGTATTCGTTCACAATATCCGTCATTATAAACTCCAGCGGCCACAGCAGCACACCGCACGTAAGTGTGAATGTCAGCCCTTGCTCGCCCAGCAGCGAAAAAGGGTGTGGAGTAATACCAAATACCCGCTCCAGCGAAAACAGTTTCCCTCCTATGCACTCCGCTATCAGCGCATTAGCTACAAAAAACGAAGTCAGTATAACGAATAGCTTGGTCGGTTTATCGTTTAGTATTTTATGTACCACTGGTTTCTGGTGTAAATTTGAGAAGATGATAAATAGTTATCCCAAAGCTACAGGATAACCCGAAAATACATGGCACAAATATTGTACAGTGCTGTAGTTATATTTGAAAATGCTTTTACAAATTGAGTAATTTAACTAAACTGCTTATCTGCTTTAGGTGAGTGGTTTTTTAGGGGTTATTATGTCGTTGAGCGGCACTGGAGTTGTTACCATTGCTTGCTGAATCATCCGATAGAATAGTTTGCCTCGGTAGGTTGACATCTTTCTATTAAACCG
>CAIRTW010000342.1 GCA_903881585.1 uncultured Bacteroidota bacterium | reverse complement strand
TTAAAATATTTTGCAAGAGCATCACATGCTTGTGCAACAGCTAAAATACCTCCATGAAAATAGTTAGATTTGTACTAAATTAGCTTATGAACCTAAGACTCCTTTCATTCGTTTTTATTGCCTTTTACATAGTAGCATTGCAGCCGGCCGCTGCCCAAAACTGGCAGTGGGCACAAAGCAATGGCGGCTCGGGAAATGAAAGTGCGGCAGCGGTGACCACTGATGCCTGGGGCAATGTATATGCTGCGGGCTATTTTTCGAGCGCATCGTTCAACTTTAGTTTTTTTCCAATGAATAACACAACCAGTGGGTTTAACGACATTTTCCTGGTAAAGTACGACCCTAACGGTACGGTGTTGTGGGCGGTGAGCGCAGGCGGCAGCGATAATGATTATGCCACATCCGTTTCCACTGACCGGTGGGGCAATGTGTTTATCGCCGGTTATTTCTTCAGTTCATCGATCACTATAGGTACCACCACACTGACTAACTCAGGCAGCGTAGACTCATCTGACATGTATGTTGCGAAATTCGACTCGCTGGGCGCTTTTAAATGGGCGCGAAAATCCGGAGGCGTGAAGGATGACCGGATCAACGCGATGATGACCGACATTTCCGGAAATGTTATTGTTACCGGCAGTTTTCAGAGTGCATACCTTGCATTTCCCGGCACAACAGATACGATAAAGAACCCGATAACGGGGGTTGACAAAGTGTTTGTAATAAAGTATGACAGCCTTGGCAATTATGTATGGTCTGGCGGCGCTGATGGCGTTGGCTACAACTATGCATATGCGCTTTCTACAGACCCCGGCAACAACATTTATGTGGCCGGTGCATTCAGCAGCTCAACAATAACATTTGGCGACACTGTGCTTAATATTACCCCTGGCAGTGCCGGTTTGGATGACATGTTCGTTGTTAAGTATGACTCCATGGGGACTCTGCTTTGGGCTCGGTCAGGCGGAGGTACTGGAAACGATATACCTACAGCGGCAAAGGCAGACAACTACGGCAATATATATGTGACCGGTAAATACAGCAGCGCCACACCAAAATTCGGTACAACAACGCTTGGGAACGCCGGCGGAAACGACATATTCCTTGTGAAGTACAACCTTTTTGGCAGTTTTAAATGGGCTAAGAGCAGCGGCGGAAGCGCCGATGACATTCCTCATGCGATAGCGATAGATGATTCCTTTTACGTAACGCTTGCGGGCAATTTTGCCAGCCCTACCCTTCCCTTTGGTTCCTCGACACTTAATTTCAATGGCGTAGGGCTGAATGCGATCTTCATTGGCAAGTATGATACTTCTGGCAATGCACGATGGGGCGCTACCACAGGCCCGGGCCATGGCGATGTAAATGGTGTGGCGGTTGCCTATCCCGGCAAGATATATGTTGCCGGTGACTTCAGCGATACTACGTTTTGGTTTGGCAATGATACAGTTCAGAACGTAATACACACTGGGACATCTGATATGTTTGTAGCAAAATACAGTGAGACGCCTTTGTCCGTTCCAACGATCGCAGCCAAAGGCCATGGGATGGCCATTTACCCTAATCCGAATAATGGGATGATGACCGTCTCGTTTGGAGAGATGGGGTATAGCAGCATGGAGATATATGACTGTGTGGGACAGCTGGTATACCAAAGCCAACTCAGTGGTAATCAGAATGCGATCAGGATCAGCGCTATGGACCTGAACGATGGTGTCTATCTGCTAAGGGCCAGTCACAACGGTACGGGGGAAAGCGCTACGTTCGTTATCCGGCGATGATCAGGTATCTATAGAACGTGATTATTAAAGAAGCATAAACCGGTATCAAACTTGTTTCAGTGATGTATGTGAAAAGAGTCCTCCTGTTATCAGCCCTCATCTTTGTTATATTTTCAGCTGTTTCGTGCAGAAAAAAAACCGATGTTGTTTCCTGCACGAATACGGACCTGTACCTGTATGGAGCAGGCTTTGACTGGACCGATGTGGAATCGGGCATGCTATATACCTACAAGCAGGATAATGCTTTCGACAGTGTTATCGATTCGGCCAGGATAAGCGCCTATACCCTGGATGGCGACACCTCAACTCTGGCAGTTATGCCGGCGGGGTTTGACTATAAAATAGTAATGCCTGTTATTGGCAGGGTCTATCTTGTTAGCGGTATCACCCGGACCGGGCAGGTAACAAAGGCATTTACCTATACAGATGGCCCGGTGCATCATGAGCCCTTTGTTTGTTACAACGAGGTTGTGTCCTGCAACATAAATGGAGTGTTGTACAGTGCCTCTAATACCGACCCTAATTACCCCAGGGATGTTGCCTACTTATCTAAGTAAAAGAACGGCGAGCTCAATCATTGCCGGAGAATAGCGCCAATACCCGCCTCCGCCATTTGTGCCTGGTGAATTTATGAGGGAAGGTGCCAAGATAATTATCCGGGCATAGCTCAAAGATCGTTTTACTGTGCCCTCTGTCCAGGTTATTAATTGTTCGTACCGCCTCCCATAATTCCTTATAATCGACGCGGGTGCCATCCTCAAAATAGCAACTCTTTCCGCCATCGTACATGCCGAATTTGATGCCGTTTTTAAGATTTTTAATGATGAAACTTTGTTGTCCGGTAAGCCGCATAAGACAAAAATAACTTTCTTTTTCAGAATGTACTAATGAATTGTTTGTAACTATAAAAATGAAATGAGTATGAACTGCAACAGGGAAATAGCTGGCTTATCTCGAATAATAAACAAGCGCTAATTCATCTCTGAAAAGTTCGCTATGGGTGTCGGTTATCCTTCTTTCCACAAAGCCATCGGCGGTGTAGAGCCTGATCCTGTCAACATAGCTATGGATGATCTTTTTTGCATCATCTCCGGTAAGCGGGAATGACAGCATAATGCCCTCTGCACCACTGCCCGCCCAATGCCTGGCGCCATCGCCTTTACCTGTTGTCCTGTATTGGGTATTATACAATGTTATTACGTTATCATCTGCGAGCAAAAGCTGAAACTCCCCATTCCTGGGCACAACAAAAACCTCGCCGCCCTGGATGATCTTCAGCTCAAGAAAAAGTTTACCATTAATGCCGGCTATTCTGTAAAACGTATTCATGGTGCGGTGCAAGCTGCCCCGCTCCAGTACCTGCCAGTAACTGCATTTAACAACGTCGTGCGTTGAGTCATCAATATAATCCTGCGCAAGCCTGTCCCAAAATTGTCCCTGGGCCAGACTAATGACGGGAGCAAGGAACAGTAATACAGGAAGCAATAATCGTTTCATCGGGGTAATTTGCGCAAATATAATCAACTGGTGTGAAGGCCGCAGCATCAGATTGCCCCATGGGAATAGCTCCATTTGTACCATTTTGTACGATAGGGATTGTAATGCTGGTCATACACATGATTTTTCATTTTATAACGCGTGTAATAGTGTGGTGTACGGCAACCGCCGGCCGTGACTAGCAATACAAGCAGAAGTAGTATGGCAAAGGATGTTCTTTTCATAAAATGCTTACTCAGCCATGATCTTTTCACGTGGCGGCTATTGGACAAAGTTACATTTTTTTCGCGCTTCTTAAAATTTAATGGAACCAAAGGCAGCTGTAAAATGGACTATAAATGGATCAATTATTTTTCATCTGCATACAAATTTAATACAATAATATTTGTTAATTCATACCCTATTTGTTTAAACATTAGTAATTTCGGACTCCAATAAATGCTACACTATATGGAGCAAATGATCGTAGAATATGATTACTACAGTGATAAGATCCATCCCCGGTGCCTCGCAGAATTTCAATCACGGGTAAAACATTTGTATAAAGATTACCGGGTTACTGTGATCTGCCAGGTCAAGGAACATACCCTAAACAAGCATACAAAGCTGCAACTATGGTTGTTGCACCCTGAGCAACAGGAATGGCTGAATGACGCCGAATTAAAAGACGTGATACTTGATAACCTTAAGGAGAAGTTTGAATTCTGCGTACTCAATTACTGATATTTCCCCACATTTACGCGTCAAACAGCTGTAGCTTATTCAGGTTACGGTATAGTCCTTCTTCCATAGCTATCAGTTCGTGGTGAGTGCCGCTTTCTTTTACTTTACCATCTTCCAGCACCACTATCTTGTCTGCATTGCGTATTGTGGAAAGCCTATGAGCGATAACGAATGAGGTACGGTTCTTCATTAGATTTTGCAAAGCTTCCTGCACCAGGGATTCTGATTCTGAATCGAGCGCACTTGTGGCTTCATCAAGCAGGAGAATAACCGGATCTTTTAGAATAGCCCTGGCTATAGCCACACGCTGCCGCTGGCCGCCCGAAAGTTTTACACCCCGCTCCCCTACTATCGTTTCATAACCCTCCGGGAATCCCATGATAAAATCATGCGCATTTGCTTTGCGCGCAGCTGCATGTATATCTTCAATGTTTGCACCCGGTAAGCCGTAGGCTATGTTCTCAAGAATGGTTCCGCCAAACAGCAATATATCCTGCGGCACGAGGGCCATTTGCTTACGCAGCTGCGTTAGCGGAATTGATGAGGCATCTTTACCATCAAACAAGATGCGGCCTTTGTCCGGCTCGTAAAACCGTAACAGCAGCGACACTAATGTGCTTTTGCCGGCGCCGCTTGGCCCCACAACTGCTATTTGCTGGCCGCTCCTGGCTTCTACGCTCACATCTTTTATTACTTCGGTCTCCTTGCGCGATGGATAGCTGAACCCCATACTTTCCAGCGATACATTGCCCTTCAGCCTGAACTGATCTTGCACCGCTACCGATGTGATCTCTACATTTTCGGTTGGCTCTTTAAGCAGTTCGCGTACACGTTGCGTAGCGCCCAGTGTTTTCTGAAGCTGGGAATAGAGTTCTGCAAAGCCTGCCATGGTGCCACCCACAAATGCTGTGTAAAGAACAAATTCGGTAAGGTCTCCAAATGATAAATGGCCTTGCTGCATCAGCCCAGTGCCATACCACACCACCAGAACAATAGCTCCAAAAACGCTGAATAGCATGAATGAGACAAAAAGCCCTCTGAACCCGCCGTTCTTTACCGCCATCTTCACAACATCGTTAATACTTTTCGTGAAGCGTTTTATTTCGTACCACTCATTTGAGAATGCTTTTACATTACTGATGCCCTGCAATGTCTCCTGCACTATCGTGCCGGACTCTGCAAGCTGGTCTTGCGCCTGGCGGGAGAGTTTACGGATGAACTTTCCAAATATGAGTGCAAAGGCAATGATCACCGGAAGCACAGACAACATAAGCATTGTCATTTTCACGTTTATGTACATAATCATTCCAAGGCCAATGATCAGTACAAGCACACCACGTAATATTTCCGCAAATACGCTGGTTACCGCATCCTGTATCTGTGATACATCAGCCGTTATCCTGCTCGATAGTTCGCCCACCCTTCTCTGACCGAAGAAATCCATGGGCATAATGATCAGGTGACGGTAAATGTCGGTGCGCATATCGGCTACAGTATGCTCGCCAACATAGGTGAACAGATATATGCGCAGGAAAGAAAAAACCATTTGCACGGCAAGCACAGCGATCATTATCATGGCTATAGTGCCAGGCGCAAATGCAAACCGCCCGGTAAGATCGCCATGAGCACTGTCGATCAGTTTTTTGAGCAGGAACGGAAATGCCATGGTAGTGCCGCTGGACAGACCTATAAATACAAGCCCGGGAATAAACACTTTATTGTAAGGCCGCAGGTAACGGAATATCACCATCGCCTCTTTAACAGAATCCTTGCTGATCTTCACTTTTGGTGATTCTTCCTTGTTTTCATCTCTCCCTCTTGGTCTTGCCATTTTTTTAGTCGTTAGTCGTCCCTCTTCGTCCCGATAGTTATCAGGACTTCGGCAGGTAAATAAGTAATAAGTCGTAAGCCCAAAGCTTCAACCCTGAAAATTGCTGCTAAGGTATCGACATGCTTGTTTCAAAAATTATTATTATCGGTAAACGTTTCTGTTTAGTCGGTAGGTACGGAATTATAGCAAAATACTTTTTATAGATTTGCCGACCATACAAAATCACATGACTGTAAAACGGAATGCTGCACTCGGGTTTATATTTATCACTATTCTTATTGATGTGATCGGGTTTGGCATTATTATACCCGTACTACCCGCCCTTATAAAGCAGCTGACTGGTGGCGATATAACGGTTGCTGCAAAGTATGGCAGCTGGCTCACATTTGCGTATGCCATTATGATGTTTATTTCATCACCTTTCATAGGCTCTCTCAGCGACCGGTATGGCAGGCGGCCCATTATGCTGTTTGCGCTTGCCGGGCTGGGCATCGACTACTTGTTCCAGGCGTTTTCCCCTACTATCACATTATTGTTCATAGGGCGATTAATAGCCGGCATCACCGGAGCAAGCTTTACTACGTCATCTGCGTATATCGCAGACATCAGCGCTCCTGAAAAACGCGCACAAAACTTTGGTATGGTAGGAGTAGCTTTTGGGTTGGGCTTTATCGTAGGCCCTGCCATTGGCGGATTTTGCAGCGAAATAGGCAAGCATATGGGCCATACCGGTATGTTCGACTGGACCGTGCGGCTGCCATTTGTTGTTGCGGCAGTATTCAGCTTGCTGAATGTACTTTACGGGTTCTTCGTATTGCCGGAATCCCTGCTTCCCGAAAACCGAAGAAAATTTGACATCAGGCGAGCGAACCCAGTTGGCACTCTGAAGCAACTAAGAAAATACAAAGTGCTTATTGGCCTATCAGCATCCTACTTCCTGCTCAATCTCGGTTCGCACGCCTTGCAATCTAACTGGAGCTACTATACAATTTATAAATTCAACTGGAGCTCGCTGATGGTGGGCCTTTCGCTGTCCGTTGTTGGTGTGCTGGTGGCGGCAGTTCAGGGCGGCCTTATACGGGTCACTATTCCGTGGCTGGGCGAGAAGAACTCCGTATTTACCGGGCTGTCATTTTATGTGGCCGGTATGATCTTGTTTGCATTTGCCAGCCAGGGATGGATGATGTTTGTATTTCTTATACCCTACTGTCTGGGTGGAATAGGCGGCCCCGCTATGGGCGGCATCATGGCAAATGCAGTTCCCAACAATGAACAAGGCGAACTACAGGGAGCGCTGAGCAGCCTCATGAGCATTACTGCATTCCTGGGCCCGCTGCTGATGAACAATCTGTTTGCTTGGTTCACAGGTGATAGTGCGCCATTCAAATTTCCGGGCATGCCATTTATTGCCGGCGGTTTATGCGGTCTGCTGGCTATTCTGTTTGCTATTGCGCCCCTTCGCCACTACCACCGGGAAAAACAAGCGGAGAAAGCTGCAGGATAAGGTTATTCCCGCTTCCTGTTTTTATAGTCGATGATCTTTTGGTTGCGGATCTTATCTTCAGCGTCTTCTTCCTTTTCTTCCCTTTTTATTGCTTTTTTCAACCGCCTTTTTTCCCTTCTGCCAGTCATCTTACGATATTCTTTTCTTTCCTTTTTTTCTTCCCGGCGTACGGCACGGTTTTCAGCCTTTGTATATCCCACCTGTGCAATGGATGGAGTTGTACCCAGCAAAAAAATGAAAACAGCTATAAAAATGTACTTGTTCAACCTGGGGTGATGCATTTAAGATAAATAGGTCAATAACCGAATAACTAAGGAACGATGAACAAATAATTTGGCTGCAAATTTAGGCAAAGAATAGCAATATACTTCTCATGACTACCTGATAAAGATACAGGCTGCCGGTAAGGGCAGCCTGCTTATTATCTTTAGCTGTAATTATTTAGCGGCGGTAACCGTGGCCGTAATGACCGTGACCATAGCCACCGTGGCCATAATACCCGTGTCCGTATCCATGCCCGTAATATCCGTGGCCATAATAGCCCCCACCGTAGTAACCGCCTCCGATTACTGGTACAGGTACCGGCACAGGTGGTATATATACCCGGGGTACAAATACTCTTGGAGCATAGAACCCCACCGCCGGGTGTGGTATACCCCAGCCGCCCCTGTGGTAACCTCCTCTCCAGTGTTGGGCGCTGGCTGCTGTATTAATGCCTGCAGATAATGCTAATACTATTAACGCGGTTGCAATCATTCTGAGTTTCATAACGTGTTGTTGTTTTGGTTACACTAGATAGATGCAAACTGCCTGCCAAAGTTTAATGCAAAAAAGCAAAAACACCATAAACCGAAGCTTTTAACAAACCCTTGTGCCACCCGGTTTCTTTACTTCAGCTTTTCTATTTTTTTGTTTACCAGCACCTGTTCTTCCTTTAGCAGGTCGCTCAACTCTTCCAGCGCTTCGCGGTTGTCATCAATGTCTTTATGCGAGCCTGTGAGCTTACGCTTTAGCTCCCGCAGCCTGTCCCTGGTGTCCTTGCCCTTAGCGGGCGCAAAAAGCACGCCGGCAAGCATGCCTACGGCCACACCGGCAGCAACAGTATATAATACATTTTTAGCCCTACCCATAATTTCGGTTTTAAAATTTGATACCTTCTATTTTACGGTTTACTTTACTTAGCTCCTTTTGCAAAGTATCCTTGATCTCCTCCAGCGAATCCCTGCCATGGTCTATACCATCAGAGACCGTGCCTGATAATTTCCGCGCGCGCTTCATCAGTTTCTTTCTTGTTTCTGCGCCCTCTCCGGGGGCTATCAGTATGCCAAGTGCAGCGCCTATGGCTACACTTGCGCCAATCCCTAATAAGATCCTTGTCGTTCTGTTCATAACATATGGTTTAATAAAGATTAAAAAATGAATGGCGAAGATAATGCACTCCGGGCACAGCATTTAAAATGAGACCCAGCCTCTCGCTCCAGGAATCATACAAAGTCCATGCCGTGAGGATAAATATAGCGTAATCTGGGTTTTATCCGTATTTTTCGCGCACATTCGCAATCGTCATGAAGTACTTCGTCGCTATACTGTTATTGCTGCCTTGCGCATCGCTGCTGGCACAGCGCCACAACAATGTACCGCCTACTGAAGAATTCAGAATAACAGGGGAAATAAAAAAAGAAATGACATTTTCCATTGCCGACCTGCTGAAACGCTCACCGGAAAACATAGGCGACGTAGTGGTGCGCAACCACCGCGGCGACGCTAAGGACACGGTGAGAGGGCTAAAAGGCATACTGCTGAGGACATTGCTGGACAGTGTAGCGCTAAACGTCGAAAAGCCAAAGGACTACAGCGAGTACTATGTCTCATTAACCGCATCTGATGGCTACCGGAATGTCTATTCCTGGAATGAGCTGTTCAATACCGAAGTGGGCAACCACGTTTACATCATTACCGAGATGGATGGTAAAAACATCACTCAAATGCAACAACGGATACTTGTTATGTCGCTGGCGGATATAAATACCGGCAGACGGCATATGATAGCGCTGGCTAAAATAGAGTTTAAAAAAGCGGAGTGACCTTTATTTCTTCTTTTTAGACGCCTTTGCTTTGGGGTTATAATCCAGTGCCAGCTTTACCCAGTATGCGAACTCCTTTTTGGTCTTCAGCGCGTCTTCATATACATAGACAAAGCCTTTCATTGTTCGGCCCTGCATCACAACTTCTTTGCAGCCGTTCTTCTCAATAAGCGTATCATACATCTCCGGGTCTATGCGCACCATGAGCCGCTCTATGCCGCTAACACTGATACACATCTTACCGTTCACCATAAAAGTAAGGCCGCGGAACATCTCCTTTTCTTCCACATCGGGAACGTCCGCAAGCGCTTCTCTTAATCTGTTTGCAAGTTTTTCGTTGTATGGCATATCAATAAAATTTGCATCATTTTTTAGGCTTCAATGATCCTGTGTATTCAAGGCTCTTTTCAAAGTATTTTTTGATCTCTTTTGTTTTCTTTAGCAAGTCATCCGGCACATTTACCCAGTCTTTCTTTAACGCTCCGTAAGACATTACCGGGCCGGTCTTATACTTTTCCACAAACGCATCGTGATCTTCTTTTGAGAGCCGCAGCACAACAGAGCCGTCTGTATTGATATAGGAAAACATATGCCCGTTCAGCGACGTATAAGGCACCGTGGCGCCTTTGCGCTCTACGGCAAGGTTTGTGGCAACCAGTTTGTCATACAGCGCCAGTATTTCGGCAGGTATATTACTTTCTTTCTTTGCGGCCATATGCCATTTATTAGAAGGTACTAATTTAATGATTTTCTCAAAACAGCCAATACACTCCTAAAAATGAGCCAGATACACCTGAGGGCATAGTATTTGCTCTATGCTTAGTGTATCAAGGAGTGTGATCATGAAAAAGATAGTTTTTTGTATAATAGCCATGGCGGTACTGTTTACAGCCTGCCAGAAAATAAAGAATCTCGCCAACATAAATTTCAACATCCCGTTTTCCCAGTCGGTTACCGTACTGGGTATAGCAGATTATCCTTATGGTGTTCTATTACCGGGGGGAGGGCTAAGCCTCCCGTTTCCGCCCATAACGGTAGCCACTAACGCACAGCAGATATTTGACCAGTATCATGCAAGCAGCAAGAACCTGATTGAAGCTGATCTGAACAATTTAGACCTCCAGATAACAGCTCCGGCCGGCCAGTACTTCGATTTTGTTGATTCGATACAGGTTTTCATTTCCACGGAGACTTTACCCGAGGTCCTGGTTGCGTATTTGTACAACGTACCTAAAGGTCAAAACAAAATAAACCTGGTGACTGTACCGGGGCTGAACCTGAAAAGCTATGCGGTGCAGGACAGTGTAACGTTGCGGCTGAATGCACATGTGAACGCCATACCTGCATCGGGCACTAATATTTTAACGGAAGGAGCATTTCATGTCGTTGCAAATCCGTTATAATAAAGTGATACTTATTTCGCGTCAAGAATCATTGGTGTGCTGCCCTTTCCCATTACAATGATCTTGGCATTGGAAGATGCAGCAAGTTCTTTCATGGTTTTTATCTGCTCATACTGCAACTGCTTGTCGGTAAGGCTCTCGCTGATGATGCGCTGATAGTCGGCTATACCTTGTGCCTCTACGCGCTTACGGTCGGCTTCTTGCTTTTCCTTCTGTAGTACGAATTCCATTTTCTGGGCATCCTGCTCTGCATTTATCTTGGATTCTATAGCGTTCTTCACAGATGCAGGCAATGCTATATTCCTGATGAGCAGGTTTTCCAGCAGCAGGCCACGCTTGGCAAAATCGTCTTCAATGGCCTAATAGATACGCGCCTGGAATTCATCGCGTTTCGTAGAGTAAAGCGAAACAGCATCGTAATAAACGGCGTTGTCACGAATCTTGGTGCGCGATATGGGGCGCACTATTTTGTCTTTGTAATCCAGCCCGGTTTGCTTGAATAAGTTGGGAGCACTCTCCGGTATCACACGAAACAGTACGGTAAGATCAATAGTTACCTCAAGGCCATCTGCGCTGAGTACCCTTATCGCGTCATCGCCAGCTTTATCGCCTTCGTTATGCACACCGCTCATGGTGTAGTTCTGAGTGCGCGTCTCTACCGGTTCTATGTCCAGTAATGGATTGATAAAATGCAGCCCGCTGTACAGCACACCAGCCTGTACATTACCGTACAACTTTTGCACGCCTACGTGGCCGGAGTCTATCTGTACTACTGACGCTGTGATAATACCAATGAGCACTACACCTGCACCAATGGCCATAGCTGGCTTACCGAATACACTACGCTTATCATTGACCATACGGGAAAGTATGTACCCGCCGAGGAAAATAACAACGCCTATAATAACAAAAGGCATAAAACTGGTTTAGATGTAAAAGTAAACCGATTTAAATCAATTAGTGAAATTGAAATAAACCGGCCTGTGAAATAAAATGCCATTAAAATGGAAACAGATACTAACCCTTCCTGCGGGCATTGATCTGATCATTCAATGCTTTGACGTTCGGATCCAATAACTCTTTGATGAGATTTGTCATAGTAATGGACCCATTGTTAATATAATTCCAGTAGTCAAGAATTGTCTCCGGCTCCTTTTTTACGTTACCCGGTATAAGCAGGGCTTCGGCAGAGCCGCGCCTCTGGATCGTATAACCATATCTGAGCAGCCCTAAGAGTTCCCTCGCAGTTACAACCGGAAAGTTGTATTGAAAATTCCAGATATTCCCGGGCACCCGTGCCGAAACAAGTTTGAATGTTGCGCGCCTGTGCACTCCACCCAGCACCCAGCAATCATTCATTGTAGGATGCCACCTGTCCATTTTGAGTACGTTGCCGCGTGCGGTATCAGAGGTGTTGATTTCATGGTCGCTTTTAGCGGCCGCCCCAACCGGCTTCCAGTTTACCACTTTCTCATAGCGGCCATGTCCAACGTTCTGAAATGATGTTTTTGCTGTATAGCCTGTTCTGCCACCAATGTTGGCAAAGGCTGCAAAAGGATCAGTATCCCACTCGCGACCCATTATTTGCTCGCCACCATCGGTATGGGTCTTATTATAAATTGTCCAGCAGACATCTTTTAATTGCTCTTTAAAGTCCGGGATCACTTCATTCGAGTCCCTCTTCCAGGGCCATTTCTGGTACATTGCACTATACCTTGGAAACAAAATATCAATATCTAAAGCTAAGGTCTCTTTACTGTATGCCATATGGATCGGTTTTTAACAAAAATAGAAAATAATTTACATAATTAGTCTCATAATATTGCTTCTTTTTTAAAAAAAGCGTAGTGCAAAGAAAATCGGTTTGTTGCACCCGGCATTCCGTTAATAATGCCTGAGCTCACTAACAGCTTAACTAAATTTAGCTACGAGCTTGCGGTGATAGTCCTTACTAATTTCCTCCATTTTGTCTGAAAGCGCTCCTAAAAACACATTACTGTCTTGCTGCGATAACAGCTCGTCAGCTTTAGCTGTAGCCATTAGATGATAGTCCTTCGAAAGCTGATCAACAGCCTCCTGTTTGCCCATACCCCACCCCGAATCATCGTTCAGATCAAGTGTGTACCCATCGATCAGCGATTGTAAATAAGCCTTGTAGTCAACTAACGCCTTTTCCATAATTCTTTTACAATGTTCAAAACGAAGATAAATAAAAACTCTCCGTATGCAAGGAATTTCTATGGTAATCCTTAAGAAACAAAATACATCTTCATCATGCCCTTGCCCTTGGCCTCTATCTCTCCCCTGTATTCACAGTTAAATTCATCCTTCACCAGTTCATAGGTAGTCTGCGATATGTTTATTTTTCCTGCCTGGCTGCTCTGCTCCATGCGGGCTGCGGTGTTCACGGTATCGCCCCATATATCGTAGGCAAATTTCTTCACACCCACTATACCCGCTACCACGCTGCCTGTATGTATGCCTATACGGATCTCAAAAGTTTGGTCGCCTAGCTTAGCAACTCTGTGCTGCATGAATGCAGTGATATCCATTGCAGCGCTCACGGCCTGCAAAGCATGTGCCGGATCTGAGGACGGGAGCCCTGCTACCGCCAGATAGGAATCACCGATAGTCTTTATTTTTTCGATCTTATACTTAGTTGTTATAGCGTCAAATGCTTTGAAACAGGTATCCAGCTCATCTATTAATTTCTGCGGAGTCATGCGCTCGCTGGCGGTGGTAAAGTTCACAAAGTCGGTAAAAAGCACCGTTACATTATCAAACAACTTTGCAGAAGCACTGCCTGTTTCTTTAAGCTCTTCCGCTACCTCCGCAGGCAGTATATTCAGTAATAAGTCGTCCGACCTCCGTTTCTGCAACATCAATTCACTTGTTCTTTCTGCAACCTTATCTTCCAGCAATGCCAGCGCATTTTCCTGCGCCTGTTCTTTTTGCTGTTTCAGGAAGTTGATCTTGTCTGCCGTAGAGACAGACTGCAGGATGACACATGCGGCAAAAGATAACTCGGTCAAAGTATTGTGTACATGAAAAACGAAGGTAAGGACCACAGAAACAAACACACCTCCCAAAAGTATCACCTGGTATAACGCAATAAAACGAAAACCTTTTATCTTATATAACCGGTTCTTAATGAAAACGGTGAGGATGTAGGCCATTTGCGATAAGATCACCGCATCGCACGCCACTATAAAAGCACGGGCGATCATTACCTCATCTTCATATTTCAATTTCAAAAGGTAAACTGCGAATATGAGCAGGAATAGCCCGCCAAAAAGGAGATTCAATAATCTTATATTTTTCGACACCTGCCTTTCATTAAAGACAGACATCCCATTTTCGATAAGAAACTGGTGGACAAATGTGAGGCTGAATTTTGCTAATGCAAAAATGGCAAGGCCAAATGAGCAACAGTCGAAAAGATATAACTCTATTCTATTGGTGGGGTGAATTATGGCCACACTGTATATGACAAAAAACCAGGCAACTGATAAAACCGCATACCTGATGCTTTTATCCTTTAGGGAGATAAACAGAAACAGGTTATACAGCAACGCGAAAATGAGAATGCCCAGCAACGCACCTGTGTAGAAGTTTAGCTTGTCATGCTTTTGCGGGATCTGTAACAACTGACTATAATACTTTGCTGCCTGCCTATAATTATTCTGATAGGAGCAAACGGTGACAATGTCGTTCAGCACAAGCACTTTTTCATTGTTATACCTGACTCCCGCCGACTCATAGATATTCAATGCATTCAGATAACAGCCCAGGGCTTTGGCGTAATCCGATCTGTTTTGATAATCATTTCCTAAACCGACATAAGCACCCGCTATCCCTTTGTTCCACGCCAGTTTTGCGGCAAGCGCCAATCCTTGCTGTCCGTATTTTATGCCTTCATCGGGATCGACTGTAGTATAAGTGACGGATAAACCATTCAAGAGGTTCACCTTATTGGTATCCTCCTTTTGTGCGGGCAGTTCATGGAGCATAGAATCCACCAATGCCTGGCCGCGCAACCCGGCATAGAGATGGCCGGTGCTGAATAATGCGAGTAATACAAGGATGGTTTTTACGGCGCGTTTCAAATATCCGATTTTTTATATTATCGAAATGAGTGGCAACAAAGTAACAAATTATTTCAGGATGGGACACTCAGCGTGGGTTTTCCTTCATCAGACCCACTTCTTTATCAAAATCATTCATCAGTTTTTTGAGATCTGGTTTGCCGTAAATGTTCATCGCGCCTTCCAGTGTTTGCCATTTTACGAGTTGCTTGAAATCCAATATAGCGCCGTGCTGGTACAGGTATTGAATAAAAGCGCCGGCGACCGGATAAAATATCTTTTTTTCGAGCCAGTCTTCCTGTTCCCAGATTTTGCGTACGCTATGAAATTTGCTACCGGCGAGTTCTTGCGTAGCTCTGGCCATTTTATCCTTGTCCCCATCAAAGTCGAAGGCTACCGCCAGTCCTTCATTCACAAAGCGATCGGTATAGCGCGGCTTACTTCCCCATGCGTAAAAGACGAGTATATGCGCTATCTCATGCCCTGCGGGATAATATCCCAGGAAGCCCGTTCTTATTCTGTAAAGTTCGGCATTTGCATTTCCCGACTCATCATCGCCAATATATTTATGCGCCCGCGACTTATCCAGGTAAACATAGTACCTGATCTTTTGGGACAACGCTGCTTGAAAGAATGCATTGAGGGTATCAAAAGCAGCTTCATAGCGGCTGATGAATGCCGACAAAAAAACATGTGGGCCTATTGTGTCCTCAAAATAGTAGTCTATGTGCTTACCATGTACAACTTCCCATTGCTGCGGTTCCTGAAAAACAGAATCCGGATCATGGCCTAGGATCGCCAGCAATGCCCTGGCGCTGTCCGCTGTAACATTGCGTGGCTTAATGTGCAGTACTGTATAGAGTTCACTAATGCCGCGTGCAGTATCGCCGGCCTGTATATGCATCTCTGCAAGTTGCCTGAGGCCGCCCAATATACCGGCAATATACCACGTAGTGGCACGCGGCGAAAAAACAGAGTCGAAAGCAAACGACTTCTCCATAAAGTAAGCGGCCGAATCATACTCTTTTTGCTGATAAAAACTTTTGCTCATGAAGCGGTAAACCTCTGCGGAATTTGGGTTGCTCTGCAGGTATGCCCTACCTGCAAGTATAGTGCCGGTATAATCATGATTCTTCAGTAATTGCTTTATGTTGCCAGGCCCTTGCGCATGGGCCGAGGCAGCCATCAACAATATAAATGAGTATAAGTATCTCATATATGCACCAGGGAATATAGCGGCAAGATGCAAATATTAGGTGAAAATGTCAAATATGGAGATAATTGAAAAAGGGCAGAGCAATCTATTTATGTGAGACCTCTCCCCTGCCCCTCTCCAAAAGCGAAAAATAAGTACATGCACTTATCCTTATCACTTATCAACTTATCAACTTATCAACTTATCACTTTGCTCTCCTCCCACTTCTTCCTGCCCTCGCCGGCAAATACATGCCGCTCGCTATGATACGATGAGCGCACCAGCGGTCCGCTCTCTACATAATCAAGGCCCATTTTATAACCTTCTTCGCGGAAGAAAGCAAACTCATCAGGATGTACAAAACGTACTACAGACAGGTGCTTCGGTGTAGGCTGCAGGTATTGGCCCATGGTCACTACATCGCAACCATTATCTGCAAGGTCTTGCAACGATTGCAGCACTTCTTCTTTTTCTTCGCCGAGGCCCAGCATTATGCCGCTCTTCGTGCGCATGCCGCCATCTTTCAGCCTGCGTATCACCTCCAGGCTGCGATGATATTTAGCCTGTATGCGCACTTTCTTCGTCAGCCTTTCCACGGTTTCCAGGTTATGCGAAACCACTTCAGGTGCTACATCTATTATACGTTGCAGATTATCCCAGTCACCCTTAAAATCCGGTATCAATGTTTCCAGCGTTGTTTGCGGGTTCAGTGCCCGTACTGCCTTTATTGTGTTTGCCCATATTATGGAGCCGCCATCTTTTATTTCATCCCGGTCCACACTCGTTATCACCGCATGTTTCACCTTCATGAGGTATATGGCCTCCGCCACACGCTGCGGCTCATCCCAATCCACCGGCTCTGGCCTGCCCGTAGCCACCGCACAAAACCCGCAGGAGCGCGTGCATATATTGCCAAGTATCATAAAAGTAGCCGTGCCCTCGCCCCAGCACTCGCCCATATTGGGGCAGTTGCCGCTCTCACAGATGGTGTGCAGCTTATGCGTATCCACCAACCCGCGCACATGGCGATAGTTCTCACCCATAGGTAGTTTCACCCTTAGCCAGCTTGGCTTCTTCACTCTTGTCTCCTGAGTAATATCTACAGAACTAATAACCGGTAACTCCTGCATAGTGTGTAAAATTAAACCAGTTTTTGCAGAATCACGGAATTACATAGTTTTTTTGCGATTTTTGGGATGACTCCCCATATAAACATTATGAGCATACAATCAAAACGTGCCAAAGCTCAAACTAACATGCTCATAGCCTTATTGCTGTTGGTCTGTAGCCCATCCGTTGCCCAAACAGATTCAATAAAAAAGATAACCCGTTTCACTTTATATGCAGTGCCGTCTGATTTTTTAGACCCTATTGACGGGTCTTCAATTCGACTGGGAGCAGAATACTATCCATTGGGGAATCTGTCCGTTAGCCTTGATGGAGCTGTATATCTGCATCATCAACCTTCATGGGATACAAAAAGCAACATACATGGGTTCATGATAAGGCCCATGATAAAATACAACTTTGATCACCAGCCATTTGAGCGGCCCCATAAAAAATTCAATGGAGCATATAACAACTACTATTTCGGGATGGAATTAATGTTCAAGCGCCAAACCTACGGCTATCATGATAGCGTCGTCATCAACAATACACCGGCCTTCGACAAAGCCTATACCATCAACGGTATGCGGTAGGTATTCATGTCTTATTTGGCCAAACGACCATCTATAAAAAGGGGCTAGTTATTGACTATTATGGGGGCGTTGGGTTCCGTTTCAAACACGGCACATCCAGCTTGCCTGCAAACCTCGAAAATGGTATTTTAACGGGTGAGAACCATGGCGACCTTATCGGCGATGCTCAAAGATCCATCGGCAACAACTACGTACCGGTCATTTTATGGGGCGTTAAAATAGGTCATCGTTTATTATAACAAAATAGAGCTACGGCCTTAATAATTTATTTTTATTTATGGGAAAAACGCCGTTGTTAAAAGAAGGGAGTTTTGTTTAAAAAAACTCATTTGTATTCCTCACATCCACCCCAAATTTTACGTCTTACAAATTGGAAACAAATATAAACATGCAAAAAATACTATTTTCACACTTTAAAACTACAAATATGAGGCTTTTCATTACACTTAGTTTACTTCTATCGACTTTCGCCTTTTCAGCTCGTGGAACTGCTACTATAACCGGCACGCTCGGTGCGTGTATAGGAGATTCATCGGTATTAACTGTTAGCAGCGGCGGGGGAATTTTTTCTGGTTCGGCTCCCGGAACCTGGAGCAGCAGCAACATAACAGTGGCAACAGTAGGCTCTGCTGGCATCATAACCGGAGGTGGCGTGGACAGCGGTGCCGCCGCTGTAGTAACCGGAATATCTGCAGGTACAGCAACGATAACCTTTACCGACACCAGCGGCGCTGTGCTGACAGCGGTATTTACAGTAACCGCCACGCCAGCAGGTATAACCGGAGGGCCAACTTCGTTTTGCGTTGGCAGCAGCGCAACTTTTTCTGACGCAACTCCCGGTGGCACATGGAGCAGTGACTGGGGCGTAACCATCACTGCCGCCGGGGTAGCTACCGGTGCATCAGGTGGTGTATCAGGCATATATTATACCGTAGGGCCGGGTTGCTATGCAGCGGAGAGTGTAACGGTCAATGCTACAACGGTGGCAAGTCTGGACAGTGAAACAGGAACAGTATGTGTCGGTTCGACGGTCACGCTGACTGATGCTACCGCTGGCGGAACATGGAGCAGCAGCAATCCCGCGATTGCCACTATCGGGTCATCCACAGGCGTAGTTAACGGAATTTCTGCCGGCTTGGTAACCATTACATATTCGGTCTCCGGTGGCTGTGGGGCTGCTTTTGACACTACACATGTTGTAGTGTCGTCCACTACAAGTGCTGGTACTATATCCGGGGCGTCAGTAATGTATATTGGCGGGCTTCCGGTCACACTTACAGACGGGAGTTCCCCCGGTGTATGGAGCGGCAGCAGCACCCCAATTGCAACTGTCGGTTCCTCAACCGGCGTGGTCACTGCAGTCTCCGCAGGTACCGCTACGATAACATATACTGTTACCGGGTGCGGAGGGACAGCGTTTACGACAGCAGTAGTTACTGTTTCTGCGCTTAACGGAATTTCAGGACATGTATTATTTACCGGGGGCTTTTATTATGGAAATGTCAAAGTATGGCTCATTACTTACAACCCATCTACACTTGATCTTGAAGCAGTTGATTCAACTATAGCGGTAGGCAGCGGTACAGACCTTTACTACCAGTTCCTGGGTGCGGCTACAGATTCTTTCAGAATGAAAGCCGCTCTCATCGGCGATACCGCAGGAATTACGACTGGCTATATTCCCACGTACCATGACACATCATTTTACTGGCATGACGCAACCGTCCTATATCATATCTCCGGCACCAGCGACCTGAACCAGAACATTAGTATGCTCTCAGGGACAACTGCATCCGGCCCGGGTTTTATCGCAGGCAATGTCCTTACCGGGGCAAACAGGAGCACTTCTGGCAGCATACCTGTTGTGGGCATGCATATGGCTGTCCTTAACACAACAACCAATACTATTGCAGGAATGGCATTTACTGACGCAAGCGGCAATTACTCTTTTAGTAACCTTCCCTATGGCACTTATACTGTTTTCCCTGATTCTGTGAACTATGCTACAACCCCGCTAACAGGGATAACACTCAGTTCAAGCAGCGCTACATTCAGCGCAGCAACATTCATACAACACACTGTAGCAAAAACCATAACTCCAGGCGCTGAATCAGTTAAGAGCCTCTCTTCAGTTTCTTGTGTTACTGTTTTCCCTAACCCAACCAATGGAAAACTGAACATACAGTGGACTGAAAAAACGGCTGAAAAAGGAACGCTGAAGGTATCTGATCTTACAGGCCGGGAAGTGTACAACGCTACTATCAATATGAACGAGGGTACTGGCTCTTATGCCGTTGACCTTTCTGAATTTTCTAATGGGCTGTACCTTGTAAAAATTAAAACAGCAACACTGGATTACGATAACAAAATAGAGATACAGCACTGATAAATTAACTGTCAGTTATTATTTCAAAACGCTCCGGGATTCCGGAGCGTTTTGAAATTACCAAAACTGCTTATCTGCTTTAGGTGAGTGGTTTTTTAGGGGTTATTATGTCGTTGAGCGGCACTGGAGTTGTTACCATTGCTTGCTGAATCATCCGATAGAATAGTTTGCCTCGGTAGGTTGACATCTTTCTATTAAACCG
>CAIRTW010000341.1 GCA_903881585.1 uncultured Bacteroidota bacterium | reverse complement strand
TATAGACGGGGATGGCAAGCCGGATATAGTTGTTGTGTGTAGGTCAGTTAACCAGGTTTACATTTATCGCAATACCGCATCCAGCGGTGCTATTACCAGTGGGCCGGAACGGTCACTTACACACTGTCTTCGGGCTGCTTCGCGGTTTATAATGTTACCGTGAGTGCCATCGTAGCGCCTGTGAGCGGTACCACCACGGTATGCACAGGTGCAGCAACATCCCTGTCCGATGCCACCGGCGGCGGTGTCTCCTGGACAAGCAGCACTACCTCGGTAGCTACTGTTACTGCCTCTGGCGTGGTAACCGGTATATCATCCGGTACTGCGGTCATTACTTACAAGGTAAGCACCGGTTGCATAGCAACGGCTGTTGTTACCGTAAGCCCCGCAGTTGCAGCTATTACAAACAACTCCGTGCTGTGTGCAGGAACTTCCTTAACATTAAGTGATGCCACCCATCCTGGTACATGGAGCAGCAGCAATACAGCTATCGCAACAGTGGGTTCTGCAACCGGTACAGTAACAGGTGTATCCGGAGGCAATGCGACTATTACCTATTCTTCGGCAGGCGCAGGCTGCTACAAAACAGCAGTAGTAACCGTGAACCCTGCTCCCAATGCAGGCACCTTATCGGGTGAGACAACTATATGCACCAGCGGCACGGCATCCTTTAGCGATTTGTCCTCCGGCGGCGTGTGGAGTTCTGCCAGTCCGGCGGTTGGAACGGTAAGCGCTTCCGGCATAGTAAGAGGGATCTCTCCGGGAACAACTACTGTTTCATATACCGTAACCAATAGCTGCGGCAGCGCCACAGCAACGGCTGTTGTAACTGTAAATCCCAGCCCTGTTGCCGGTATTATATCCGGTACCGCAGTGCTGTGTGCAGGAGCAACAACTGCACTTACAGATGCTGCCCCCGGCGGCACCTGGAGCAGTGCAGCGCCTACGAAAGCAACCGTGGGCAGCACAGGGCTGGTAAGCGGGATAAGCGCCGGAACGGCAACTATATCCTATACGGTAACCAATAGCTGCGGCAGCGTAACGGCTACTGCTGTTGTTACCGTGAATGGTGTATCTGCAGGCAGTATCAGTGGCGCTTCAAGCGTCATCACCGGGTTGCACATCACCGTGTCCGATGCGGTTGCCGGTGGTACCTGGAGCAGTTCTGCACCTGCTGTTGCAACCGTAGGCAGCACAGGCATTGTAGCCGGTGTCAGTGTTGGTACAGTCACCATAAGTTATACGGTCACCAACAGTTGCGGCTCGGCAGTTGCAACCATGGTGGTGAGTGTCAACGCATCGGGCGTAGCGCCCATTACCGGGATCGCTGCTGTTTGCGTAGGCGCAACAACCAGTCTCACCGATGCCACGCCCGGCGGCACCTGGACAACCAGTAACGGCCTCATTGCCACAGTGGGCACATCTGGTATCGTGACAGGAGCTGCGGCCGGCACTGCTGCCATTTCTTATACAGTTGCCGGTATTCCGTCCTATGTGGTAGTCACCGTCAATCCCGTTCCTTCGGGTATTGGTGGCGCTTCATCCGTATGTATCGGGTCGTCAGTAACGGTCAGCGACTTTATCGCCGGCGGCACCTGGACCCGTACTACCGGTGTATCCGTGACAACAGGTTCGGCTACTTCTGCTGCAATTGTTACCGGAGTAACAGCAGGCCTCAATATTGTTACCTATTCGCTTGCAACGGGCTGTTACAGGGATTTTGTTGTCAATGTCCATGCAAACCCATTGCCTGTATCGGGCACACTTTCAGTATGTGTGGGATCTGTAACCCATGTATCTGATGCTACCTCCGGCGGTGTCTCCTGGACCAGCGGCACTACATCTGTTGCAACCATAAGCGGGT
>CAIRTW010000340.1 GCA_903881585.1 uncultured Bacteroidota bacterium | reverse complement strand
CGTTTTATCGGCTGAGTCCGCATGCATGTTCAGTATGTACATACCGTTAGCAAGTGTATTACTCAATGTCAGCGCTTCGTTGATCTTACCGCCATGTACCATCACCTTGTTGGTGTAGATAACCTGGCCAAGTACATCAGTAACTTCAAGCGATACTTCCTCATCCTGCAGTGTTCCTAAAGTACCCTTAACGGTAAACGAGCCATTGTTCGGGTTTGGTACAACTCTTACGTCAACGGGAAGCTCACTTACAATTACCGGAGTAACCGTTGTGGTTGTTTCGCCCCATCCGTTCGTAACTACATGGGTAACATTGGTCATACCTGGTGTGATACCGGTTACCGATCCTGCATTATCCACTGTGGCTACGTTTGTGTTGCTGCTGCTCCACGCCCCGCCGGTCACTTCATCTGCTATGCTCACGCTTGTTCCCGCGAACAGCGTAGTAGCTCCACCAACTGTATGTGATGGTGGCGCAGGCGTGTGAACGGTCATTGACTGTGTAGCATGACCTGCACAACCCAACGCATCGGTAACCGTATAAGTGATTGTGGTAGTTCCCGATGCTGCAACTCCTGTTACATCACCGCTGCCATCCACACTTGCTATAGCGCTATTGGCGCTGGTCCATGTGCCGCTCGGTGTTGCATCGTTTAATGTTATCGTGCTGCCATGGCTTACATTGTTAACTCCGGATATTGCTGCAACTGATGGCACGCCGTCAACCGTGATCACTGCTGTTGTTGTACAGGTATTGTCGCCGGTATATGTGATCGTCGCTGTACCCAGAGCTACACCAAACACACGACCGCTTCCGCTCACTGTTGCTGTACCTACCGGATTGATAACCCAGCCCGTACCCGCAGTAGCGTCTGACAGGAATGTTACACCTCCGATGCCGCAGACGATCGGGTTACCCAGTATCGCAGTAGGAAGACTGTTCACAGTAATTGTCTTGGTCTTCGCACAACCTGTACCTGCAAGGGTATAGGTTACTGTACCGGTTCCCACCGTGTTGCCGGTTACTGTTGTTGTAGTACCGCCTGTTGCAACCGATGATATGCTGCCCGAGCTTGCCCAGTCACCGCCTGCTACCAGGTCGTTAACTGTTATTGCCGAACCCAGGCATATCGTGGCCGATCCTATCGGCGTTGATGGTGCAGGGTTAACTGTTACTGTTACTATAGACTGGCAGCTGCTGCCCAGTGTGTAAGTGATATGCGCAGTACCTGGTACCGAGCCGGTAACGATACCGGTCGTTCCGCCTACTCCGGCTATCGATGGGCTGCCGCTTGTCCATGTGCCACCTGGGGTAGCATCTGTCAGTGCGGTAGTAGAAGCTACGCATACACCCAGCGAACCAGTGATCGGTGGTAACGATGAAGTAACCGTTATCACTACGGAACGGGTACAGCCGGATGGTATCGTATATACCACGGTTGATGTACCTGCCGCGAGGCCACTTACGAGGCCCGTTGTCGATCCGACTGTAGCCACTGTAGTATTGCTGCTGCTCCAGGTACCACCTGTCGTAACATCGCCCAGCGAACTGGTGAAGCCTACGCACATAGATGGTGTACCGGTGATCGCTGCGATTGCATTGACGGTAACTATTGATGTGGCGGTTGCGCTGCCGCAGCTGCCGGTCACTACATAAGATATTATTGCGGTGCCGCCAATGAGGCCGCTCACATTGCCCGAGCCATCTACAGAAGCATTGCCGTTTGATGAGCTCCAGTTACCGCCGGTTACTGCATCGGTAAGCGATATCCCTGCGCCTGCGCACATTGCCACAGATCCTGTTATGGTACCGGCAACCGTTGATGGGTTAACCGTTACCACCGCTGTTGCTACTACTGTGCCGCAGCCGTTGCTCACGGTGTAGGATATTGTGCTGGTGCCAGGTGCTATGCCTGTTACCACTCCTGTTGCGGTTACCGTTGCTGTACCAACTGCTGTTGAGCTCCACACGCCGCCCGCAGCAGCATCACTGTAGCTGGTTGTTGCTCCGACACACACAATTCCTGAACCGGACAAGGTGCCCGCATCAGGTAATGCGTTAACTGTTGCAACAACTGTAACGCTGCAACCTGCACCGTTCACAGCATAAGTGATCTTTGCCGTACCGCCGGATACACCGGTTAACGTTCCGTCGGTGCCTATTGATGCAACACCTCCGTTACCGCTCGTCCATACACCGCCCGCCGATGCATCGGTAAGCATTATTGATGAACCCTGGCATATTGCACTGTTGTTTGATATTGCTGATGGCATTGCATTCACCGTTACTACTGCTGATATGAAACAGCCGCTCGTAATGGTATAAGTGATGTTGCTGGTGCCCGGAGTTAAGCCCTGTACCGCGCCCGAACCGGATATGGTCGCTGCCGTAGTGTTGCTGCTGCTCCACGATACGCTGCCGCCTGTGGCGTCTGATACGAACGTTGTATTGCCTACACATACCGTCAGCTGGCCAAGCACTGGTGTCGGCGCCGGGCTGATAGATATTACTCTTGTAACGAAACATCCGGTGCCTAAAGTGTAGGTCACAGTAGCCACCCCGGAATTAATACCGGACACATCTCCCGAACCGTCAAGTGAGATAAATGAGCTCGTGGTGCTCCAAACGCCGCCGCTTGCTGCATCTACCTCTGTGACTGTAGCGTTCGGACAAACTGATGCTGGACCAGAAATAGCACCCGGTGCAGGATTCACAGCGATAACCTGTGTAGAAATACAACCACCGGTAGTATAACTGATCGTTGCAGTACCAACACTTACGCCACTAACCGAACCGTCTGTACCTACTGTCGCCACGGCAGTGTTGCTGCTGGACCATGCAACGCCGAAGGTAGCATCTGTATAGAGTGTACT
>CAIRTW010000339.1 GCA_903881585.1 uncultured Bacteroidota bacterium | reverse complement strand
TCCTTTAGGCCAACGTATTTCGAACAGGTAGTTCCAGCAATCGTCATCAGTTTTGAACTGTACAAGAAACTCCTGGAAATCTTTCGGATAGCTTTCTGGCATACCGCAAATTTAACTCAACCGAAGCAGATAAGCAGTTATTTAGATTACCATTAAAAGAGGAATTATGCTGAAAAGAGGTTTAGCACCCGTACATCCGGGCGAGATACTAAGAGAAGACTTTATTAAGGAACGTCAACTCACTATTACAGAGGTTGCAAAAGGATTAAGTATTGCGCGGGCAAATCTTTCCGCTGTGGTGAATGAACGTGCCGGCATCAGTCCTGAACTGGCAGTAAAGCTGTCGGAGGCTTTTGGCAATACGGCACAATTCTGGGTTAATCTCCAGAAGAACTATGAGCTTTGGTATGCGGAAAAGAAAGTTAACCGTAAGTCCATACAGCATTTTGCACAATCATCATAAGTATCAATAAAAGATACTCTCCGGCATCTCTCCTTTTATCAATCCCCCGGCTTTTGCTTTTTCAAAAAGCGTGGTGATGGCACTTCTGCCTTTCTCGCCAAGGTCGGTGGTATAATCGTTCACATACAGGTTTATGTGCTGGCGCATTACGTCTTCTTCCATCTCCTGGGCGTTTTCAGTTATAAAGGGTGTTAGCTCAGGGTAGCGTTTCCACGACCAGGCAAGACTTTCCTTCAGTATTTTATCTACAGCTGCACACAGCTCATTACCAAAACTACGGCGCATAACAATGCCTCCCAGCGGTATGGCAGCCTGTGTAGTTTGCTCCCACCAGTCACCCAGGTCTATCAGCTTGTTGAGGCCTTTGCTCTGATAGGTGAACCTGCCCTCGTGTATTATCAAACCGGCATCATACTCACCATTCAGCACCGCTGCCTCTATCTCACTGAACACCATTTCGGTCTTGTTCTTAGCATTGGGAAAGGCAAGAGAAAGCAGCAGGTTAGCCGTAGTATTGAATCCCGGAATGGCTATTTTAAATGTAGCAATATCAGAAAGTTCAAGAGGCTTTTTCGATATTAATAGCGGCCCTACACCCTCGCCAAGCGCACTGCCGCTGTGCAGCAGAGCATATTGGTTTACGGTATGCAGAAAGGTGCTGTAGCTGAGTTTGGTAATATCCAGTTTGCCTTGTGTAGCCCATTGGTTCAGCGTAGCCACATCTTCCATTACATAGTCGAACGTAATGCCCATGGTATCTATGTGGCCATTGACCATAGCATCAAAAATAAAAGTATCATTCGGGCAGGGGCTAAAACCGAGGGTAAGTTTCATTTTCTAAATTCCAAAGTTAAAATTCATCCCGATAGCTATCGGGACCAAGATTCCGGTTTGGCAAAGATAGGCTTGCTTAGTAAGCCAGTGAGTTTATAAAATCTATAAGCCATTTGTTTAAGTTTATAATGGCATCCTTCATCTGCCACTGGCTCTTATCGCGCGGGGTTACGTAGTTGGATATTGCCCGCACCTGGGCGAACGCCACTTTTTCGCGCAGGCACACATAGTGCAGGGCCACACCTTCCATGCTTTCTATATCGCAGTGGAATTTCTCCTTGCGCTGGGCTACCGTGCGCTCATTGCCGCTCACCGTATTTACAGTGAGCCCGCTTACTTGCGGTAACTTTATGCGGTTGTGTACCGGTAGTAGCGGGGTAAGCAGCTTGCCATTTATGAACGGGGTTACATTGGGATTTATAAACCCCATCTCAAAAATATCGAGGTAGCTGCCGTTGTCTTCGGCACCCAGGTCGCCATATTGGTCGCTGGTCACAAACACTACGTCACCGGGTTTTAGGGTGTTTACATAGCTGCCGGCTACGCCCACCTGCAGCACCAGGTCGTAGCGGGCGGCATGGAGGTGTTTGGTAAGCTCATAGGTAGTATTGAGCATACCTACCCCTGTAATGATGACGCCTCCGGTAATAGTGCCGGGCAATGAGGCAGTTTGAAAATAAGCGTTAAGCGGTGCTATTTCGGCATCTGTGGCCGCAGCGATCAGTATATTCATATTGTAATAGTGAAGATGACAAATTAAGCTCTTTTTGCGAAAACCATATAGTATGAGTAATTTTGCACCCTAAATAATAAAAATGGTATATCTAACACGTGTGGAACATTTTAATGCTGCGCACAAACTTGTGAATAAGAACTGGAGCGATGCAGAGAACAAAGAGGTCTTTGGCAAATGCGCCAATGAAAACTGGCATGGCCATAACTATGAGTTGCATGTAACCATAAAGGGTGTGCCGCATCCCGAAACAGGCTTTATATACAATGCCAAAACACTAGGCGACCTGATAAAGGACGTGATAGTAGAAAAAGTGGACCACCGCAACCTGAACCTGGATGTGGACTTCATGAAGGGGAAATTTACCAGCGCTGAAAACTTTGCCATGGGCATTTGGGACCAGCTGAAGCCGCATATAGAGCACGGCGGCACTGTAAAGCTGCACTGCGTGAAGCTGGTGGAGACGCCGAAGATATACGTGGAGTACTTTGGATAGTAATATTCAATAGTCCTATCAGCAATCATTAGTGCTGCTTTAATACTTAACTGCTAATTTGCCCTCAAAATCACACATAGTGGCTTATCATAAGAAGGAATATTACGATGAAGAGGTGACCAATGGGCTTAAGGAGCACTACCGCGGAATACTGGAGGCTGTGGGCGAAGACCCCGAGCGCGAGGGCCTGCTGAAGACCCCCGAGCGTGTGGCCAAGGCTATGCAATTCATCACCCAAGGCTATACCATGGATGCGGCGGAGATACTTAAATCGGCTATGTTTCATGAGTCTTATAATGAGATGGTGCTGGTGAAGAATATAGAGCTTTATTCACTGTGCGAGCATCATATGCTGCCGTTTTTTGGCAAAGCGCATGTGGCCTACATACCCAATGGCGTGATAACCGGCCTGAGCAAGATAGCCCATGTGGTAGAGTGCTTCAGCCGGCGGCTGCAGGTGCAGGAGCGCATGACGCACCAGATACTGGACGTGATACAGGAGACACTGAACCCCCTTGGCGTTGGTGTAGTAATAGAAGCCCAGCATTTGTGCATGATGATGCGCGGTGTGCAGAAACAAAACAGCATTACCACCACATCTGCGTTCAGTGGGCAGTTTATGAAGAATGAAACCCGTGCGGAGTTTCTTAAGCTGATATCGCATGATTTGAAGTAAACCAACTATTTGTTATCCCGGTCTTCCGGATCAATCGAAAACAAAAATGGCACTACCTAATATTTTTGATCAGGCAGTTGCAACGGGAGTTATTGAGCGGATCAATAAGCTTACCTCTGCCACACAACCCAAATGGGGTAAGATGAACGTAGGCCAGATGCTGGCACACTGCTGCGTGACCTACGAAATGATCTATGACAACAAGCATGCGGCACCAAAGGGGCTCATGAAGTGGATGCTAAAGACGCTTGTGAAGGGTGCTGTAGTAACCGAAAAACCGTATAAGCATAATAGCCGCACCGGCCCCGCATTCCTGATGACTACTGAAAAAGAGTTTAGCACAGAGAAGGAACGGCTGATCAATTATATAAAGAAAACGCAGCAGCTGGGCGCAAAGGAGTTTGATGGCAAGGCATCGCTCTCTTTCGGCCCGCTGACCACCACGGAGTGGAACAATATGTTTTACAAACATCTTGATCACCACCTGTCGCAGTTTGGCGTATAAGGTCGGTCAGCAAACAATAGATTTGCCCTAAACACTTTTTACTGTTATATTTGCAGCCCTGCAAAACAACGTTACCATTTGCAGGATATTTGCGCGGGAAGTAGCGCAGCCCGGTAGCGTACATGGCTGGGGGTCATGTGGTCGCAGGTTCGAATCCTGTCTTCCCGACATTAAGTAGCTGATAATCAATGTGTTATCAGCTATTTTTATGCCCTAAAGTGTTGATTTGACGCACTTTGTCCACTGTATTCCACAGTTATATCATTTCCCTTAATGCGAGGCTTAAAACCTCATAAAATGTCCACTCACGGCTGTGGAACTTATAGAACTGTATCACTATGACCGCGATATTGTCCTTTACAATGATAGTATATGGCAGCAGACCGTAAAG
>CAIRTW010000338.1 GCA_903881585.1 uncultured Bacteroidota bacterium | reverse complement strand
TCCTTTAGGCCAACGTATTTCGAACAGGTAGTTCCAGCAATCGTCATCAGTTTTGAACTGTACAAGAAACTCCTGGAAATCTTTCGGATAGCTTTCTGGCATACCGCAAATTTAACTCAACCGAAGCAGATAAGCAGTTTACCAAAATCAGAAGCCTGATTACCATTTATTCTCAAAAACAAAGCCCCGGCTGGTTTTTTAATGTATAGTTAAGGCAATCAAATAGTATTCTTTTATAAAAAATAAACGCTTTCTTTATAGCCTATTCTCTTACAATTAAATATTTATTCATGAAAAAAATACTTATTGCCCTCAGTTTGCTCCTACCAATTATTGGGCATTCGCAGACAATCAGCACGTATGCCGGTACAGGTGTTGCCGGTTATAGCGGAGATGGCGGACTTGCAACCGCAGCGAAATTAAGTTTTGATTCGCGAATGGCGATCGATGCTTCTGGCAACATTTATATAGCGGATCAGAACAATAACGCAATAAGAAAGATCAACTCTTCCGGTATAATAACAACGGTTGCCGGTACAGGCATTGCGAGTTACAGTGGTGATGGAGGGCCTGCGACAGCAGCGAACTTAAATAAACCTTACGCGGTTGATCTCGATGCCGCAGGCAATTTATATATAGCAGATACCTATAACCAGCGGATCAGAAAAATAAGTACCACTGGCATTATTACAACCATTGCAGGGAACGGAACTGCCGGTTATACCGGCGACGGTGGCCCGGCAACAGCGGCAGAATTCTCAATACCTGGTTATTTCCGGATAGATCCTGCCGGTAATATCATTGTTGCAGACAACGGCAACCAGCGCGTCAGGAAGATTAACACATCCGGTATCGTTTCTACAATTGCGGGCACCGGTGTTTCCGGATTTAGTGGAGATGGCGGGATGGCTACTGCTGCAAAGATCAGCTATCCTCAAGGTATAGGCCTAGATGCTGCCGGCAATATCTATATAGGCGATGCGAATAACCAAAGGATAAGAGAAATAAACACTGGCGGTATCATTTTTACAGTTGCCGGGAACGGAACTGCTGCATATGGAGGAGACGGGGGGCCGGCGACAGCAGCCGAACTGAACACGCCGCAAGATATCTATTTTGACGCCGCCGGTAATATGCTGTTTACAGACACAGGAAATGACCGGGTACGAAAAATAAGTACAACGGGTATAATCACCACAATTGCCGGAAACGGAGTGGCTAGTTACGGCGGTGATGGCGGACCGGCAACAGCGGCAGAACTGCTGGACCCAAATAGCATCCGCTTTGATGCGGCAGGCAGCATGTACATTGCCGATGCCGGTAATAACCGCATCCGCAAGGTACCTGCCATAGATTACGCACCCCATTTTACCGGTGGTCATATACAAACGCTGTCTGTTTGCGAAAACTCAACTGCTGATCCTATAAACTCTTTATTAGCTGTTATTGATTCTGATGCCGGACAAACTGAGACCTGGAGCATAGTTACAGCCCCTGCTCACGGAACAGTAGTAGTAACTTATTCTACTACGTCAACAGGCGGCATTCTGACCCCAACTGGACTTTCTTATACTCCGACAGCCGGATACAGTGGCACCGATGTGTTTAAAGTCAGAGTTACTGACGGCATTGCATCAGATACCACGCAAATAAATGTAGTTGTAAATGCATTACCCTCGGCAGGCACTATTCTCGGGGCTTCTACAGTATGTGCCGGATCTTCCATTTCATTGTCTGATTCATCAGCTACTACGTGGAACAGTACTAATACAGGAATTGCTACTGTTAGTGGATCTGGAGTTGTTACTGGTGTTGCGGTCGGGACGGTTACAATTATTTGTATCGGCGGCAACTCATGTGGAAGTGATACTGCTTACCACACTATTACTGTTAACCCCACCCCTTTACCTCCGAACATCATCCCAAACCCGATCTGTGTTGGCAGCAGTACGCCGCTGACCGATGGCACCGTGGGTGGTGTATGGAGCAGTAGCAATTCCGGGGTAGCTTCTGTAGATACGCTCAGCACACTAACAGCAAATACTACAGGAACAGCAACTATTACCTACTTGCTCACAACCGGATGTTTCTCTACGAAAGTAGTAACCGTCTCCCCCACTCCTTCTGCGATACTCGGAGTAAAGACTGTCTGCATCGGGCTCACCTCCCAATTGACAGACGCAGTCGCCGGCGGCACATGGTCCAGCACTACGCCTGCCGTTGCCTCTATATCTTTGGGTGGTTTGGTTTCAGGTCTGTCAGTCGGCACTACAACGATCTCTTATTCTATCGGAAGCTGTTATGCCACGGCAATAGTAACGGTAACCCCTACCCCTACGATTACCGGAAAAAACACTCTTTGTGTCGGCAGCGCTGATACACTCGCCGGCCCCGCAGGCAGTACCTGGAGCAGCAGCAACACGGCCGTTGCCACTGTGTCTTCTGCGGGTCTGGTCTTTGGCCTTTCCGCGGGCGTTGCAACTATAACTTGTGTTGCATCTACCGGTTGTATTGCTACTTTGACCATAACTGCGAACCCTTCTCCTACCCCCATCTCAGGCGGTGTTGGTGTATCAGTCGGCTCCACACTTCCTTTAAGTGATGCAACAGGCAGCGGCACATGGAGCAGCAGCAATGTTGCGATCGCGACCGTCGGCTCTACTACCGGTATAGTAACCGGCGTATCCTCAGGCATTGTGATTATTACATACACGCTGCCCGGCGGTTGTTATGTGACTCATTCCGTACAGGTATCTGGCGTAACTTTCGTAGGCCCTATCAACGGCACTGCAAGTGTTTGCGTCGGTTCCTCGAGGACATTATCAGATACAACCTCAGGCGGACATTGGAGCAGCAGCAATACGGCCGTTGCTACGGTAGGCTCATCATCAGGAATTGTCATTGGTATTTCCCCAGGCACAAGCACCATTTCTTATACAGTAGGCACCACTAGCGCTAGTATTATTTTTACCGTTTATGCAGTTCCTACGGCTATTACCGGATCGCTGAGTGTCTGTGTTGGCGCAACAACAGCTTTAACCGATGCTGTTGCAGGTGGCACATGGAGCAGCAGTTCAAGTAATGCAACGGTAACTTCAGTGGGCGTCGTTACAGGGGCGATTACAGGCACGGCTACGATCACTTATTCAAATGGAGGCTGTCTTGCCTCAGCTATTGTAACCGTTTACCCTGCTCCCGCCATTTCAGGAACTGAAACGGTTTGTGTGGGCGGCACTACAACACTTACTGCAACTGGCAGCATTAGCTGGAGCAGCAGCAATACATCTGTTGCCACAATTAGCGCTACCGGCATTGTAACCGGCATAGCAACAGGCACGGCAACCATTACCTGCATTGTATCTACAGGCTGTAGTACAACTACTACTGTCACTGTAAACGCTTCATCACCTATCATTCCAACAGGTGCTGTAAGCATTTGCCTTGGCAGCACAGCCGGCTTGACAGATGCTACCGGTGGTGGCACATGGAGCAGCAGCAATGCTGGCGTGGCCACAGTTGGTGGCACAGGCATCGTGACCGGCGTCGCGATCGGAACAAGTACCATCTCTTATGTGCTCAGTTCGGGTTGCAGTGCCACGAAAATTGTTACGGTCAACAATGCACCAGTGGCAATAACACCACATAACCCATCCGTTTGCCTTGGCAGCACTCTTTTATTAACTGACGCGACAAGCGGAGGAACATGGACCTCAACGGTAACCGGCGTAGCTACCGTTTCTACCGGCGGCCTTGTTACCAGCCTTGCCGCAGGAATTACAGAGATAGACTATAGCATAGGCACATGTATCGCACGCGATACGTTTACTGTTCTTTCCGGCCCGGCTGCAATTACCCCAAGCCCGGTAACACTTTGTCTTGGCAGCGCTGCCTCGCTTTCAGATGCTACTACAGGTGGCACCTGGAGCAGCAGCGCTACTGGTATTGTCTCAGTAACAATAGGGGGGGCTATCACCAGTCACGCTATAGGAACCGCAACAATTTCATACACGATCGGAAGCTGTTCTGCAACTACTATTGTTACTGTTAACGCGGCTCCAGGTGCTATATCACCTGCCAGCCCTTCTGTTTGTGCAGGGAGTTCAGTAACACTTACCGATGCTACTACAGGCGGCACATGGAGCAGCAGCAACACGGCAGTGGCTACTGTAGCCGGTGGCGTGGTTACCGGCATTACTGCTGGCACTTCGACCATTTCTTATGCGATCGGCACCTGCTATTCCACGACCCTGATTATCGTTAACCCGGTACCAACAACAATTACAGGCGCCAGCACAGTAATAGCAGGCTCACAGATCACGCTTAGTGATGCGACTACCGGCGGCACATGGAGCAGCAGCAATACCGCTATTGCAACTGTAGGCGCAACCGGCATAGTAACCGGAGTTACTGCAGGCACGGTGACCATCTATTACACCACAGCCGGTGGCTGCCAGACTTCGCACATCGTCACAGTGACATCACTATCCGGAATCAATGGCACCGCCAGCGTTTGCGCAGGCGGTAGTGTTACGTTGGTCGATTCAACAGCCGGTGGGCATTGGAGCAGCAGCAACACTGCTGTCGCTACAGTCGGCTCTTCAACTGGTATCGTTACCAGTGTTTCCGCCGGCGTATGTACTATTTCTTATACAGTAGGTACAAGTGTTACAACGATCACATTTACCGTGTATGCAGCTCCGGCAACAATTGCAGGGGGCAGTTCGGTAACAGCAGGCTCACAGATCACATTGAGCGATGCAGTTACGGGCGGTACCTGGAGCAGCAGCAATGCCGCTGTTGCAACAGTAGGATCGTCTACCGGCATAGTAACCGGAGTCACTGCCGGTACAGTAACCATATATTACATAACCACAGGCGGCTGCCAGACCTCTCACACTGTTACCGTTACAGCTTTAACCGGCATTCACGGTACTGCCAGTGTATGTGCAGGTTCTGCAGCGACTTTGATAGACTCAACAGCAGGCGGCCATTGGAGCAGTAGCAACACAGCTATCGCTACCGTAGGCTCCTCAACAGGTATTGTTACAGGCGTATCGGCTGGTACATGTATTATTTCTTACACAGTAGGCACAAGTGTTACGACCATTACATTTACCGTTTTTGCTGTTCCCACAACGATCTCGGGGAGCAGCGCAGTGATCGCAGGCTCTGTAATAACACTTAGCGATGCTGTTGCAGGCGGCACCTGGAGCAGCAGCAACACAGCTGTTGCAACTGTAGGTTCACTCACCGGCTCCGTAACCGGAGTATCGCCAGGCACAGCAACTATTACTTATACCACTGCAGGTGGTTGCCAGACTACTCATGTCGTAACGGTAACTGCAATAAGTGGCATACACGGCACGGCAAGTGTTTGCGCTGGGTCCACCGTGACCTTGAATGACTCGACCGCAGGTGGCCACTGGAGCAGCAGCAATGCTGCTATTGCTACTGTAGGCTCATCTACCGGCATTGTCACAGGCGTTTCCGCTGGCACATGTATCATTTCTTATACACTGGGAACCAGCAGCACAACAGTGGTATTTACAGTTTACGCCGCTCCGGCTGCTATTGCCGGAAGCAGCACAGTAATAGCAGGCTCGGTGATAACACTTAGCGATGCTGTTGCGGGTGGATTGTGGAGCAGCAGCAATACCGCTGTAGCAACCGTTGGCTCTCTGACAGGAACTGTAACAGGTGTATCGCCCGGAACTGTAATAATCACTTATGCCATGGCTGGCGGCTGTATGACCACTCATACAGTAACAGTAACAGCACTCACCGGCATTAGTGGTACAGCCAGCGTATGTGCAGGTTCAACGATCACATTGACCGATGCAAACGCAGGTGGTCACTGGAGCAGCAGCAATACTGGCATTGCTACCGTGGGCTCTTCCACAGGTGTAGTTACCGGTGTTTCTGCCGGCACATGTATTATTTCGTACACCCTGGGTACAAGCAGTGTAATAGTTACTTTCACAGTTAACCCTTCTCCTGCTGCGATTTCCGGTGGCAGCACAGTAATAGTAGGTTTCACACTAACACTCAGCGATGCGGTTGCTGGCGGTACATGGGGAAGCAGTGCTCCTTCCATTGCTACCATGTCGTCCGCCGGGACCGTAACTGCGGTATCGCCTGGTATCGTGACTATTAATTACACCCTGCCCGGCGGTTGCCAGGCCACTCATGTCGTAACAGTAACTGCGCTGCCAGGCATCAAAGGCACCGACAATGTTTGTATTGGCTCCACAAGAACGCTGACTGATTCTATTGCCGGCGGCCATTGGAGCAGCAGCAATACATCCATTGCTACAGTCGGGGCATCCACCGGTGTTGTCACAGGAATTTCTTCAGGCACATGTACGCTTACTTATACAGTTGGAACCAACATTACAACCGTGACGTTTACGGTTAACTTCGCCGCTCCTATCCTGGGTAGCACATTGGTAGCCGTTGGTGGTACCATAACACTAAGCGATGCTTCCGGCGGTGGCGTATGGCTGAGTAGCCTGACTCCTGTTGCCACTATCGGCTCCGCTACCGGCGTTGTAAATGGTATCTCTGCAGGCACGGCTACCATTTATTATGTAGTCACATTAACAGGCTGTAGCACATCGATCGTAGTGACGGTTAATATTCCTATTCATGCAATTCATGGTTCGGCAAGTGTCTGTGATGGCTCTACAATAACCTTAGCTGACTCAACCACTGGAGGCAACTGGAGCAGCAGCAATACTGCTATAGCTACTGTAGGCTTATCTACTGGTGTAGTTACGGGTGTTTCGGCCGGCACATGTATCATATCTTATACAGTTGGCACAAGCGTTGCAACCTTTATTGTAACAGCTAACGCGGCTCCGCCAATATCGGGCAGCTCAATTGTAAGCGCAGGCGGCACGATAACACTGAGTGATGCTTCGCCTGGCGGAACATGGCTGAGCAGCTTAACTCCGGTTGCTACTGTAGGGTCTGCCACCGGGCTCGTAAATGGTATAACCGGAGGTACAGCCACCATTTATTATGTCACAACTGCCGGATGCTACGCCTATCACATCGTAACAGTTACTACCACTCCTGCAGTTCACAGCATTACCGGTACCGGCAATGTTTGCGAAGGATCAACCAGGACACTGACGGACTCAACAGCTGGCGGACACTGGAGCAGCAGCAATACTGCCGTTGCAACCGTAGGATCATCAACGGGTGTTGTTACTGGTGTTGCTGGCGGCACATGCACTATTACATATGCAGTAGGCGCTGGGTTTGCTACAATTACATTTACCGTAAATGCTGTAGCTGCAATTGCAGGAAGCACAACAGTACACGTAGGGTCCACAATAACGTTAAGTGATGCAGTTGCTGGAGGCTTATGGAGTAGCAGCAGTGCTACGATCGCAGCCATTGGCTCATCAACCGGCATCGTCACCGGCGAATCTACCGGCTCCGTAAATATTTATTATGTAACTCCCGCAGGTTGCTTAAGCTATCATTCAGTAACCGTTGCAGCATCTGGAGCACGTGAAGCGGAGGAAACAGCTCAACCTCCGGTAACTCACGATGACGTTACCTTCAGCTTGTTCCCTAACCCGGCGTCCGACAATATAAACCTTACCTGGCAAGGCCAGCTGTCTGATGCAGGACAAGTAACGATCACTGACATGGCAGGACACGTTGTCTATACTTCGGCGATGGACGTAAGCAACACTGCACACCAGGTACAGATACCTACTTCCGGATTTAAGAACGGAATCTACCTCCTGGATATCGTGAGCGGTAACGTGCATAATTCAAGTAAGATCAGTGTAATAAAGTAACAATTATCATAGTGACTGAAGCGGGCGCCCAAATACGGCGCCCGCTTCGTTTTAAATGCCTTTCAGGTAAGTGAAGAAATATTCCATTTCCTTTATTGATTTCCCCGCCATGTGCAATTGTCCGCAAATAATCCGCATTAAATTTTTATACATGTACTACAACAACAAAATATAAATCTGGCACAAAAAATTAACTGGCAG
>CAIRTW010000337.1 GCA_903881585.1 uncultured Bacteroidota bacterium | reverse complement strand
GCCATTAGATATTGCCAGCAGCATCTTTATCCTCGGCTTTGTAGCTACAGTAGATTTATTGAGCAAAACTGTCAGTTCTTCTATTGTTTCCTTGACACTAATTTTTTGTAAAATAGCCATACTAATCTATAGCAAAAATCATGCCGAATTATTTTGTCTAATTGGTATAAGCTGTAAATGGTAGGTGCCGGCGGGAAGCCAAATTGGAAAGTTACGAATAGTGTATTGGTTTTGGCAGTACAAAATCTGCGCGTTAGCAACAAGGGAACCAGTCGAAGATCCTAACGCGAGAGCCATATCATACCCAGCGGCACCTGCACTTTCTATCTTCCAGACTTTATTGGAAGGAACAATAATGGTGGAATCAATACTGGCTGAGCCATTGCATATTATTTCCTTGAAAATTGCCCTGTTAAATTGCAAATTGCCTTGCGCTTTTGAATAGATGCACATAAGCAACATGGCGATAGTGAATAAAAGTAGTTTTGCGCTTTTCATTTTTAGCTTATTTTTTGTTGAAGAATATTTATGAACCATTAAAAACCATCACTGGTATATAGCAGCGTATTGGGAGAACTTCCGGTGCCAGAGCTGGATGTAGTGCCCGAGCTGTTGGAATATATTGCATAAGGCACACTAAGCAGCTGCTGCGCACCCATATTTATGTAGGCGGTACCACCAAGCGGGTCCAGCTCCACCTGCAGGTACTTTGCATTTACACCCCAGTTGATGCCGCTGAATGTCCCCGCTACGGCCGTGCCTGTCCCGATGTTAGCTGTAAACGTCGCGAGCACATTGGTCGTCACCGTTTGTGTTTCCTGGTAAACAGTAGCGCCGGTGCTGGTCGTATCATGAATTGTGAACCTCAGTGATATAGGCCGGCTCGCAAGCAATGTTCCGCTAGTGTCCCTTGCTACGGCCTGGTAGGGTATAGATTGCGGCGCCTGCGCAGAGGCATGAAATACGGCAGATACCGCCAGCAAAAGAACCAGTAAAATTTTGTTTATCATTCTCTTGATTTTTTATTGTTAAACGTATTCAGTAATGAGGGAATTCTTCACGAAGCTAATAATTAATTGATATTTTATCCGAGAAAATATACTGGCATCAGGTGTGTATGGATATTCCTCAAATCCACTACCTGTTTTTACCGAAAAGAGTCCAAAAAATCGGCTTCTTTTTTTAACCACGAGGAACCCGAAAACGAGATAGTGGGAGAAACAGGTACTATCAGCGCTCACTAAAGCAAGTTGTCTATACTGATCCGCGAACAATAATTTCATCCATCAAGATCATCAGACAAGTTTACCCGCATCTCGTTTTGAACAGGCGCTTGTACAATATGAAATATATCTTTACCTTTAACAAAACTAAACATACTAAGTTATGAGAATGAACATAGTTTTCCTCTTTGTTTTCCTTCCATTCCTGATCTCAGCCAAGAGCCGTGTGCCTAAAAGCATATACGATTTTAAGGTAGCTGGCCTGGATGGTAAGACGATCAATTTCGCCAAGTTCAAGGGTAAGAAGATACTGATCGTGAACAGCCCTTCTATGGCGGATGATAACCCTCAGTATGCTGAAGTAGAAGCGCTGTACCAGAAGTATAAAGACAAGCTGGTAGTGGTTGCCTTTCTTGATGATGATTACGGCCCTCCTCCCGGATCGAAGAAAGAGGTTGACTACTCAAAGAAGAACTACCATGTCACCTTCCCTATGGCTGCCAAGGTGGTGGTAAATGGCAATGATCCTGCGCCTATATACAAATGGCTGCTCAACAGCAAATACAGCAAGTATAAAGACACAGAGATAAAATGGGATTTTCAGAAATACCTGGTCAACGAAAAAGGCCAGCTGGTAGCTGAATTTGATCCGAAAATAAGGGTAACAAGCCCTGCTATTATCGAGGCAATAGAAAAATAAAAACACCGCATTTATATTACTCAGCCTCCGGATCTCCGGGGGCTTTTTTGTTGCCCCAGCTTCCATTCGTACCGAAAAGCCGACACTACAATGAGCCCGAAGGACAGACGAGCGAAATACCCCTGAATGGACCACATTTCCACAGCAAATAACCAACAACAAAAGAACGATGCCTAAGGTGTCAAATCTGCTGTAGCTTGGGGCAATAAGCGTATACGAACTTCTGTACTTATGCTTAGCCTGTCCGCGCCCGAACGGTCGTCCGGGAGGGCACACCGAAAAGATACGCTCTAAAAAACAGAATGCGTGTCTTGAAATAGGCCTTTACGCCTTACAAGAACTTGCCTGAATTGAGAAAACGCCCCAAAAGAGCGCTTTCTTTCTATTTTTTCAAACTATTATTTTTCAACCGCTACATGGAATACAACATGGTCAGCACCCGATGTAACGCTCACCTGGTAAGTGCCGGCGGCAACTGACCTGTCAAGGGAGATCAGCTCATTTATGTCGCCATTGGTTGCCTGCGCAGTTTTGCTGTAGATATTTTGTCCCAGCACATTAGTAACCTGTATGCTCACATTATTGTCTGTGCCCGATACCTTTCCTTTTATTGTGAACTCCCCGCTGTTCGGGTTAGGAAGCAGCGTAAAGTTACCTGCATTGTTCCCTACCTGGTTGATGCCGCTCGGTATTACAGAAACCGTGATCCCACCGCTTAATATGAAAGGAGGTTCAGCACATAAGAAGCTGCTGGTCTCGGCACAGTTTATTATTTGCCCCTGCCTCAGCGAGTCAGTTACATATACGTTCGTATTAGCGCCCGCAACAGGAGTACCATTTATATACCACTGGAACAACGGTGCAGCACCTGCGCCGCTTGCTATAGCAGTAAACGAATCTACAGTCCCCGACGAAATGCTGGAGTGAGATACAGATACAGACAAGGAGTTAACCGTATGAGGGAAAACATGCACGATAAACATGCTGCTGGTAGCAATATTTGTAGAGAGGCAAGGATAGTTGCTCTGCATGGTAAGGATCAGGGTATCACCATCGTTTGGAGTATAAACGTAGTATGGCCCGGCAGCTACATTGATGCCATTTTCTGTCCACAGGTATGTTGGTGCAGTACCGCCAAAAACAGGCACCGCAGCAAACTGTACTGTGTCGCCGGCGCAAGTACTGTCAATATGGACCGAGGTGATGCTCACAGCCGGGGCCATCAACGGAGACACGGTCATCGTTGCACTGACAACAGCAGTATCCGGTGTTGCGCAGGCTGCGTTACTGGTAAGAACACATTTCACAACATCCCCGTTAGCAGGAGTATATGAATACCCTGTTCCACCGCCTACTGATGCACCATTTACATACCATTGATAACCCGGAGCGCTTCCGCCATTGACCTCGGTAGCAGTAAATACCGAGATACCTGCACCAGCGCATACAGTATCGCCGGTACTTGAAGATATAGACACTACAGGAGTAACAGCTACTGAGCTAACTGTGACGATCACAGAAGCGGAACAACCGCTGGGTGTGGTATATGATATTGGCGCCGTACCAGCGGCCATGCCTGTTACATTTCCTAATGCATCTACTGATGCGCTTCCGCTGGCAGAGCTCCATGTGCCACCCGCCAGCACATCGCTTAACGCTGTAGTTGTGCCTACACAAACAACAGGAGTGCCGGAGATAGCAGGGGCTGCGCCAACTGTAACTACTGTTTCAGCAGAACAACCAGTAGGCGCCGTGTAAGTAATAGCAGCCGTGCCGCCGGTCACCCCGGTTACAATGCCGGATGATGTGCCGACGGTAGCATTGGCGCTGCCGCTCACCCATCCGCCGCCCGTAGTAGCATCGCTCAGGGAAGTAGTTGCACCCTGGCAAACAGTAGGCGTACCGGTAATAGCTGCCGGAGCCGGATTAACGGTAAGGGTTGCCACAGCATAGCACTGGCCTATTGAATAAGATATAGTTGCCGTGCCGGCAATACCAGTGGTAACAACACCATTCGTACCTATATTAGCAACAGTGGTATTAGAACTGCTCCATGCGCCTATTACCTGGGCATCAGTTAATGTAGTTGTGGAGCCGATACATGCATTAGGAAGCGCGGGCGCTATGGCCAGACTGGTATTGATAATAAACGGATCAGAAGGATTGCCGTTCGCAACTACCGTTACCGAATAGGTGCCGGAAGCCAAACCTGCGGGCAGTTTAAATATTGCGGTATCAGGCAACGAACCGGTCATCACGGCACCTATCCTGTTCCAGTTATAGACTGTCGCGTAATAAGTATTTGTAGCAGTAGTGAGGCGCACGATCGGGTAGTTTGTTTCTTCCTGCCAGTCATCGCCGTAAGCAGCCCCTTCAGTGATGCCATTGAACAGTGTGCCGGAAACCTGGAAAGTATCGCAATTCACCCTGTTCACAGCGCCGATAGCGGGTTTACCTGCGGCCAATGGCGCAGAGCCCGGTGTATAAACATAGTATTGATCATCGCCCTGGTTGCAGAAAAGCACTGTTCCGTCGGGCAATACAAGCATGTTGCCAATATAGCAGGCATTTGCAGTTGTTGTGCCGCCGCCGGGTGCGCCTACCTGAGTAAACGTATTAGTGGTGTAGTCGTACTCATAATACTTGGTAGGAGAAGGAAAGTGGTTGGCAGAAGTAGGCGTTGGGGAAACTGTTAAAAGGATCTTGCCATTCGGCATCATAGCAGATGGTGCATCAGCTGCGCCGTAGGCTCCCGGAATAGCGGGGCCCGCAGCCCACGTGCCGTTAGCTGTGCCGCCAGAGGGTGTATAATACAATGTAGCAGGCAAAGAGCCTATGAAGAAAACACGGCCATCAGGCAATGTAAACCCTGCACCTGCCTCACTGCCGTATGGATCATATATCTCTACAGGAGCAGTTGCGTCATGCACCCATGTGTTTGTTTTTGGCATATAGCGCTCAGAGGTCTCTCCATAATTATCCAGAAACAGCACACTGCTGTCCGGCAGCTTTACCCATACGGCTTCATTATCTACACGCAGACATGATGGGCCAGCAGTATAAGTATTGGTCGTCGGATTCCAGATGTAGTTCAGGTTTACGCCGGTCTCATCCACAGAAGCCTGCAGCACCGTACCATTGTAGAGTATTTCAGAGTTGGCATCTGACACCGTCTGCGGGAACACGTACCCTGTTCCACCTGTCGTAGTCCAGGTATTGGTAGCAGGGCTGTACACCTCCCCGTTCGTTCCGCCTGCGCCATATTCGCCGCCGCACACATACACGCGACCATCAGGCAGCACCTGGCTGGAAAAATAGAGCCTGTCCTTAGCCATAGATGCAATGGTAGTCCAGGTACCATTTACATAACTGCCGTTCACTGGTGTAAGCTTATCCCAGCCTATACCTTGGCCGGTACCGTTAGAGTTTTTACAGATCACTGTGCCATCTGTCATCAGCAACATGGCTCCCGCATTGTAATGGGTCGGCACATGCGCCAGGGCCGTCCAGGTGCCTGTTTGGGCTGTAGCAGCAACAGAAAATAAAGTACATACAGCAGATAGCATAAAGACCGCTTTCCTGCAATGCCGAGTAGCAAAGGACAACATAGACATAGTATTAATAATGAAGATGGAAGCAAGGTAAAGATATTTTTTGAATTTAGTATATTCATGGGTAAACAATAAATTAATTATATAATGCAGTTGCGCTATTATCTTTATGTTTTTGAATCCCGAAGAATGGCAAAAAATATTTCTGTGCAGCAAAGGATTTTCTACAAATAACCGTCTAAAAAGCAAATCCACTAAAAACAACCTTAAAATGAAAAATACCTTATTATTTGCTGCGCTTTTATTTCTGTTTGCAGCCAAAGGAAATGCACAGGTAGGCCCGGACATTACTTCCTGGATCATGAACCCCGATTCGCTGACCAATATCGACACCGGCGGCAATCAAGGGTATGAATCCAATGTGCTGCTCGTACAGTATTCTGCCACAAAGGTTTATGTAAGCTGCAACTCCATTGCCAACTACGCCGTAGGCCCCTGGCCCGGCAACCCGAATGTGCCTGCACCGCAATACTTTGTCTGCGAGTTTCCGCGCGCCCCCTCGCAGGACACTGCCCATGCGATCTGGACTTACCTGGGGCCTATCGGGTTATGGAGCAATGGCGTGGCCATCTACAACCAGAAGGATGCCAACTATTGGAAAAATTCCACCAGCTCATTTGCTATGGGCGAGGATACATCAGGCTCCGGCTGGAACCGAAATGCGCTTGTCTTTGAAGGCGTGAGCTTTGACAACTGCCTCGGCCATCCTGACCAGAGCGGAACCTATCACAACCATGTAAACCCTAAATGCCTCTATAATGATGCCGACAGCACCCACCACTCCCCTATCATCGGTTATGCATTTGATGGCTTCCCCATTTATGGCGCTTACGGCTATGCAAGCCCTATGACGCCAGGCACCATAAAAAGGATGGCGAGCAGCTATGTGGTATCCACTGCCACATCCAGGGTTGCCGGCCCTCCGGTAGCCACCTACCCTATGGGCAATATGTGCGAAGACTATGTATATACACCCGGAGCCGGAGACCTGGACTACTACAACGGCCGCTACTGCGTAACCCCCGATTACCCTGCCGGCACCTATGCTTACTTTGTAACTATCGATGCAAGCCTCAACCCGGTTTATCCTTTTGTACTTGGCAACAAATATTATGGCTACCCCGCCAGCACACGCCCTAAGAATATGATCATCGGGCCTGATACTACCTACACCGGCACCACCAGCGTTAAAGCGCCGGCGGCCACCATCAAGTTCCAGGTAGTGCCAAACCCGGTAGAAGACTATGCATATATCTATATGGGCCTCAACAGCGTAAACAATGTAAAAGGAAGCCTCTATGATACACAGGGCCGCCTGCTGAAAACTATAGACTATATGCAGCCCAGCATGGCTTATACCCTGGATATGTCCGCGCTACCCGCTGGCCTGTACATCCTTTCGCTGGAAGGCAGCGGCAATACAGTTACCGAAAAAATTATAAAGAAATAACCTCTTGAAATTCCAAAGACCAAAGACCAAAGACCAAATTCCAAATTCCAAAAAGGTGGCGGAAAGCTTGTAAAATGTAACTTTGCCTGAATTCCAACGGTATCCCGATTGTTATCAGGACCAATTTCGAAAATTGAATTGAAACGGACTATTATCATATTTTTCTGCATGGCAACCCTCTGGGTTGCCATGTCGTTTACCGCCCGGCCATCGGGTGGCAAGCTCTCCATAGTGTTCGATCACTATGTGGGCGACCGGCTGCTACAGCTGGATAGTGTTACCTATAACAATGCGCTGGGCCAGCCTTTCACCATAACCAAATTCAAATACTACATCGGCAATATCCAGCTAAGAAAAGCAAATGGTGCAGCGGCCTCCTTTGATGACTACCACCTCATTGATGAAGAAGAAAGCCTGTCGAAAAAGATAAACCTGGATATACCCGCTGGTGAGTACACGGGTATAGATTTCATCATTGGGGTTGACAGCCTTCACAACTGCAGCGGTGCGCAGAGCGGTGCGCTGGACCCTGTAAACGCTATGTTCTGGGCCTGGAATACCGGGTATATCTTTTTAAAGCTGGAGGGCAAATCTCCAGTTTCAAAATCACCTGGCAATGTGTTTGAATACCATATAGGCGGGTACAAGCAGCCGGCCAATTGTATCAGGCACATCTCGCTTAATTTTGCGCAGCCACTAACAATGGAGCATACAGGCAATAAAGAGTTGCACCTGAAAGCAGATGCAGCCGAACTGCTAAAGACGCCAACAACCATTGATATTTCCACGCTATCGTCTGTTACCGATTTTCACAACGCAACTACCATTGCAGACAATTATATGGACATGTTCTCCGTTATAGAAATTATTAATCGCAAAGAATAAATTTGCCAATTCACTACCTTGATTGATACTCAACTTACACTAATAAGAATGCAAGAAATGAGCACAGTGCCCGGCGCGAGCCAACCACCCCAGACCGGTCGCAAGCGACCGGTCGTCCCCTCCTAAAAACAGGAGGTGAGGTGTTACGCGCTCACATTTCGCCAGTTGCTGTGCATGATTCCAGATTATCTATTACACAACCGATGTATTGCCAAACATAAATAATGAACAAAAAAAGTGCAGTTATATTGGCTCTTGTATCGTTTGCCCTACTTGGGTTTACAGGTGTGAACAAATACTTCATTATCACTGATGACGATGTTGCCTTAAAAGTGCCAAAGGGTTTTCCGAAGCCTCACTACAAGTTCAAAAACAACAAGCCCAGTCCCGAAATATTTGTACTGGGCAGGAAGCTGTTTTATGACCCCATTCTCTCTAAAGACAGCACCATAAGCTGCGCCAGCTGCCACCAGCGCATAGCGGCCTTTGGCCACATAGACCATGCTCTGAGCCACGGCATCAATGGCCTTATAGGCAAGCGCAACGTGCCCGCCCTGCAAAACCTGATCTGGAAAGATGCCTTCATGTGGGACGGTGGCGTGAACCACTTGGAAGTGCAGCCACTGAGCCCCATTACCAACCCTATAGAGATGAACGAATCTATAGCACACGTCATTGAAAAACTAAAGCATAACAAACAGTATGCCGAAGAATTCAGGACGGCATTTGGGGATACGGCAATAACCTCTGAACGGGTGCTGAAATCGCTGGCACAGTTTACCGGGTTGATGATCTCCGCCAATTCACGCTATGATAAAGTGTTGCGTGGTGAAGACACGTTCTCTGTAGCTGAAAACAGCGGACTAGAGCTATTCCGGGAGAAATGTGCCTCCTGCCACGAAGAGCCTTTATTCACCGACAACTCCTACCGCAACAATGGCCTGAAGCCAGACTCATCCCTGAAAGACAGAGGCCGGAGCGCCATAACCGGAGATCAGTTTGATGACTACAAATTCCAGGTGCCCAGTCTCCGCAACATAGAACTGACCTACCCCTACATGCATGATGGCCGCTTCAGGAAACTGAAAAATGTAGTAGACTATTACAGCAACCCTCAGAATTTTTCGGCCAGTGCGGCAAAGGAAATGTATGAGATCGGAACACTAACTGAGCAGAACAAAAAAGACCTTCTCGCCTTCCTGCTCACGCTTTCAGACAAGAGCTTCATTTATGACCGGCGTTTTGTGGATCCGTTTGTCCAGTGACATACTATGGCTCATATACGAGCTTCATCATATCAACTTTGCCGTCGTTGCCTTTGTAATAACAAGCATATAAACCTTGCGTGAGCCCCGCGGGCAATTCAATTTTTGTAGTGCCTTTACTTATTGGACAGCTGCCTATTATTCGTCCGTCAATGGAATAAATAACAAGCATACCGGTTTCCGATACGTCTATTGAAAATGCTCCTGATGTTGGGTTCGGGTACAATGCAGCAATCAGCTTATTATCATTTTTAATTGTTTTTACCCCTGTACCCTCTCCGGAAAACTTCGCCAGAAAGGCGTCTGCATAACCGCTTAAAGTATCCTGGTAAATTCCAACCGTGGCGATGCCGGGCGTTCCTGTCTCACCCGTCAGATAAACATCCCCGATACTATTGGTGCATACCGAAGCACCATGAGCTCCGCTGGCGCCATAATAGGTACCCCACAGACGGTTGCCCGAACTATCGAACTTTGCCAGGAAAGCATTTATTGAATCTCCTATCGCGTCCTGGTATGCCCCTGGTGAAGCTATGCCAGATGGGCTGCTCGTAGGGCCTGTTATATACGCATTTCCAGAACCATCCGTAGCGACGGACGCACAATAATCATCGTTGTCCCCGCCATAATAAGTACCCCAGTGCCGCACGCCTGAGCTATTAAACCGCACGAGAAATCCATCATAAATGCTGCCATAATTATTTATAGTATCCCTAAAAGCTCCGGGCGTGGCTATTCCGGATTGGCTGGTAGTATAGCCGGCTAAATAAATGTTCCCCGCCTGGTCGGTAGCTATAGCTGTTGCTCCATCATCGGAGCTGCCACCATAATAGGTGCCCCATTGCCGCGTGCCGGAGCTATCGAACTTGGCTAAAAAAGCATCAGCGTAAACAGCAGTATCCCCAATTACTTCCTGGCAAGCTCCTGGAGTTGCAATGCCCGACTGGCTGAATGTCAACCCTGCGATAAAAACATTTCCCAGCTGGTCAGTTGTGACTGTCAATGCCGCATCGGGGGCACTACCCCCATAATAAGTTCCCCACAACCTTGTCCCGCCGCTGTTGAATTTTACCAGGAATGCATCCATAACTCCATCAATTGTGTCTTTGAACGCTCCGGGCGTTGCAATACCAGCGGTACTGCTTGTGTTTCCGGCTAAATACACATTCCCAGATCCATCTGTTGCTACAGAAGCCTGCAGATCGTAGAATTGGGATCCAAAATAAGATGCGCCATAATAAGTAGCCCATTGCCGGAATCCAAGGCTATCAAATTTCGCCAGAAAGGGGTCACTTACGCCGGTGAAAATTTCCTGGAATGCCCCTGTAGTTGCCATCCCAAAATTGCTGGTTGTAGCTCCGGCCATATACACATTGCCGGAATTGTCCGTTGCCAGCGAATATCCATTCTCCTGTCCGTCTCCGCCATAATAGGTTGCCCATATCCGCTGCCCTGCGCTATTAAATTTCACTAAAAAGGCATCGCATAAAAAGCCTCCTGCGAAAGTTGCCTGATATGCGCCAATAGTTGCTATGCCTGACGTGCAACTGGTTGTCCCGCTAACATAAACATTCTCAGCCGCGTCAACCGCAACGGCGTATCCGTTTACAATTGTGTTTCCACCAAAATAAGTAGTCCATTCCAGGGTAGGGTCAATCGTCAAAACGCCTCTATAATTATCAATTTTATAGCTCAGGACGTTTCCGTCCAACTTAAAACTACTCCTGATCTTTTTGCCATCGTTCTGATAAGAGTAAGGCGCATCCTCAATGATAGCCCCCTGCGGGGTTGTTGCATATAATTTGCCTTGGTTTAATTTCAGGTCTGTAGCGCCGCAATACTTAAATTTAATGTCGCTTGCTTTACCACCTTGCCGAATGACAAATTCATGTTTTAACTGCTGCCCGTTTACAGAAAGCACCCAATCAATATGGGGGTAAATATCCTTGTAAGTAATCCTTTTATAGCTATGTGCGATTATTCCTTTTTCTCCGGCACCAGTTGTAAAATAATGCTCAGAAAAACGTTGGCAGGTGCTTGCTATTATCCGCGCCTTTTTATTTGCTCCTGTCAGCTCAACATCCATACGATACATAGAATGGCCAGAACTCAAATCGGGCATGCCGCCGCTGTACTGATAATGTATAGCTCCATTGCCAATAAAAATAGTAAGCCCACCGCCAACTGGCAAGCTGAACTGAATATCTGTCCTTTGGCTACGGAATTGATCTGTTACCTGACCGGCATTTTCGATAAATAAGAGCGGCGAATGGCCGGGACTTGCCTTTTTGCTGAAACTGTCTAAGACTGCATTAGCATCGTCCCGCATTTGCCCCGCTACTAATGGGCGATTTGCGTGATTGTAAATATGTGCAGTAACAGGACTATTTAAAAACAAAGAAAAACAGGCGACAGCCAGCAACGCATGGGCGAGATGGTATATCTTCTTTCGCAACATAACGGTCATAGGTGGTGTTTCTAAGTACAGTTAAAAGTATATCTCATTTAAATAGACGAGTATCATGTCTGAAATCTTGGGTAAAATAAAAATTATTTATTCTTATCACATTTTCGAATAACGGTTTACGATGACTGGGTTACACACAAATAGCAGAACCCAGGAATTATGCAGCCATCCTAACCAATACAGCTTTCATTGCATTGAAACATGGCATAATATTTGCTGATTAATAAATTACACACAAACTTATCGCACCGGCTATGTGCCATGCGTCAAAAGCCTAGCCCTATCTGATAGTAAATGGTATAAATGTTAAAGACAAAGCCCTGCAGCTGGTTCGCTGCAGGGCTTCTTTATGCGTTGATCACTATTTTTTGTCCATCAGGTCGAAGAACTGATCGAGGGCTGGTAAGATCACTATCCTCGTTCTGCGGTTGGCAGCACGTCCTTCTTCTGTCACGTTAGACATAAGTGGTTTGTACTGTCCGCGGCCGGCAGCGGTCATGCGGCCTGCGGGTATGCCATATTCTTTCTGCAATATGCGGATCACGGAAGTTGCGCGTTTTGCGCTGAGGTCCCAGTTGTCCACCAGCAGTCCTTCTTTGAAGGCTATAGAGTCCGTATGGCCTTCTACCATAAAGTCGATCTCCGGGTGCGCCAGTAATACCTTAGCTACTTTGCCCAGCACTTCTTTCGCCTTGTTGTTCACCTCATACTTACCGCTCTTAAAGAGCATTTTATCGGAGATGTCCACATATACTACACCCTTGTCTATCTTGATGTTGATGTCCTTGTCGTCCATGTTGCCTATAGCGCCTTTCAGGTTCATCATCAGGGCCATGTTCATAGAGTCTTTGCGGGCCATAGCGGCCTGCATATCCTTGATATAGGCATCTTTTGCGCCCATGGTGGCCAGGAACTTATTGATGCTTTCTGACTGAGAGCCGGAGAGGACAGAAAGGTCTTTCATATGGTTTACCATCTGCTCGTTGGTGGTCTTCTGATCATTGAGCCGATCGCGCAATACGCCGATCATGGCCTGGTACAACCTTGCAGAGTCCATGCAGTCGTCATGCCATTTTTTTTGCTGTCCATAGGCGCTGTCCAGCTTGGCGTACCTGGCTTTTTCTTCTTTCATCTTCTTAGAAGAGACGCACGAAACCATACAAAGGGCTGCGACTGCGAACAATACTATGTGTTTAAATTTCATTTCGTTTTTTTTTAAGTGTGCAAAAGTATGGAAAATGATTTGGGTAAAATGGCTTGAAATGTTAAATCTAGCCTTAACCTATAAGATGGTGCGGGTATTGCGGTGGCCCTCTCAAGTTGAAAGAGAATTGCGGCTGCGGCAGTATGTATGAGACAGGATTGCCCGCTGCCAAAAGCTCATTGTACCGGACTGTGCGGGCCTCCATCCAAAAAAGAGCACCATAACTGCAATCGCCACCCATGTACCTAACCTTGATGTGGCTGTTGCCGGCAGCATACCTTTTTACTGATAAAGAACCTGCGAAAGAAGTTGTGTTCAGCAACCGTACATAGGATACATTCCCTGCGTCATGCCTGCTTCCTGATGGCGGGGGCGCTAACAGGGAAGCAAAAAGGCTGCAAACAAGAAATAAGCAGGCAAAAGGGGAATTCAATAAGAAAGCTCTATGGGTCATCTATGAACTACTAATGCAAAATTAGCCCATTTAGTATGTGTGGGGGGCTTTTTTTATTCAGCGGCTGTTAATATTCGGGGTATATAACAAAATGCACACCCGCATATAGACTGATCAACAAAGGAGACTGACTTTAGCCGAAACAAACACAGGGAGTGTGCCTGAGAAAAGTATTTTGGCTAAGGCCTCTGAGTTTTATTTTATGCCCCTGCCCTGAAGGCCAGGGCAACCAGATTTTTTCTAAAATGCAATTTGCCGTATTCGATCTTACTAAGGCCGATGCCTGAAATGCACCCAGTGACTGGGACACCCCTGATGCTATGCAGGGAAATCTTATTTTTGAATGCCGATTTAAATAAAAAAAAATGAGCATTGCGTATATAAGCTGTCACGATTATGAAAAGTATTCGGAAGGGTATGTGGACGAAGAATCGCTGCTGCTGGACTTCCTGCGGGAAAAAGGGCTTGATATAAAACGATGCATATGGAACGACACAGCCGTTGACTGGAAGCAATATGATCTTGTGATACTCAAATCGCCATGGGATTACCATGAGTTAATAAATGACTTTAAATGCTGGCTGGACATGCTGCAACAGCTGGGTGTGCGGTTGCTGAACCCCGTTGCTACCATACGCTGGAACAGCGACAAGCATTACCTGGCGGACATTGCAGCTGCGGGGCTGAAGGTGATCCCTTCTGTGTTCTTTGATAAGGGCAGCAAGCCGGAGCTTTCGCCTGTGTTCAAGCAGCTGGGTGTTGATACCGTAATCGTGAAACCCTGTATCAGTGCGGGTGCAAAGAACGTGATGCAAATAACACTGGCAGGCCTGGACAGCTCACAAACGGCCGTTCACAAGTTGCTTGAAGAGGAGCGCTATTTTGTACAACCCTTCATGCCAGAGATATTTAATGGTGAATGGGCGCTTATGTTCTTTAACGGCAGGTACAGCCACTGTGTGCTGAAGATGCCGAGGGGCGATGACTTCCGGGTGCAGCACTATCATGGTGGCAGTGTACGGGCGGCAACACCCCACCCTGCACATATAGCAAGTGCGGCGGAGTATGTGGCGCAGTTTGCGGCGGGGTCATTGTATGCACGGGTGGATGGGATCATCTGCAATGGTGACTACCACCTTATGGAGCTGGAGCTGATAGAGCCGTTCCTGTACCTGGATACAGATGCGGGTGCGCATGAGCGGTTTTATGAGGCGGTGGTGGAGCACCTTGCCCGGAGGCCCCACCCCGGCCCTCCCCCAAGGGGAGGGTGAGGCCGAATGAGCTAACTAGCCCATATCGTTGATATGTTTTTGCTTATTTTATTTGCCGGCTTTGCCTGGTCTTGTTGTAGATGAGGCTGGGATCGGACTCGGGCTTGTAGCGGACCTTGCCCGGAAGCCCCACCCCGGCCCTCCCCCAAGGGGAGGGTGAGGTCGAATGAGCTAACTAGCCCATGTCGTTGATATGTTTTTGCTTATTTTATTTGCTGGTCTTGCCTGGTCTTGTTGTAGATGAGGCTGGGATCG
>CAIRTW010000336.1 GCA_903881585.1 uncultured Bacteroidota bacterium | reverse complement strand
TTATTTTATAAAACTCTTCCATTTTCGTTTTTTTATCTTATTAAGAATACCTGCAAATATCTGTTAATCAAAATTAATTCTTTCTTTTTCGATTACAAGCGGCCTTTTGCGCACCTGTGTGTGAATCGCCCCGATATACTCCCCAATGATACCGATAAAAAACAATTGCACGGAAGAGAAAAAGAATACCCCGATTACGAGCGGCGCCATGCCAACCGAAAACCTATTCCAGAAAATTAGTTTATAAATTAAATATCCAATTGCGACCAAGAGGCTCATAATCGCTGAAAATATGCCGATAAAAACGGAAAGGCGCAATGGCAGTTTTGAATGGTTTGTAAAACCAAGCATGGCCAGGTCGTACAACGTAAAAAAATTATTTTTACTTTTTCCCTTTGTCCGCTGTTGCTGTGTGTATTCAATTTCATAACGACCAAATCCTAATTCAGTAATCATTCCCCTGAAATAAGGATATGGATCGTCCAACGTTCGAACTACGTTTATAAATTGCTGATCATACAATCCGAAACCAGTAAAATTTTGAACAGGCTGCTCTCCAGAATCTGACATGCGGCTGAGTAGCCTGTAAAAAAACCTCCTTACACCAAACATCAGCGGATTTTCTGTGCTCTTTGTTTTTACCGCTATTACTATCTTAAAACCCTCTTCCCACTTCTCAAGGAATGTTTTTATCATTTCAGGCGGATCCTGCAGATCGGAGACCAACGCAACTACAGCGTCCCCCTTACATTGCATGAGGCCATAAACAGGAGATCTTACATGTCCAAAATTCCGGGCGTTTACTATTACCCGCACATGTTTATCCGTTTCGGTTATTTTTCTTAAAACGCTAACGGTATTATCCGTGGAAAGATTATCAATAAAGATGTGCTCATAGCTATATTGAGGCAACCTTTCAAATACTTTCGCAACCCTTTCTATCAGTTTCTCCACATTATCCTCCTCGTTGTAACAAGGGGTGAATATGGAGATCATTTTTTTAGTTGCAGGCAGCATAGGGCTATTCATTTATTACGGGGATGATCATGTTCTGCATAAATTCTTCGCGGTCCAGGAAGGGGAACATATCTTCCATGGGCTTGGTAACAAGACGGCCATCGGGTTTCCTTTCGGATGATAGTTTGGGGGCAAATACATATTCGGTAGGCAGTATCACCTCGCATACTACCGGGCCGGGTGTATCCAGCACCGCCTTTATTTGTGCGCCAAGGTCTTTATCGCTTACTATCTGTGCTGCTTTCAGGTTGTATGCTTCAGCTATCCGCATGATATCAGGGAATGCAACGCCGGAGTTTTTATCGGCACCCATTCTGCGGCCAAAGAAATTGTCCTGTGTCTGCTTCATGGAGATGTAGCCGCCATTGTTGAGGTAGAAAAGCTTTATGGGCAGTTGCAGGTAGGTCATGGTCATCAGCTCCTGTATATTCATCTGCAGGCTGCCATCGCCCGCCAGGCAGATAACATCTTTTCCGCTGGCAACAGCGGCACCAATGGATGCAGGAAGATCGTAGCCCATACTGGCACAGCCTGAGTTCCAGATCACATGCTGGCCTTTCTTCACCTTGCCCGCCTGGAAGTAACAGATACAAGCAGTAGCATCGCCAGTAACTACGGTGGCATTTTCGCCAAGCTGAAAGCCGAGCTGCTCCATAAAGTAGTACGGGTTCACGCAGTCGGCAAGGTTCTTATAGCTGTCCAGTACCGCATTATATTTCAGCTTACGCTCTGTGCACCATTTCAGCCAGCCGGAGAAATCGTAATTCGCAGCAGCTGTTTTTTCTTTAAAAATTGGTAATAAGTCCTTAAGATCGGCGCAAATGGGCAGGTCGTATTTTAAGAATGGTTTCTGCAATTCAGAGGCATCTATGTCCACACATACTTTTTTAGCTGCGCGCGCCACTGATGACCAGTTATAGCTTACCTGCCTGATGTTGTTTCTTGTTCCGAGGAAGATCACGAGGTCGGCATTCTGCATAGCAAAGTTGCCTGCCCGCGAGCCTATAGAACCAATGGTGCCTATAGCCAGCGGGTGATCGGTCTCCATAATGTCAAAACCGTTGAGGGTAGAAAGGATCGGGATACCCAGTTTGGTGATCATTCCCTTGAAAACATCCATCATGCCGCTGAGGCGTATGCCGTGGCCGGCAACTATAACGGGGCGTTCGGCTTTATTTAATAACGCTACTATCTCATCTACTTCGCTGCTTAGCTTGCTGAGATCAGCAGCGGCACTTGCTTCGGATACATATGGAACTAAGGATTCTTCGTCAACTGAAGATCCTTGAATGTTCATCGGCACGTCCACCCATACCGGGCCGGGCCTGCCGTGAGTGGCTATATATATTGCCTTCTCCAGTTCGTAGCGTATGGTATTGGCATCGGTGATGGTAACTGCATACTTGGTGACGGGCTTTACCACATCCACTATTCTTACTTCCTGGTCGCCAAGTTGGCGAAGGTTCAGTTCGGGGCAAGCAAGTACGGTGGTATCCAGGCGCACCTGGCCTGATACGTATAGCACCGGCACAGAGTCTGTCCACTGGCCAAAAACGCCATTGAGCGCGTTCAGGCCACCGGGGCCTGTGGTAACATTGACTACTGCCAGCGACTGTTTCTGCCGGGCATACCCTTCTGCCGCAATAGCCGACGCCTGCTCGTGATGGTTGCAGATGCACCTGATCTTTTCAGACTTGCCAAAAGAATCATTCAGGTGCATAGCGCCGCCACCAGCGATGATAAATACATCTGTGATGCCATATTCCTCTAAACGCCTTACAATGTAATCGGTAACTTTTATCATCTTAGAACCCACGGTTATAGATCATGTCTTTTAATTGCTGATTCCTGGAGTATGGGCTGTCTATGATGTCTATTTTCAGCGGCTCATCTTTCTTGAAGTCTTCCAGCAGGGTTTCGCCATTCATCACCTCGCGGCAGCTCACCTGTCCTTTCAGCAGCGGGATTGCGAGGTAGAAGTCGTTCTCAAAGTTTTCATTTTTTATCACGTATCCTTTAGGAATATCTCTTTTAGCATATACGCCCCTTACCAGTGCATTCAGGTATTCTACTTCTCTTTTGGGCGGATTCCTTTTCTGGGTGCCCGGAGCGCCGCACATTTCCTTGGCCTTGTTGTAGGCTTTGAACCAAATATCGGCCTGCTGCGGCAGCGTACAGTAAGGAGATACTGCAATACCATCGTCTTCAATATCTATGTGCCGCTCAAAAGTGCGTGCGCCTTTTGCATAAGCTATGGCTATAGACAGGCCCCACGAGGTAGACTCATGCGAGGAGAAGCCGATAACATTTTCGGGATACCTTTCGCGCAGGAAATCCACCTGGTTGATCTCCAGTTCAGAATCATCGGACGGGTACAGGGAAACGCAGTGATTGATAGCCAGCGGTATATTCCTATTCTTGAAAAACGTAACCAGATCGTCCATATCTTTCAATGAAGAACCACCTGTAGAAACTATGGCAGGTATCTGTGTCTTGGCTATTTTCTCTATCAGCGGCCAGTCGTTAATATCAGAGCTGGCTATCTTGATCAAAGGCAGATCAAGTTCAGCACAGAAATCAACAGAAGCCTCATCAAATGGCGTAGCCATAGGGATACAGCCCAGCCTGCGGATAGTTTCTATCATTGTCTTCAGATGCTCTTTAGACATTTTAGTATCTAAAGTTTTCTTTATATACCGTATATCAGAGCGGTTGATAGCGTCTTTATGAATAAAGGAATCCACATCGCGGAACTGTAGTTTAATGGCAGCTTTTACATTATTAAACCGTACCACCTGGGCAAACTCCTCGATAATCTTCAATCCCCTGTCCAGTTTTCCCCAATGGTTATTAGCTAACTCAAGGACAAATAGCTCTTCAAAAATTGCGTTCTTCTTCATTTAAATTATTTATTTTTTAAATAGATTATTGCTTGTCACGTATTTGTACAAAAGTAGATAAATTATGGAAACGGTCAATTAGGTGATCGGGATTTTTTTCGGCCAGTACGCTTTCACTTTCATAGCCATATGTCACCGCTATTGTTGTCAAATGTCCGTCCTTTCCGGCCATTATATCGCCTACCGAATCACCCACCATAAAGCCCTCAGAGAACGACCCGAGACGTTTCAGTTCAGCCACCATATCACGCTTGGTCATCATTATGCCCGGTGTCATCTCATAGCCCACAACCTCAGAAAAGAATTGCCTGATGTTTTTTGCCTCCAGGATGCGCAATGTGGGGGTGTATCTTTTATTGGTTGCTATGTATAGTTCATGGCCCTGCGCTTTCAGAAATGCCAGTGTTTCAAGCACGCCCTCATAAAGGCTAGTCTCTTCATAACCGGAGGTATCATAAATAGACGCAAACATCTTTTTGGCAGGGGTAATGTCATCCTCGCCATATACACCGCGCAACAGGTCGTTTATATTCATCCCGTAGTTCAGCTCGTCTGTGTTGGGTGGCACCCGTGGGGGTATCCGCTCAAAAACGACCTGGTATGTTTTCAGTATTTCCTTTTTAGAATCTATGATCGTACCATCAAGGTCAAAAATAATGTGCTGCATCGGGCTAACTACTTGTCTGTGATAAGGAGGTTTCGGTCTATTGATGCTTTGTTTTCAATATACCAGTTATATAATTGTTGTATAGCGTTTTCGATTGGCGTGAATTTCACTGCCGGAAATTCGCTTCGCAGCAAGGTATTATCTCCACTATATTCCATGCCCAGGCCTTCCTGCGCTACTTTTATTTCTATTGGTTTGCCGGACACTTCCTTTACGATCTTCGCTATTTCCAACAGTTCGATAGAATTGTCTGGTGTTATATTAAATGACTTTTCTTTTGGATCATGCTCAATAAAATGCGCCAGTATTGGCATAAGGTCGTCTATGGATAGATAGTCAAATTTCCGGCTTTGGCGCAAAGTGATCGGTAAATCATATATGGCCTTACAAATGGCATTGGATATAAACCGAATGGCGTAGTCCTCGTACTTACCGAATATCCCAAATATCCGAAAGTCGTAGACATGGTCCATATGTGGCAGGAGTTTACCCAGCATGTATTTGTTATACCCATGTTCATCTGCCGGTATATACGTGCCAAAGTAAGATTCCTTCATTTTAGGCTCGTAGTGCCGCATATCATAGATAGCGCCGCTGCCCATGTTCAGAAATTTGCCCCACTTATCCTGGTGCTTCAACAGGTTAAAGATCATCCGCGAATTGGTGAACAGCAGGCTGGTAGTATCCGCAGCATTCCGGTGGCCGGGCTTTGCGGCGGAATGTATTACGGCATCGAATGAGTGGCTGGCAAAATACCTGGCTACACTTTCATCGTCACTGCAATCCAGTTCCGCGCGTTTGGGAATATGCAGCTCATACTTTTCCTTCAGATACGACTCTGCAATATTTCTGCCTATAAACCCCGAACCGCCCGTTACTAATATCTTCTTCATATCATTTACCTGCTGTAGCTTGTTTTATAGTCTCCCACGTGGATTGTATCGCTGCCTTTTCAACCGCTTTGTTTGTAATAGCCACCTCAGATATCTGCCCTATGTAAAAACGCATAAATCCAAGGTTGCCCACAAACAGTTTTTCAGGCGAGGTTTTGAAAGGCTTTGGCAGCGGAAATGCGCTGGCAATAGTGCCATTCACATACACTTCAAAATGGTCGGGATAGACATTCATCACCGCATAGGCCCAGTCGTTACCGGGTATCGCGGCGCCTGTACCCTTGCCATTGATGCCAAAAAAGTAATTGGATGAGTTGAGAATATTGGCCATGATAAAGCCGCTGCTGTCATTCATATTCCCCACCAATGTAGCATAGGGGTATATCTGCCGCTGCGGCCTGAACAGCACCTCTGCCGAAAACTCCGGGTTGAGGCTTACTGCAGGCTGCCCTGCCCCATCGTTTATCCGTGCGTCCAGCCCCGCAGTATCATCAGTATATTTCCTGTGAAACACCGATTGCTCCGCATGGGTGAAAAATGCCTGGGCTGGCAATTTGTTTTTCCGCTTTACCAGCAGTGCCATCGACTTATTGGTATCCTTCACATCATAAGTGGCAGCCATAGCCGAGAATGGTCGGGTAAGGAAATAATAAGTGGAGAAGTTAGGCTCAATGAATATCTCGAAAGAAGAATCCCGTACCTGGTCCACCAGTTTATCAAGGTCCGTGTTCAGGAAGAAGTCGCCAAGGCCGGGGTTGAACGCAGACTTCCTCTTGTTGCCATCAAAGTACAATCCCTGTAGTTGCCTTACGGTGAATACATATATCTGATCTTTGGGCTTTGAGTTCTTTAGTATGAATTCGTTATTGCTTTCTATGCGGTTCTGTTCATCCTGTTGTTTTGTTTTATCATCATCCTGGCTCACCAGTTCGCTGATACGCTCCTTGCCAAATACCACTGAGAAAAATGAGAAAGAGATTATGAACAAAAACGCTACAAACAGGGCATTTAGAAACAAAACGTTCTTCCTCCTGGCAAGGCTCCAAAGCTCATCGCCAAGTATAGTGAGCAGTATAAGGCTCATGCACGAGCTCTGTGCCAATTGCCAGTTGTGGCTGCGCCCTTCAAAGTAAACAAAGAAACCAACGCTCAATACGGAAAGCAGGAACACCATAGATGCCTTTGGTGTGATCTCTTTTTTATACCACTTGCTGATAGCGTAGGTCATGCCCAGCATGATGACCAGCGCTACCATGTTCCACGGGTGCACCAGTGTCATAGGCAATAGGCTGGAACCTACTTTGGCAAACACCGCTATGGTAGAAAAAAGCAGCGAAAAATCGGGGGCTACGCCGTAGGCGGCAAGTATAAGCAGCTTATATAAATAGAAGGCGCCTATAAGGATGGCAAATCCGGCACCCCAATGGATCAGTATTTTCTTTACCGCGATCTTATTTTCCGGCGTATAAAAATCATTATACGTATTTACTGCCAGCCAGGATAGATAACAAACCAGCCCTATCTCCGGGTTCCACAGCACCAAAAACGCCTGCACTACTGTTGTGCCCCAATACAGCAGCTGCGAGCGATTTTTAAAATAAAGTGTGGAAAGCAGGATAAGCGTACTGGGTATGATGTAACGGATGGGGTAAAACGCGAAGTTGCAATCAAAATTTTGACCGAATTTAAAGTTAAGGAAAGGGAAAAAGATGACGGTCAAAACACCCAGGAACAGTATCACCTTGTTGCTCACATATTGTTTCAGCGAATAGAAATTAAATGTAAATGCAAGGCCTATAAGGATGCCCATAGCCATGGAGAACTTCAGCACGCTAAGGCCTGTAATGGAGAAAATGAGGTTAAGAAAATGAGGATATAGCCCATAAGTAGTCTTAAAGCCATTCACAAGTATAGGCAATCCTGCATTGACCTGTGTCATGGAATAGTACACTGCGTTAAAGTCGTACTTGTTCTCATAAGCATACGGAAAGTAGAATATGCTCATGGCCACACAAGCTATGATAGTACCGCCAACAACTAAATACCCGATAACCGTGGTAATGGTGTTGAACATTTTGTTATCCTCCCAGTTGAATTTCTTCATTCCGAAAAAGAACAGACAAGCCAGCGCAGGCACGAGAATGAATGTATACAACATCAGGTAGTTGCCCAGGAAGAAGCCATCGAAGTAAAAGTCGAAATTGGTGTGTCCTACATAGTCCCGGCTATTCTGTATCATATCGCCGCCATCCTTTACAAATGGGTTTTGCGCGGTGAAATCCATCCATACCATGAATACAAGCAATGCTACGGGTATCAATGAGATAATTAAAAACAGTGGCTTCCTGGCAATATCTTTTATCGCTTGCATGCTTGAGAACAGTGAGTAAAAACCAAGCAGCCCCAACACAATAACTACCACCCCTACCCGGAACAGCATGGCCTCCATAGGCTCAGGCCGCGAACCTCCCGGCTCTATCAGCAGCCTTTGGGCGTCTGCCAGCGCAGAGCTGATATCAGGATGGTAGACCTTTAATATTATATGCGCGACGCACCAGTAAACAAATATGGTGCCGCAGATAGATAGTATCCAGTTAAGCACTTGCTCCTTAAGCACCGGGTCATCTTCCATTGGTGCTTTTTCTGCACGCGGCTTCGCCACAGGGGATGCAGTGGTAACCGGCTGGCTTTGTAAACTATCGCTAACTATAGGTTTTTTCTTGTTTTTTCCTGAACTCATTACATCGGTTTTTATTTTCTGCGCAGTTTTTGCAACAGCTGAGTGCGCATAATGTATGTGTGGCTAAAGATAGAGTTTTTTTAAAAAAATGAAGATTAAGGCCTAATTAAAAACGGCCTCATAAAAATGCACCCTTTTTTGTTTGATTAATGGCTTCTTTGTACTTTGGCGGGCACAGAAAACGATATTATGGCCACAAAGAAGAATACAAACCCTCTAACCACTAAACAAACCCCGCCCCAACCCGCGCCCGAGGTAAAGGCAATGCCTGATATTTTTAACATGCTGGGCAACAAAGCCCCCCTGGTTTTGTTCTTGATATTGCTGTTGGCCGTGTTCCTCATTTTTAAGGATTTTCTGCTTGGCGATAAGGTCTACCTGTTCAAGGATATCGGCAGCGATTCGCTGAACGCCCTGTATCCTTATATGAATACGCTCACCGCATTTGTTCATAAACATACCCTACCTACCTGGTCTTACAATGTGGGCATGGGTCAGAATGTTTTACCATACGTCTTCCGCGATCCATTCGACATTATATTTTACATCACCGGGCAGAACAACATTGTTGGTGGGATAGTATATAAGGAAATTGCCAAAATACTATTCGGTGGCCTTATCTTCTTTTACTACCTGCGAAAGCTCAACCTGTCTGTTTATACATCAATAGTGGGCAGCCTGTTCTTTGGCTTTTGCAGCTATATAGTTGTGGGCAGCGGCTGGCATGTACACTCGCTAGAGGTGTTTGAAATGGCATTTCTGTTACTTGGTTTTGAACATCTGTTCTCTAATGATAAATGGTGGCTGCTCCCTATCCCGTTCTTCCTCATAGCTATTTCACAGCCCTTCAACCTATATATATATGGCCTCTTCCTGGCACTCTATGCTATTCTCCGCATTATACAGACCGACCAGCTCACCGTAAAAAACACCATCACCCTTTTTGCGAAAATGGCGGGGCTTGGCGTATTAGCTCTTTTACTCAGCGCACCCATACTGCTCGAGAATATTCTCATGATCATGGAGAGTCCACGCGGCAGTGGCTCCTACTCTTATGCGCACATACTCAGGCAGGCGCCTATGTTTGGCACTGCCACATCGGTAGATATGGGCACAGACATCATGCGCTTTTTCTCTACAGATATACTCGGCAGCGGCAGCAACTTCCGTGGCACAGGTAACATACTCGAGGCCCCGCTTTTCTATTGCGGTCTGCCCTGCCTCATTCTGATGCCGCAGGTCTTCCAGTTTTTCCATAAAAAAGCACGGATAGCTTTTATCGTCTTTATCTCGTTGTGGCTGCTGCCGGTTATCTTCCCTTATTTCCGCTATGCGTTCTTCCTGTTCAGCGGAGATTACTTCCGGGCTTATTCATTCCTCGTTTCGTTCGTCTTCATGTTCTACACCCTTCTGGCGCTCGACTTCATACTGAAAGAGCGGAAGGTAAACCTCATCGTGCTGATCGTTACCGTAGTGCTGCTGCTGATACTGCTCAACTATCCCTACTTCCCTGATAAGGAGATCATAAACACAGCCATAGCCACCTTTGCTGGCTTTATGCTGCTCGTATACGGTGTGCTTGTGTTCTTCATGGGCCGGATGAAGGACATTACCTATATCAAGTACATCTTCCTCGTTGCCGTTTTCTTTGAGCTGGTCTATTTTTCCAGAACATCGGTTAATGACCGAGATCTGGTTTCCACATCTGAACTGGCGGAGCGGACAAACTTTAATGACTATACCAAGGAGGCAGTGGCCTACCTCAAGCAGCAGGACAAATCGTTTTACCGTATCGACAAAACCTATGCTTCATCTGGCGCTATCCACTATTCGCTCAATGACGCAATGGTGCAGAACTACTATGGCACCAGTTCCTACAGCTCGTTCAACCAGGGGAATTATGTGAATTACCTGGCCTCCATGGGCCTCATCAATAAGAACAGTGAGCTGGAAAGCCGCTGGGCCAGCGGCCTATCTTCACGCCCAATACTAGAGTCTGTAGATCAGGTGAAGTACATCTTAGCGAAGAAAAACGTTAACCCCATCTGGCGTATCACCTGCGATTCCATTGCCACCTTCGGCGATGTAAAGGTGTTCCGGAATAAATTTGTGCTGCCGTTTGGGTTTACTTATGGCTCCTTATCAAGCTGAGTGCCTTCGATAATCTATCTCCGGTGCAGAAAGACTTCATCAGCCTGCAGGCGTGTGTGATCAATGATGCAGACATCAGCAAAGTAGCCGGACTAAAAGAGTTTCAGCTGAAGGACACCATACCTGCAAATGCCTTTAATGGCGATGTATTCCAGGCAAATATCAGCAACCTTAAAAAGGACACACTTACCTTGAGCAAGTTTGAGCAGACCAATTTTACCGGTAAAATTGATTGCAGCGAAGATAAACTGGTGTACATCTCCATCCCGTTCGATGGTGGCTGGAAGCTGACAGTGGACGGCCAGCCCCAGGACAAGATCATGACCTTTAGCGGTATGACAGGTGTTATGCTCAAGAAAGGATCCCATACTGTTGAGATGACCTATGGCCTGCGCTACTTTAAAACAGGGATGTATCTGTTTATTTTAGGGTTACTGCTGTATGGTGGGATTTGGGGTTTTGTGCGGATGAGGAAGGGGAAGGGAGTAGCAACGCAGTCAAGATAGTTGACTGCGTTAAAATACATTTTATGAGAGCTTATATCCTCTTTTTTACACCTCTGATCTGTTTCAGTCAAGAAAATAAATACTCTTATGATAAGATCGTAAAAAAAATTTCATCCAATACGTGGTGGTATTATAAGTTTTGCGCAAACGATAGTTGCTATCTAATACCAATTAGACAAAATAATTCGGCATGATTTTTGCTATAGATTAGTATGGCTATTTTACAAACAATTAGTGTCAAGGAAACAATAGAAGAACTGACAGTTTTGCTCAATAAATCTACTGTAGCTACAAAGCCGA
>CAIRTW010000335.1 GCA_903881585.1 uncultured Bacteroidota bacterium | reverse complement strand
CGCTTGCGCTGGCCGCCGGATAGGGTCTTTACTTTCTGGTCCAGCTCTTTAATGTTCAGCTTATTAAGTATCTGGTGCACTTTGGCTTCAAAGTCCCAGGCGCCGAGCTCATCTATTTTAGCTAGTGCCGCAGAAAGTGCTACATGATCTTTAGAACCATCGGCGAGTATTTTTTCATAATTGCGCATGGCCTCGGCCACCGGGTGGCGGTAATGAAAGATATTATCCAGCACCGACAACTCCTCTGCGAATTGCGGTTCCTGCTCGAAAAGCGCCACAGTTACGTCTTTATGCACCCAAAGCGTTCCATCATCCAGCGTATCCTTGCCTGCGAGTATTTTGAGCAGGGTTGACTTACCGCTGCCATTGCGGGCAATAAGGGCTATTTTATCCCCTTCGCTGATGTGAAAGGTGATATTAGTAAAAAGGGGCTTTATTCCGTAAGATTTGCTGATCCGGTCTGCTGAAACGTAGTGCATAAGAGGCGGCAAAGGTACGGGGAATAGGTTAATAGGTTGATAGGTGATCAATTAAAAGGTGGATAGGGTAAAGGTCAACGTGTCAATCTCTTGAAAGAATGCTGCAAAAACGTATTTTTTATTATCTTTCGCCTTTATAATCAAAACGATAATGAAAAAAATACTTGTTTTTGTTTCTCTTGCAATAGTGTGTTTATACTCTTTTACCGGCTGCGATAAGCAAACGGAATACCCAAACAGCGTTGTGGGAACAATAGATACTATCGCATACACTGCTTCCGGGACGCCTGCGGTTATCTTTCATGCGGACACTACCACACATAACCCGCAAATGACGGTCATCACAAGCACTACAAGCATTTATACTCCAGGCACCACTACCCAGCCTGGTATTACCCTTCGGGTTCCTAATGCAGAGGGCTACTATGCTGTGCCCGGCAGCGCGACTGCTTCGGTAGTTACATCGGCATCTGGCAGTGGCGGCAGTGCTGCAGTATCAGGCTGGATACAGGTTTCCGAAAAATCATCATCCGGAAGATTCGAGGGTACATTCTCATTTACTACGACCGATGGAACTGTAGTAAAAAGCGGGCAGTTTGACGGGACACTTTCTTATTATTGATCCCGCGTATCAGAAGGTATAGACATATTGAACCGCAGTTGTTCGCGGCGGCTCTATTTTCAGAGGCCGGAGGAAGTACGCTACATTGAATACGTTGTTACAGATCACCGACAGCTTATGTTTCATGCTGAGTTTGTAGCTGATACGTGCATCGAAAATGCTGTATCTTTTGTGGGTTTGCCAGTAATTGACGATACTGATAGCCTGGAATTGCGAATAGACGCTATTGATAGTATTTGTAAGGCCCTCTATTTCAGCAAATGCAGTATCAATATTCTGCATTTTGCTGTAGTACCGATAGCTCACACCCGCGGCAAACTTATGTATGCGCGCTTCAATGTCCAGCTTCACCATGTTCTTAAAGCGGTATTTCAATACATTTCCGGCTGAGTTCAGGCTTGTGTTTTTAAAGGTATTAGCAACGGTAGTACCGGAAAGATTATGAGTGGTATCGTAAACATAGTTTGGGTTCAGGCATACCGGGTCAATATAGGTATATCCCACCAATGCAGTTATTCCAAAATTTTTGTTGCTTTCCGGTGTCGCGCAGGCCATAGACATATCGACACCGCTAACTCTGGAATCGCCGGTATTTACAAATTTAAAACCAACTATTGCTACACTCGGATCCCATGTGCCAAACAGGTATTCGATCGTGTTGTGATAGTTTTGTTGAAAGCCGGCGAGGTCAAAATAACCCATGCAATTGCCTATCTTAAAGCCTTGTTTGATACCCAGTTCAAAATTCCTGCTGGTCTCCGGTTGTAAAGCCGGATTAGGGAATATGCCAAAGAGTCCCGCTTTGTCGGTTATAAATCTCTCCGTGATGGTGGGGTAGCGAAAGCCATCGCCTATTGATGTGCGTATCCAGGTTCCGGGCAGTATCTTCAGGCTGGCGCCGGCTCTGTATATGGGCGTAGAAACACCCTGCTGATCATTTGTCTGATAATATTCATACCTGACACCTCCGGATAAATTCAGTATGTCCCATGCTTTTTTGTCTAGCTGTATATATCCGGCGAGGTTACTCAATCTATTGTTTGGGGCCCCGCTTGAGTCATATATCTGGGAATGAGATGTAGAGATATTGGCCACTACACCTCCGGTGAATGTTGCATCAAGGTCAGGATATTTTTTTTGCAACTGGTATTCTGCATAATATACAGTGCCGCGGGTAGATTGGTTAGAGACAGTATCTCCGGGCGATCGGCTACTGCCGGTCAAGGTATCACCTTTCAGTTGGTTGCCGGTGACTTGATCATTGGTATGAAAAACCCTCGCCTGCAAGCTGTGTACCACTCCGTTGCCGGCATCATATCTGATAAAGGGATCGATATTATAGTAAGTCTGGTTTTCTAATAGTACGGCTCCCGGAAATGCTCTATACAGTCCTGATGAATCATTCAGCCACGCCAGAGGCATATTTGTTTTGTTAAGCATGCCATTGCCGTTAATACCGTAGCTGAGGCCGGTTATTTTTTTATTGCGAAATCTAAGATTGAAATTTAGCCGTGCCCTTTCTTTAAGCATATCTTTATTAGAGAGGCCGGGCGTCGTATCAGGAAGCAGGAATGCGCTTTTTACGTATTGTGGCAGGTAGCCCTGTGCCGGTGGAGGCCCGATATATCCCTGGTCAATATTGAAATTACCACCTATTACCAGGTCTATATGATTATTGATTATCTGCGAGTGCAGGAAGTTGAGGTTCGAGAATCCCGGAATAGAGGCATCATACCAGTTTTGAGCAGGCTGTGCGGGTGAGCTGTATCCCCCCGCTGAATAACTGATAACGGTTTTTGGTTCGCTTGTAGGATAGGCTGTACGCAAATTGATCACACCGTTTATAGCCGATGATCCATAGAGCACCGACGATGTACCCTTTATCACCTCCACCTGCGATATGTTCTCTACAGGCATGTAATTCCATTCCGGCCTGCCGGCATCCGCACTTAACATGGGAAGGCCGTCAAGCAAAATTGCCACTCTGCTGCCAACCCCAAACGTGAACCCGCTGCCGCCACGTATCTGCGGGTCATTGTCAATAATGGTGACCCCCGGAACTTGCTCCAACGCTGTTTCTATACTTGTAGTGTTTTTATTGGCGATCATTGCAGGCTTAAGCACCTCCATTGATACGGTCAGCTCATTTAGTTTTTGATTGAATTTTCCTGAGGAAATCACCACAGTGTTCAATACCTCGGAGGATGCCTGTAGCCTTATGTTCTTATCGGTAATGGCGTCTTTACTGATATGCACCACAAACGTGTCCGGCAACAGCCCTATATATTCACAGATCAGTCTTTGATACCCGGTGTCCAGCACCAGCGAATATACGCCGTCAGGGTCAGTCACCGTCCCCTTGGCAGGATTATTCACAAGCCGTACCGTGGCGCTTGTGAGCGCTTCGTTGTTGCCGGATGCAGTAACCCTGCCTTTCAGGACACCTGTAGTTTGCGCAGATGAATTAAAGGTAGCAATCACCATTAATGCTGTGCAAACAGCAAGTGTTCTGAAAAACATTCTCTGAAATTATAGTTTTATTGTTTGCTAACCTTTATCGTTTGTGTATGTTTTGAGTCAGTGTATCTGATAACGTAAACGCCGGCAGAGAGACCAGACATGCTCATATTCGCAACGTCTGTATTCACAGCCATGGCTTTAATAATGCGGCCTGATAAGTCCATGAGTTCGATGTGGCCAGAGATATTTTCAACACCCTTAATGTTTATGGTCAAATCATTTTTTACAGGGTTAGGGAAAGCAGTAAGAGTAAAAGTTGAGGCCACAAAGTTCTTAACGCCGGTAGTAGTAGGGAAAGATGTAGTAACCCAGGCCGATTCGCTGCCTGGCCCACAGGTGTCGCGAACGTGTGCATAATAGACGGTAGATGCCGAAAGACCGGAGACCGGCACGCTCGTCGCTATGGTAAATGTGCCCGATGCAGGAGCCGCCGCACTATTATCAACAGCATATATATATCCGGCTGCGCCGGTTACCGCTGTCCAGCTAATAGTAGCGCTGCTTGCTGTAATAGCGCTCGCAGCAAGGCCCATAACCGTATCGCAGCTGGAAGACGTTGACGCATACACCACATCCAAATCGTCAAGCCAAAGTGTACTGCCTGATATGGTAGTGGTCTGGTTGGCCGATGAGGTTGCATTGATCATTATGTATGTCGGACTGCTGGTGCTATAATAAGTGAACGGAACGCTGAAACGGGTCCATGTACTGACCGTAGTAGATGGCGTAAAAAATGTATCATCTGCTATTCTGTTAGCAAATGTTATTGGGTGATAAGAGTTGGTAGGTGTTTCAGGATCAAAGTAATCACCCGTATGTAATATGCAACGTATCTTACCCATTTCCCCACTGCCACCCGGTGTATATTTATACCATCCAACAAGGCTGTCTGGGCGTCCTGTGAAAGCCATACGCCTGTCATCTGACGCCGTAGAATAATTGACGGTTCCCACATAGCCACTATCTTTATTGCTGATGGTGGCGGGAGGGGCGTCAACCACTCCGGTTGTTACCACGCCGTTCACAACCGCAATACCGCTTTCTGTAATTAGTTTTACACAATAAAGACCGGAATGTTGATCTATACTGTCTTTATAGCAAGTTTGTGGTCCGAGGTTGGCAAGCCCCCCGCCAGACTTGTTGGAATACCAACTGGTGGGTTCGCCAACAGCCCCGGATATCCCAGGGCTTGCATTTCCCCAATTCTCAAAGCCTCCGTTTGTAATAGTAGTTTGAGCTGATGCCCCAATGCACGTGCCAAGCAATAATGTAAGCGTAGAAATAATTTTCATTTTAGTTCGATTGAATCAATTTTAGATTAACGTGGGCAAAAGTAGGTATAATAACCATTAAAGGGCAACATTGCGGCAAAATGGTTATGCACATCTGTTACCAAAACGTACTGTTTAACAGAACCCGTTTCTGATTAATTTGCGCGTATGTTCCAAACATTTTCCTACGATCGTTTATATAATTTCAGCTATTCTGTTTTTATCTCCATGGGTTGCTCTCAAGAAGATGCCTCCCTTGCTGCGAAAGTTTTATTGGCTGCTGATCTCAGGGGCATTGATAGTCATGGAGTTGCAAGACTGAGTGGCTATATCCGGCTGTGGGAAGCTAAACGGGTGAATGCAGTTCCGGCAGTAAAAATTGTGCATGAAACCCTCTCTACTGCCGTAGTGGATGGGGATGCAGGCCTTGGGCTCGTGGTGGCGCCATTTGCCATGCAGGTAGCCGTAGATAAAGCAAAAAATGTGGGTACAGGCTGGGTGAGCGTGCGCAACAGCAACCATTTCGGTATAGCGGGCTATCATGCTATGATGGCGCTGCCTCATGATATGATCGGCATTGCGATGACCAATGCCAGCGCACTGGTAGCTCCAACGTTTTCCATAGAGCGGATGCTAGGCACAAACCCGATAGCCGTTGCGATACCTGCGGGCGCAGAACCGCCGTTCGTAGCAGACTTTGCTACTACCACCGCATCCAACGGCAAACTGGAGATTCTGCAACGAAAAAATGCAAACGCGCCACAGGGCTGGGTGCAGGATAAAGAGGGAAATGCTTCTACAGATGCAAATGAGTTGAAAAATGGCGGATCCATGCTTCCTTTGGGCAGCGACCGCGAGCATGGCAGCCATAAGGGCTATGCCCTGGGCAGCATAGTGGATATTTTTTCGGCAGTGCTTAGTGGTGCAAGCTATGGGCCATGGGTGCCACCGTTCCCGGCTTATGTCCCTATGCCCGAAAATATGCCCGGCCAGGGCCTGGGCCATTTCTTT
>CAIRTW010000334.1 GCA_903881585.1 uncultured Bacteroidota bacterium | reverse complement strand
CAACCGGCGGCACCTGGAGCCTGAGCCCGGCATCCTCAGCTATTGCCAGCATATCTGCGAGTGGTATTGTTACCGGCATCAGTGCAGGTACAGCAACTATCAGTTATATCACGGGCAGCGCATCAGCAACTGCCGTAGTAACAGTTTATCCGGTACCCGCCCCGATAACCGGCACAGCAACAGTGTGCCAGGGATCAACAACCGCCTTGTCTGACGTTACTCCAGGCGGCGTATGGAGCAGTGATATTGCCGGCACAGCCACAATAAACAGCAGCGGCGTGGTCAGCGCCACTAATGCCGGCACAGTGCCCATGTATTATACCCTCGTTGCTCCGGCAGGCTGCAGGTCTATCCTCGTTGTAACTGTAGACGCAGCGCCTGCGGCTGTCTATGGTACCAATGTAATGTGCGCAGGCTCTACGGTAACTTTGACCGATGCAACTGCAGGCGGTACATGGGGCACGCTCAGCACCAATATCAGCGTATCCGGGGGCAATGTTACCGGCCTTTCTGCCGGCACCGGCACAGTTACATACGCTATCGGTGTTTGCACCGCCACACGAAATGTGACTGTAAATGCAGCGCCCGCAGCAATATCGGGTAGCCGGGTAGCGTGTATCGGCGCAACAACATCCTTATCTGATGCTACCAGCGGCGGCGTGTCCTGGATCAGCAGCAACACAGCAGTAGCTACCATTACGGCATCTGGTGTTGTTACAGGCACAGGTGCAGGCACCTCTTTGATCAGCTATACTATAAGCACTGGCTGCCGGGCCACCACTGCGGTCACAGTCAGTACATCTGTTTCACCGGTTACCGGTAATAGCCGTATATGCCCCACAACCACAGAGTTGCTGACAGATGCCACAGGCGGCGGTACCTGGACAAGCAGCAATGGGGCAATAGCTACTGTTGGCTCCGGAAGCGGCCTTGTTACCGGTGTATCTGGCGGCACTGCGTTTATCAGTTATTCAGTGGGTGGCGCGGGCTGTAGCTCAGTAGCCGTGGTAACTGTGGCCAACGCGGCCCTGATCACGGGCCTTGGGGCCGTATGTGCGGGCTCAACGATCACGCTAAGCGATGCCACTTCAGGCGGCACATGGACAAGCAGCAATACCGCGACAGCCACTGTTGGATCTTCCACCGGAGCAGTTACCGGTGTAAGTGCGAACACCGTCACGATCACTTATAATATTTCATCGGCGTGCAGCGTTACCAAAACAGTAACGGTGAATCCTGTTCCGGCACCTATCACAGGCGCTACGACTATCTGTAAAGGATCATCTGTTACACTAAGCGAAACGGCGGCAGGCTCATGGACCTCCAGCGCCGCATATATAGTATCGGTAGGCTCTTCGGGCGTGATAACTGCACTGGTAGTGGGCACGGCTACGATCTCTTTTTCGTCATCAGGTTGTGCAGCTACGGTGGTTGTGACGGTAAACAATATTCCCGGAAGCATTGCAGGCCCTACTTCGGTCTGTACCGGTTCCACAATTGCTTTGAGCGATATAGTGGGCGGCGGCGCATGGAGCTCATCCAGCCCCAATGGATCAGTTGACGGATCGGGTAACATGTCTGGTATCAGCACCGGTGTTGCGGCTGTCACTTATACCATACCATCCACAGGCTGTGCTGCGATCAGCAATATTACTGTTAACGCAGATCCTTTACCCATAACGGGATCACTCTCCGTGTGCGCCGGCTACAGAACATTCCTAGCAGATGTATCTGTGACCGGGCTTTCCTGGACCAGCAGCAACACTGCCGCTGCAACCATTACTGCTTCTGGAGCCGTAACGGGCGTTGCAGCAGGCACTTCTGTTATTACCTATAAGCTCACCACAGGTTGTTACGTCACAGCACCTGTTTCTGTAAATGCCCTTCCCATAGTAACCGCAATTTCCGGCCCTTCTACGGTTTCTCATGGTGGTGCTGCGATACTGTTCACAGATGTTACCGGGGGCGGAATCTGGAGCAGTTCGCATACTGCCGTTGCAATGGTAGATGGCTTAGGAAATGTTACTGCAGTTGCATCATCCGGTACTGCCACTATCAGCTACACCGTAACGAATAGTGCCGGCTGTGTGGCTGCTGCTACCAAAAACATCACCGCTACTGCTGCGCCACATGCGGCAGGCGGAGCAACTACTACTACCATTGGCGCAACTGTTAACGTAGCTGATGAAACCATAGCCGGCAACTGGGCAAGCAGTGACAATACCATCGCCACAGTTGACAACGCTGGCACGGTTACCGGCGTTGCCGCAGGAAATGTAGTCATTACGCATACTGCAGTAAATGCTGATGGCGAAGTTTCCGGTACCGAAACACAGGTAACCATAACTGCGCTGCCGCTCGAAGCGTTTTTATCGCCCAACCCGAATAAAGGAACATTCGTTCTGAAAGGCACGCTTGGCAGCACCGGAGATGCATCAATCACCATAAAGATCACCAACATCCTGGGCCAGGTTGTTTATAGCAAAACAAGTGTCGCCATTGGGGGTGTGATCAATGAAAAAATACAATTAAATTCTTCGGCAGGCCCCAGAATGACATTATCAAATGGCATGTACCTGCTCGACATCCAAAGCGGCAGCGAAAGTAAGACGTTCCATTTCGCAATAGAATAATAATACCACCATGAAAGCTGGAGGGGCTGGCGCTATGCCAGCCCTTTTTTTAGGCAGTATTCTT
>CAIRTW010000333.1 GCA_903881585.1 uncultured Bacteroidota bacterium | reverse complement strand
ATCAATATGTTTTTAAAAAGAAGGTCGTAAAGGAAACACCACCGATGACACAAGATGCGGTAAAAAAAGAGGCCGTGATTGCACCTGGCACCAACGTAAATGATACTTTAGCACCAGTTGCAATCAGCAAGAAAAACACTAAGCCGGCAGAAGAAGCAAACACTGATTCTACAGCATTGCCTGAGCATAATAAGTTAAAGGATAAAAAGCAGCAATTAGCCGCGGTATTCAAAAAAAGAAAAGAAGAAAAAGCGGCTGAGAAAGAGCGCAGCAAGGTAGATACTGCAGCCACGGCTAACAGAGTAGATAGTGTTACCCGCAATGATACTTCAAAAGTCGCTGCAACCCGGAATAAAAAAAGTAAGGATAAAAAGACAGCTGTTGTTGCAGCCAGTGACACTGTTTCAAATAAGAGCATAAACCTTCTGTCCGTTGCACAAGAAAAGCATAGTGTGCATCCCGCCAACGCCTCGGTTTCAAATATTGGCCCCGGCGTCTCGTCTGTTGCGCAGGAAAAAATCAGTCATCACAACTCTATAGGAATTGGAATGTTTATTGATACCCCGTCTAACATTTCAACACAGTATTTTGTTTATTCGTTACTGGCAGACAACCCAATTAATGTCGGCGGAAAAGTAATTGAGCCTGTATTAACGATGCGTAGGGGAATGACAGAATATTACATCAATGGATACCTGAACGAAGGTAGAATGACATGTAAACTATGGCATAATAACAAAGTGATTACTACGATCACGGTCGAAGACGAAAATTTGAAGAAAGTATTGAAGGATTTTTACATCAAGCTCAATACCGTCATCAGCCAGGAAGAAGGAAAACAATATGTAGAAAATGAACGCATATCATTAAATAGTTGTGATGCGTTAAAATACAATTTGAATTATAAAATGAAGAGTAACTTCTATTTAATGGTTATTCCGCCTATTTTTTTATTTTATCCTTTTATGGGAGGGTTAAAGCATATGGAACATGCAACGGAAATGACCAGCATATCTCATAATATGATGTGGCGATCAAATAATGTAACACCCAGGCTGGATAATTTATATGAAATAAAAAAGCAGTATTTAACTTCTACAAGTGCAGTGGATTTTAAAGACATTAATCGATATTTTTCAAAGCAGTTTCCAGACATTGTGAATGAAAAAAAATACTTGCCAGGATATATCTATGAAATGTCCGACTTGGAGATCAAAAAGAAAGGAATGAAGAAGAAATATAGAAAGTACAGTAAACATAACTCTTCATATAAATATTTTTACGTTAGCTATGTTAATATGCAAAGAGCCTTTACCGAAGTAAACATGCCAGATCCCTTAATTGCATCAAAATCAGTATTTGGCACTTATAAAGACAATCAAATAAAATCAAAAATTTACAGAAAAAAGGTTAGAAAATATGTTGATCCACAGACTATTCAAGATATGAACTCGATAATTTACCCTCTTTGGAAAAGACCGGGAACTGTCCTGACCTATATGCAGGCAGGAGATGATTTTGCAAAAGAAAAATCGTATGATAATGCCATTGAGTGCGATCTCTCTGGACTGTTAATGGTAAATTCTCTGATCGCACCTCTTACTTTTAAAGAGTATCTGAGATATAGTTTATTTAGCAAATTAGCGTACTCGTATAATCTGAATGGACAACTCGCATCCTCATACATGTACGACAAATTAGCTGTGCTGCATAACGACTTAAAATCGAGTAACGTTTTAAGGACACGGGATAGTGTATTGAAGCAATTAGACCATGACATTACTAAATTTTTTGGTACTGTTGAAGATCATGCTGTGGCTGCTAAGATCGAAGCATCAAGCGCAAAGATGGATGCTTTTGCAAGTGCTTTTTCTGCTACCGCATCTGGTTTTAACGATGGGTTACATGGTAATACCGTTGCTTCTTCAACAACTCAAAACTACCTGCAAAAATCGTTGAATTCGTTTGAGGAAAGTTCTAATATAAAAGATGCCTCTTTAAGCGCTACAAAGGCTGCCGCAGATGTTTATGATAAAACTTTCAACTCTGTTATGCAGGAAATGAAAAGTGACGATGATAATTATACTGCATCGCAACCACTGTTTGGAAAAGACCTGGTTCAAATACTTCTGAATTTTCAACTGGCTGATGAAAACAAACAAAGTATTTTATCGTTTTCAAATTCAATACCTTGCTTAAAGGAATTAATTAATTCCTATTATAATTCGTCTAATAGTGAACGGACGAACGTAATAAAAGACATTTATAAAAAGTGCAAAAAAATGGAACTCAACATATATGCCATTGAAGCCGGAGGTAGTAGGTCCACAAAAGAAAATGTTTTGGAATGTCTGTAATTAAAGCCGGTATTATGAAATTGTATCTTTTCAGTATAGCTGTATTGGTTCTAAACGTACACGTCTTGTATGGTCAAAGTCTAGAACAACAGATCAAAAATGCGGACGACTACTTAAACAAGAAGACTGGTGGGGGCGTCAGTTGCTCTCAAATTTGGGCCAATCTACACACAGCCGATGATAACCTGACAACACTGGTGAATCAGCCAAACAATGACCCATTATATAATAACACCCGTAAGATACTATTGCAAGTAAATTCAGATGTTAACCATTGCAATTGCGGCTACAACGATTTAAGTCAAATAACAGCATTCATACAAACGGAAATCTCCCCTAAGACGTCGAAAGTTGATGAGTTGCGTAAAGCTTCTGGAAATACCACTACTACAGCAAGCGCACCGAGCGCTCACAATACAGAGAATCCGCTTTATAATATACAGGCAACATCACAACCAAGTGCTACCGTAGAAGGTATTAAAAATCAAGGCGACTATTACAACAAAGAATATGGCAACAAGCAGTATAACATAAAACCCAATAATAGCACTGGCGTAAAAAAAATGAAGGATATCGTAAACGACCCTGACGATAATTCGAGTTTTGATAATGTCGCAATTAAACCAGAACAAGTAGCCGATAATTCTAGTGGTTCTACTTCTACTTATCCAGCAAAAATCACGGCAATTTCCCCGCCATTGAAAGATGCCGTGGGTTATACGAAGTTTTTGTACAATGGTCCCGATATGTCCGTGTCTTATACCCTCAAAGAGATAGATCATCGGGATTGTTATTACTTTGAAACTACAGGTACAAGTATTGCGGTTGATGACAATGGCTCGCATGTTGTCGAAAACAAAAACCAAGTGTACTTCAGGGGATATTATTATAAGGCAACTTATACGATAACAAATAAAAAAAATAAAAAAATTTATGTTAAGGGATGGATAGATTCCGCCCCATACACGGATGAGCCCAGGGGGCACATTTTACCAGTTGGTGACGTTGGCACATGTCTCGGTTTTGATAAAGAACATTTAGGTACCTTTTCTGATCATTTCAACCCAATGTTCGATTTCTATATGACAGATCACCAAAAAACCGATTCTGGATTTTTTTGGTCTGAGATTGCCGATGAACCGCCCAATGCGCATTTTGATTGAGCATCATAATCGCTTTGTCAATCATTACGTAAAGCTTTTATTTTTTTTTAACAGGAGAACCCCAGTTGGGCATAGGCTGTGCCTGCCCTTGCGGTTACCAGTGTCCTCTCGTTGTCCCAGATCGGGAACAACGGGAGTGTTGCGCAGCCCTGCGCGATGGAAGACTCAATAGCAATTCTTCTGTTGAACGGTGCCAACGCCACTGGTGGTGATAATAGCAATCAGCCGGGACCAAAATATTTATACTTTTTACATTGCGTTTTCCCCATTCTCAAATTCCCACATTAATTATTACCTTCGCCCCACAAAAAAATACGCTCAAAATGAACTTGCACGAATACCAGGCTAAAGAGTTGCTGAAGCATTATAAAGTTCCCGTACAGGGGGGCATAGCTGTATCGAAGGTGGATGATGCGGTGAACGCATACAAGACCATGGCGGCGGAGAACGGAACGAAGTTTGCCGTGATCAAGGCGCAGATACATGCCGGTGGCCGCGGCAAGGGCCGTATGATAGAGGTTCCGGATCAGAGTGGGGTGCAGGTGGTGAAAAGTGCGGAGGACGTGGAGCGGGTAGCGAAAAATATACTCGGCCATACGCTGGTGACCATTCAGACCGGCCCGGCTGGCAAGAAGGTAAACAAGATACTCATAGCCCAGGATATGTATTACGACGGGCCCAGCGACCGTAAGGAGTTTTATATGTCGGTGCTGCTTGACCGTGCAAAGCGGCAGAACGTGATCATGTACAGCACACAGGGCGGTATGGACATAGAGACCGTAGCACACGATACCCCGGAACTTATCTATAAGGAGTGGGTGCAGCCGGGCTTTCCGCTGCAGGCATTTCAGGCGCGCAAGATCGCGTTCAACCTCGGCCTGAGCGGTACTGCGTTTAAGAACATGGTGAAGTTTGTAGGCAATCTGTATGACGCCTATGTGGGCCTCGACTGCTCTATGCTGGAGATCAACCCGCTGTTCAAATCGGCTGATGACAAGATACTGGCTGTTGACTGCAAAATGAACCTGGACGACAACGCCCTGATGCGCCACCCGGACCTGGCTGATATGCGCGACAAGAGCGAGGAAGACCCAACAGAAGTAGAAGCAGGTGAATATAACCTGAACTATGTGAAGCTGGACGGCAATGTGGGCTGCATGGTGAACGGCGCAGGCCTGGCCATGGCTACCATGGATATGATAAAGCTGGCAGGTGGCGAGCCGGCCAACTTCCTGGATGTAGGCGGCAGCGCCAACGCACAGACGGTAGAGGCTGGTTTCCGCATCATCATGAAGGACCCGCATGTAAAGGCAATACTGATCAACATATTTGGCGGCATCGTTCGTTGCGACCGTGTGGCTTCGGGTGTTATTGAGGCTTATAAGAACCTGGGCAACATAAACATACCGATAATAGTGCGCCTGCAGGGCACTAATGCGGAGGTGGCCAAGGAACTGATCGTAAACTCAGGTTTGAAAGTGCAGTCGGCTATACTGCTGAGCGAGGCTGCCGACCTGGTGCAGAAGGCGGTGAATGCTAATTAATACTACGTTATTATACATGCAGAGACGTTGCAAGCCAACGTCTCTGTGTATTTTTAATCACCCGGATGATCCGGTTTTTAGCACAATAATGGCATAATTGCTTGTTCTCCGGAAGAATGTGGATAGCGTGGGAACAAAAATTTGTTGGCCAGGTATATACACTTTTCATGAAAAAATTATTAGATTGTGTCACGGTATTAAAAATTTCCTCCTAACAACTAAAAAATAAACACATGGACACTTCAAAAATGATAAAGGCTTATTGCCTGAAGACTAAGGAAAAAAATGTTCCTATGCAGGATGCTGTGATCACCAAAACCGCCAAGGGCGGCTATATGGCTGGTGGCCATGATGGCAAAGGAAACAAAATGGCAGCTATCATGAGCGAGGCCAAAGCACTGCAGGCTATTAAAGACGGAGTGGCCAAGAAAGGCTTCTAATCCGTTTTGAAAAGAAAATTGAAAAGCCCTGTTCCGGTATCCGGAGCAGGGCTTGAATATTAAGGTGGCTTTGCTGTAGCTAGCCTAAATCTCAAAGGGGGTAAAATCAGCGAACATATTGCCGGCCTCTTCTAGCAGGTTAAGCGGTATGTAATCGCACACAGTTGCGTATGCCGCCCACATTTTCAGCACCTCGGGATGCTTGTGCGCCTGCTGGATAGCTTCCGCTGACACCCACTCAAATACTTCGATAACCGTGCCGTCTTTTGCCAGCATAATGATAGGCGTGCGGTCTGTAGCAAGGCCGGCCTCCAGTAGTATCGGGTGGTGGGTCTTTGTAAGCTCATGCAGCTCTTTTTCTTTCCCGGCTTTTGGCCTGTAGGCAACAATTACTAAACGTCCCATTGTGTATGATTTAGAAAACCAAGGTAGCAAATAAGCCAATACAGATAACGGCTATGATCGGAATATTGAAAATATTTTTTACATTTATAGTTCATCCCTAAAGAAGTATTTTATGTCATTCTCAACTCGTTTTTCCAATGGCTGGACCGTGGCCAAAACCAGCATGGCCGTGCTTAGGGCGCACAAAGAGCTCGTGGTCTTTCCGGTGCTATCCGGCTTGTCTATGCTGCTGGTTATGGGTTCTTTTGTAACCGCGCTGCTGGCGGCTGCGGGTTGGGATGCCAGCACATTGCAGATCGGCAATTTCGGCGGCTACCTCGTCATATTCCTCTTCTATATTGTCAACTACTTTATTGTGGTGTTCTTCAATATGGCCCTGATGCATTGTGCCCGGCTTTATTTTGAAGGTGAGGAAGTGAGTGTTTCTGCCGGCTTACGGTTTAGCGCCAGCCGCGTACGTTCTATATTTTCGTGGGCGGTTTTCGCAGCGACAGTTGGCACTATTCTCAAGATCATACAGGACAATGTTGGCTGGCTGGGCCGGATACTCATTGGCATTACGGGTATTGCCTGGAGTGTTTCCACATTTTTTGTGATCCCTGTTATTGCCTACGAAAACCTGGGGCCGGTGGACTCGCTGAAGCGCTCTGCGGAAATGATGAAAGAAAAGTGGGGTGAGGGTATAGGGGCGAATTTCAGCATAGGGCTGATAGGGCTGCTGGCATTCTTTGTTGTCGGGATAGTGGCTGCGGCTGTATCTTCGGTAAATGAGGGGTTGGGCATAGGCGTTTTTGTAATAGGATCTCTTGCATTGCTGATCATTGGCAGCGCTATCCGCAGTATTCTTATCAGCGCCATTTACAACAACATTAAGGGCAACATCAATGACCACTTTCACCAGCAGATGCTGGACGAACTGTTCATCATCAAATAGAAACAGAAATTGTTCCACAAGGGGGAGAAGATGGGGGACTTGTATTTCTCCCTAACGTGTTATCTTTGCCGCCCGCTTGATCAAATTAACTACTTAAAACAGCTCAATGAAATTAGTATCTTTTCTGCCAGTAATAGGCATGGCAATATCTTTATCTGTAAATGGCCAGGAAATGAAAAACATTAGCAGCACTGTGGATCCTAATAATCCATTTTTAAAGGAAAGCACAATGCCGTTCCAAACGGCAGATTTTACCAAGATCAAGGACGCTGATTTCAGCCCTGCGTTTACAGAGGGCATGAGGCAGCAACTTGCCGAGATCGAAGGCATAGCCAACAATACAGACGCAGCTACATTCGACAATACGCTGGCTGCAATAGAAAAAAGTGGTATTGTTCTACGTCGTGTATCGGGTGTGTTTGGGCTACTGAGCAGCGCCAATACAAACCCCACGCTACAGGCGGTATCAGAAGCTGTGGCCCCGGCACTGGCCGCGAATACAGATGCTATATTCCTGAAAACTAAGTTGTTTAAGCGTGTGAAGGCTGTTTATGACCAGCGCAACAATGTAAAAATGGACTGGGAATCGAAAAGACTGGTGGAGTATTATTATCAGAAATTTGGAATGTCGGGCGCGAAATTGTCGGATAAAGACAAGGAGATACTGAAAAAGATCAATAGCGAAGAGGCGACACTGATGGCGAAGTACACCAACCAATTGCTGGCAGCAGCAAAGGCAGGCGCCTTAGTGGTAGATAGCAAAGCAGAACTGGCTGGCCTGAGCGATGCCGAAATAACCGCCGCAGGTAAGGCAGCAGAAGCAGCAGGGCATCCCGGCAAGTATATGTTGTCGCTGCAAAACACTACCCAGCAGCCGGCATTGCAGTCGTTGTCCGTGCGCGAAACCCGCCGCAAACTGTTTGAAGCATCCTGGAACCGTGCGGAAAGAAGTGATTCAAATGATACACGTGCTACTTTTGCCCGTATTGCGGTAATACGTTCGCAGAAAGCAAAGCTGCTAGGCTTCCCTAACTATGCGGCATGGACACTGCAGGACCAGATGGCCAAGAAGCCTGAGGCTGTAACAGCGTTTCTTGAGCGGCTCATACCTGCGGCCACCGCCAAAGCAAAAAACGAAGCAAAAGACATACAAGACCTGATAGACAAGCAAAACGGAGGTTTTAAGCTGGAGCCATGGGATTGGGACTATTATGCCGAGCAGGTGCGCAAAGCCAGGTTTGACATTGATGAGAACGAGGTAAAGCCTTACTTCGAGATAAACAATGTATTGCAGAATGGTATCTTTTATGCGGCCAACCAGCTTTACGGTATCACGTTCAAAGAGCGCAAAGACCTGCCGGTTTACAATCCGGATGTAAAGGTTTTTGAGGTATTTGATAAAGATGGCACTTCGATGGCGTTGTTCTATTGCGACTATTTTAAGCGTGATAACAAGAATGGCGGCGCATGGATGGATAATATGGTGACGCAGTCGAAGTTGCTGGGTACCAAGCCGGTTATCTACAATATCTGCAATTTTACCAAACCAGCTGAGGGCCAGCCAGCGCTCATCAGCTTTGATGACGCTACGACCATGTTCCATGAGTTTGGGCACGGGCTGCATGGTATTTTTGCCGATCAGCAGTACCCCAGCATCTCCGGCAGCGCTACTGCCCGCGATTTTGTGGAGTTCCCATCGCAGTTCAACGAGCACTGGGCTTCAGAGCCGACTGTGTTCAAGCACTATGCTACACATTACAAAACCGGTGAGCCAATGCCACAGGCACTGGTTGACAAGATCAAAAAAGCGGGCAAATTCAACCAGGGTTATTCACTTACCGAGATACTCGCCGCCGCCGACCTGGATATGCAATGGCACATGATACCCGCCGGCAGCCCATCGAAAGATGTGGACAAATTTGAAACGGAGGCATTGCATAAAACCCACCTGGATCTGCATGAGGTGCCTACACGCTACCGGTCCAGCTACTTTCTGCATATATGGAGCAATGGCTACTCGGCCGGTTACTATGCCTACCTCTGGACAGAAATGCTGGATGACGATGCTTATGCATGGTTCAAAGAAAATGGCGGCATGAACCGCAAGAATGGCCAGCGTTTCCGCGATATGATCCTCTCCCGTGGCAATACCGAGGACCTCGCTACTATGTTCCACAAATTCCGTGGCGCCGACCCTAAGATAGAGCCAATGCTGGAGAACAGGGGATTAGTGCCGGAGAAGAAGTAGAGGTAAGCGTCTATAGTTACAGGATTGTCGTTATTAGCCCAATAATTTTTCTATCTCTGTTTTTAGCAGTGGGATATGGTTAATTACGATGCCCAAAACAATATCGTCTGACACCACATCATAGCCGTGAATTATCTTATTCCTTGTATCGACAATTTTCCGTGAGTTTGATAGGCGAAAAGATGTATTCTGGGTAAGAATGCGGTTCATTGCTTCTCCAATGATCTCAATATTTCGTTCAACTGCCCTTTTAGTTTTCAGATCATTTTGATAAACCAAAATGTCTGGCGGGACATCAATGAAATAGCTGTCGATTTCATTGATAGAGTTCAGAATATCATAAAGCCATGCTTTAACATTAATATCCATAAAGCAGTTGGCGTTTATTGTTTACCGCCTGTTTGAAATAAGGATTCTTAATCGCCTTTTCTTCCAATAGATCAATTGGCCTGCGTAAAATATCCTGAAGCGAGAATTTAAAGTCGAAATAATTATCTACATACTCTTTAATATCAATAGGGTCAAAATCAACGATCAAGTCGATATCGCTGTTTGTATTGAATTTTTCTGTGGTTACAGAGCCAAATGCATATAAACTCTTAACCCTATGTGCGGCACATAGAGTTTGTATATCGTGACTATATTGTTCAAGTATTGACGCCATTCTTGTAATAAAGATAGAACATTCCTTTGTGGCCTTCAAATCTTTTGTACTGGCAAAAACAGGTGTTTATCTAAGAATCTAGTTCTTATCCCTCTTCACAACAGAACCCAGCAAAGTAAGGTTAACTGCGGATGCCTTCGGATCGCGGAAGGTGACGAGGCCCAGTTTTTTAAGCTCAGACAGCAGCGGCATCAGGCTGTCGGCGGTGATGAGTAATTCGTTGGCCAGATCAACGGTGTTTATTGCAGGCCGGGGGCGCATTTCGCGGGCGCTAATTTCCTTGATCTTCCTGAATACTAAATTTTCTGTTGGCATATTTGAAGTATAAAAAGACTGTTTAGTTATATTGTGCCTCTGCTTAGTTTGTTTAGCAGCGATACGTAGGCTGCTTTAGCTCCCGGCGGCAGGTCGCGGATAATATCGGGCTGTATGTGCGGGTAAGACCGGTCGTCTTTCCACTCTATCAGCCCATCCCATTTTTTTTGCAGCTCGGGTTCTACCTGCTTCATTATTTTTGAAAATGAGCCATTAAACCTATTTTTTAATTCAGCAGTGATGAGCATATCGTTTTTGGGGATAAAAGCAGGAAAACAAGCTACGAATGGTAAAGATAGCATATTTATGTGTCTTTGGCCGCTTTTTTATTTCAATGTTACTTATGGGTTATTTTACCACTAATTTCCGGACTTATTAATTTCAAACCGTTCTGCCAGCATAATATCTGTGTAGGCCAGGTCTATGAAGAGCGATGTGGCCATATTCCGGCTGTTGTTCACTTCATTGAACAATGGGGTGTACCTGTTCTTTTCTTTTATAGATAAGAGGTCAAATTTTTTGAGCTGCAGCCAAAGCGGGAAATGCTTTTCTTCCACGCAGCAGGCAATGGTCTGTACGTTTTCAGCTACTTCTATCTTGTAGCTTACTTTTATATCCACCGGGGCATCGCCGGGATAAGATATTACTATGGAATGGCTCATACTGCACGAATTTAGAAAATAATGATTGGCCTGGTGGTGGCCATTTTAACTGAAGTGTAATAGATAATTGCGGAAATATAGAACCTCACTAAATCCTTTGGATACTGTGGGCGAAATGAAAATTGAACAGATGCGCGATCTCTATGCTTTGTTACTAAAGGTAATCTTTTTTTTGTTAATAAGACGAATAATTATTAAAGGGCTGTTTTACGTTTTTCCATGTCCTGTAATATCCACACTCTTCGGCGGCGCTCAGAATGACCATGTCTGAATCAGAATTTACAGAATTTTAGAATTTGCAGAAATGAGAGTTGTTGTGATTTGCTTTCAAAATTCGTAGCTTGGTTAGACAATGGGCACATTTTTTTGTCAATTAAAAACTTAAGTAATTCCCATTTTCGATACTTTTCAGCCTGATAGTTTCTTCGTTTTCCTCTGGCTTCGGTTCTTGCTTGTACTAAAGGAATTTCTATTCCTTTAATTTCACCAACTCCTTTATCAAAGGTTAAAATACCCGTATCAATTATCTGATTTTCTTTTGAAGACGTATCTCTTATTGCCCAGCCAATTGAGTTTGTTCCCAGATCAAGACCTAAAATTTTTTCCATAGTGCATTTTTTGTTTTATATTTGCATTGAAAGCTTATCACAATAAGGCTATAAGCCGAAGATTTTTCTTAAATCCTGCGTACTCCGTGGGATTTTCTTTTTCTCTCCCACAAAGTATAACTCATTTCTCATATAAAATAAGGGTAGTTTTCCCGTTTTTTTGCTGGATATTTTTTTGTATATGCTTGTTCTTTCATTGGCTAGTGGGTGCGCCCGCTACCGGGCGCTGTGTGGTGGGGGTAATCTGCGGTGCTACAAAGCTGTCACCGCCTAAGGGGTGATCACATGGAATTAAAGAGTGTATTAGATTTTATTACCCCGCCTACGGCACCCCGGATGATTTTTGATTTTATCACCCCGGCCTGAAGGCCACCCCTCCTTGAAGGAAAGAGGGGAGTTTCCCGTGTTATCTGTTAATTTTTTAGCTCTGAAGCGGGTACTCTATCTAGCAGTAGCTATAATTTGTACATTCGCAATTACTTTTATAATAGCGCAGATGAAAAAAATAGTATTGTTATTTGCCATGGCACTGACAAGCTTTCGTGGTTTTTGCCAGGCCGATCTTAATTTCCAGATGATAGCCGTAAAGGGTGGGTCTTTCTTTATGGGGTGCGATGATGCAAAGTACCTGGCCAAGGAGTATGATGACGAGCGGCCTTATCACCGGGTTTCGCTAACTCCTTACTATATAGGTAAGTATGAGGTGACGAACGGGCAATGGCGCAAGCTGATGGGTATATATCCGCCGGCATATAATGGGGTGAACTATGCAAATAAAGACTGCGATGACTGCCCGGTGGTGATGGTGAACTGGGATGATGCGCAGGAGTTTATCAATAAGCTGAATGTAAAATTTCCGGGTAAGCACTACCGGCTGCCTACAGAAACGGAATGGGAATATGCTGCCAGAGGTGGCAGGTATGCGAGCGGCAACGCCTATCCCGGAAGCAACAGGCTGAAGGATGTGGCCTGGTATGGCAAGCAGGACGGGGCCACGCACCCGATAGGCAAGAAAGACCCTAACGAGCTGGGCATATACGACCTTGCGGGCAATGTAAGCGAGTGGCTGCAGGACTGGTATGGCGAGGACTACTACAAAAACACGATAGACGAGATAAACCCCAAGGGGCCTAAAAGCGGCGAAAAGAGGGTAGTGCGCGGTGGGTCTTATTATGATGATGACGTAACCTGCCGCAGTGTGTATAGGGATAAGATGGACCCCGACACGCGGAAGTGGAACCTGGGTTTCAGGCTGGCGATGGATGTGCCGGGTGAGGAGCCGGCGAAGTAATTTGAAAATGTGCAAATTTGAAAATTTGAGAATTGGCGCAAAGTTGTAAAAGAGTTTCCCGCAAAGATTCGGAGGCGTAAAAAAGGTTTCTCGCAAAGTCGCAAAGCTCGCAGTCCCCTCATTTTGTTTTTAAGACCGCCAAACGCGAACGTGCCTTTTCGGTACGGGCAGGCCAAGCGCGAGTGAAATAATATTCGGCAAACATAAGAGCACAGTTTTTACAAAATGGATGAACAGGGAAGAGACAGGCAGAAGGTGTGGATGCCGCTTTTATTTTCTATAGTATTGGTTACCGGCATGGTGTTCGGGTTCAACCTGCGCGATAGCCTTCGTAATAAGCGCGATATAACTACCGTCATAGAACGCAATGACCGGCTGGAAGAGATCATAGACCTCATTAATGCCAAATATGTTGACTCTGTAAAGAGCAACCTGCTCTACAAGGATGCCGTGAACGGTATTCTGAATCCTCTGGACCCACATACAGTATATATACCAGCTGAAGAACTGCAGGGGGTAAATGATGACCTGGAAGGCGGTTTCTCGGGTATAGGTTTGGAGTTTTCTATCATTCGCGATACGATCAGGGTCACATCGGTGATAGAGAATGGCCCTGCGGGCCGCGCCGGGGTGGAGATAGGCGACCAGCTGATAAAGGTGGGCGATAGCGTGGTGGCGGGTACGGCTATCAATTCGGAGCGCATTGTGCATTTGCTGAAAGGCAAGCAGCACAGCAGTGTGTTCGTTACGCTGAAAAGAGTGTCTAATGGTTTGCCAAAGGAAGTATCTATAACCCGCGACATTGTGCCTATATATAGTGTAGATGCGAGCCTGATGCTGGATTCGGTGACGGGTTTCATAAAGGTGAACCGGTTTAGCGCGACTACTTATGAGGAGTTCACCGCGGCACTCAAAAAACTGCTGGCGGTGGGTGCAAAACAGCTCATACTGGATCTCAGGGACAATCCGGGTGGCTACCTGGATGCTGCGACATCTATCTGCGATGATTTCCTGGATGATAAAAAACTGATCGTTTATACCAAGGGTATTCATACACAGAAAGCCGAGTTCAGGGCGAATGGTGATAAGGGGCTGTTTGAAAAAGGGAAGCTGGTGGTGCTGGTGGATGAAAGCTCGGCCTCGGCAAGTGAGATAGTAGCCGGGGCTGTACAAGACTGGGACAGGGGCGTGATCATGGGCCGCCGCAGTTTTGGCAAGGGGCTGGTGCAGGAGCAATACAGCCTGCCGGATGGCGCTGCGCTGCGGCTCACTACTGCTAAGTATTATACCCCCTCTGGCCGCTGCATACAGCGCTCGTTTGCCAAGGGCAGGGACGCCTACCTGCAGGACTATGAGAAACGCTTTGAGGACGGTGAACTTACCGGCAAGGACACCGTTGCGCTCACAGATACTACCCGTTTTTATACTTACAAGAACCGTGTAGTATATGGCGGCGGCGGCATAAAGCCGGATGTGTTTGTGCCATATGATACCGCAAAATTATCGCCCCTGCTGCTGAGCATGATATACAGCCAGGAGCTGAAAACAGCTACATGGGACTACTTCATCCGTAATAAAGCGAAGCTGAATTATAAGCACATTGTTGATTTCAACGAGTCGTTTGCGGCAGAAGACCAGGTTGTAAGCGCCTACCTGACTATGCTAAAGCCTGCGGCCCATGCAGCGGCCAGCAAGGCAATGGCCAATCATACGAGTGCCAGCTATTTCCGGCTACAGGTAAAAGCGCAGATAGCCAGGTTCCTGTTTCGCGACAATGGCTACTATGGCATTATACTGCGCGATGATGAAGTGGTGCAAAAGGCGCTGGGTGTGCTGGGCAGCGCTCAATACTCAAAGATACTCGGGCAATGAGTGCAGCCATTTTATATCATTAGTATCCCGCGCATCGGCGCAAAATGTCTGGTGGCCGTTGGTAAGCAGCCAATAGCTACATTGCACAGTGCTCTGGTAGTTGAGCAGCTGCCTTAATGTACTTTCGGATACGGGGACTTCCGGTGCCTTGCACTCGGCCAGCAGCCAGGGCTTGTGATCGCGGTTGTAGGCTACTATATCAAATCGTCTTAACAGTTTGCCCACCGCTATAGTTTTCTCAACCGCCAGCAAGGGGGCAGGGTAGTGCATCACCTCTGTCATATAACCGATCAGGTACTGGCGCACGTGTTCCTCGGGAGTGAGTACCACCCATTTTTTGCGGATAGGATCGAATACGGTGGTGCTGTCGCCGGCGGGGCGGAGTTTGAGCTTTATGGTGGAGTAGTCGGGGTGGATCAATGCAGTGCAAAAATAGGGTTGTGGTTTTAATGGATCGAATTTGCCGGAACCTTTCTTTTATTTAAATTCGTTTGGAAATAAGGACGTTATGACAAACATATCTATTGATGTAAAAACAAAGCAAGCGAGAAAAAATGAGGCAGTAACGTTGTTGCGTATAGAGATTGCGAAGGGGTGGGATGGTCCTGTCAGTAAACGTAAAGTGAAGGATATTATCAGGGCTAAAACCGAAGTCCGCAAATCTTAAGTCCCCTGTTGTGCTTTTCTCCCGTTTTATCGCCTTAAAATACGGGTTATAGATACCGTAAATACAACTATTCCGCTTTTCGAAAATCCACTAAAATTATCCGTTGTACCTTTGCTTTTTTGGGGGAATTGGTATTTGTGGAATTTGGAATTTGGATTGGAATTCTATCCTTTGGAATTTCCACTTTAGACTTTAAACTAATTATGCTGGATAAAATAGAGAGTGCATTAGAAGACATCAGAAACGGGAAATTGGTGATCGTGGTGGATGATGAGGACCGGGAGAATGAGGGCGACTTTGTGACGGCGGCGCGTAATGTGACTCCGGAGATCATCAACTTTATGTCGAAATACGGCAGGGGGCTGATCTGTGCGCCTATCACCGAGCAGCGCTGCGATGAGCTGAAGCTGAACCTGATGGTGGAGAATAATACGGTGCTGCACCAGACGCCGTTTACGGTGTCAGTGGACCTGATAGGGCATGGCTGCACTACAGGCATCAGTGCGCAGGACCGATCTGCAACTGTGCAGGCGTTGATAGACCCTGCTACAGTGCCGGAAGACCTTGGCCGCCCGGGGCATATCTTCCCGCTGAGGGCACGCACGGAAGGTGTGCTGCGCCGCAGTGGCCATACCGAGGCTACCGTGGACCTTGCCCGGTTAGCTGGTTTTGAAGCTGCAGGTGTGCTGGTAGAGATCATGAACGACGACGGGACCATGGCCCGGCTGCCGCAGCTGATGGAAATAGCCAAGAAATTTGACTTGAAGATCATTTCGATAAAGGACCTGATATCTTACCGCCTCCAAACAGAATCGCTGATAAAGGAGGAGGTGCGCGTGCACATGCCTACCAAGCATGGTGATTTTGAACTGGTAGCGTTCCGGCAGACGAATACGGGCGAAATGCACCTGGCGCTGATAAAAGGTAAGTGGGAAAAGGATGAACCAGTGCTGGTGCGGGTGCATAGCAGTTGCTTTACGGGAGATATACTCCACTCGCTGCGCTGCGATTGCGGCGACCAGCTGGAGAAAGCCATGGAAATGGTAGATGCTGCCGGTAAGGGGGTAGTGCTGTATATGAACCAGGAGGGGCGTGGCATAGGCCTGCTGAACAAGCTGAAAGCCTATAAGCTACAGGAAGAAGGCAAGGACACAGTAGAGGCTAACCTGGCCCTGGGCTTCAAAAACGACCAGCGGGACTATGGGGTGGGGGCGCAGATACTGCGCTACCTTGGAGTGAGCAAAATGAAGCTAATGAGCAACAACCCCCGCAAGCGCGCCGGCATAGTGGGCTTCGGGCTGGAAATAGTGGAGAATGTGCCGATAGAAATAGTGCCTAATGAGCACAATGAGTTTTACCTGCAGACAAAGCGGGATAAGCTGGGGCATGAGATACTCCGCTAATTTGAAAATTTGAAAATGTGCAAATTTGAAAATGCCCGTATTTCTGAAATTTAGTGTAGAGTTGTAATATCCTGATTGGCGCGAGTCAACCACCCCAGACCGGCTTCACGCCGGTCATCCCCTCCTAAAAACAGGAGGGGAGGTGTGACGCAGCTCTCATTTTTTTTGAATTTGGGTTTTTAAATTTGGATTTTGCGCTGCCTTTATGAAGATACTGTTTCTAGCAAACCGGGTGCCTTATCCGCCTTATAGGGGCGATAAACTGAAGATATTTAACCTTGCCCGGCGGCTAACGGACCGGCATGAATTGCACCTGCTCACTTTTGCGCAGACTCCGGAAGACCTGACTTACAAGACGGAACTCGAGAAGATATTCACGGAAGTACATTTTGTTTACCTGCCAAAGTGGAAGTCTGCTATCAATTGTTTGTCTGCCGCGTGGGATAGTAGGCCTTTACAGGTACTTTACTTTAAATCGGTGGAGTTGCAGCAGCAACTGGATGCCATGGTCGCTACCCATAAGTATGATGCGATACATGTGCAGCATCTGCGCATGTCGCCCTACCTGGCGGCGCGGAAAGACCTGCCACGCATACTGGACCTTCCCGATGCGTTCTCGCTTTACTGGGAGCGGCGCAAGCAGGTGAAACGTGGGCTACTCACGACCTTGTTTGAAAATATAGAGCAGAAACGGGTATTGAAGTATGAGCAGATACTGAAGGAGTATAATTTGTCGCTGGTATGTTCGAGTGAGGATCTGGCGTACCTGCAGAAGATCCATAAAACCGACAACTTACGCCTGCTGCCAAATGGCGTTGACCTCGACACTTTTGCGCCCCGCAACCATGATTACAGTCATAACCAGACCATACTCTTTACCGGCAATATGGACTATGCACCCAATGTGGACGCAGTGGTTTATTTCACCCAATCTCTTTTGCCGCTGATACGGGAGCGGTGTCCCCGTGTTAAGTTCATCATAGCGGGGCAGCGGCCAGTGCCAAAGGTGCTGGAGCTGGTGAGCGAAAATGTAGCGGTTACGGGATTTGTAAAGGATCTCGCAGCTACTTATAACAATTCCAGCGTTGTTGTTGCACCCTTAAGGTTTGGCGCGGGTACACAGAATAAAGTATTGGAAGCAATGGCATTGGGTGTTCCGGTGGTTTGTTCTCATATTGGTTTTGGCGGACTAGGGATAAAGAGCGGTGAAGGGGCAATAATGCAGACCGACCCAGCGGCTTTTGCTGGTAGCGTTGTGGAACTGCTATCATCGGAACAGCTGCGGAGGCAGGTAGGAGCGGCGGGGATGCAGGTAATCAAAACCCGTTTTGACTGGGATATTATTGCCGCTCAGTTGGAAAAATATTTTGTTGAGATTAAAACTCCAAACTCCTCCCGATAAAAACCGGGAACTTGTTCCGGGGCTTTACGTGAGAAGATAATTTCACCGCTGGTTATTTTTTTTTGCCTTTGACTGTATTTCTAATTTTTTCTTCGAAACTATGGGTAAGCCCGTTTAGGGGTTTGGGGTTTCCCATTTCTCAATCACCGTTTCGCTGAGTTCGGGGTAGCCGGTATCTGCTTCTACTTCGCCGTTGTTCACCCAGAGTATGGTGGGGAAAAGGCCATGTGTGTATTTCATAAATGGTGCCTGGTCGAGGCGGGTATGGGGTACGTCTTCGGCATTACTGGCTTTCCAGAAGTCGCCAAGATCGCTTTTGGTGCCACCGATGATAATGTAAATAGGCATGTCGGGGTGGTGCAGGAGCATATTGTGTATTTTCAGCCCGGCCTTGCGGCAGTGCGTGCAGGATGGGCTGAGGAAGGCAAGGATATGCTTCCCTTTTGATAAGTCTGTGGCTGGTGCGAGCGTTGTGTCTGCGTATAGTGCGGTGAAGTCTAATTTGTAGCGGTTAAATACGGGGAAGAAGAGATAAATAGATGCAATGGAGCATACCAGGAATGTAGCTGCGGATAAGTTTACCCACCTGTATTCAAAGCCATGGTGAAAGCGGATAAGTAAGCCAAGCACTAAAAGCAGAACTGCATTTTTGCCCAGAGATGCTGATGGGCTCATCCATATCGCATCGCCGAAGCAGCCACAGTTCACGTTGTTGCCGGCGGTTATCCTCAGCCAAATGAGATAGACGCTAAAAACCGCTACCAGCAGGAATGCGCCTTTAAGCACCCATTTGCCCCGGCCGAAAAAGTGGAGTAAGATCAGCGCTCCGAGGCCAGCCTCGAGGCCAACAAAAAACCTTGCGGCTATGGATGCCATGCGATGGGAAAGATGCGCCTGGTCGGCAAGCGTGTACTCAAATGACTGCACGGGGAAGAGCTTGGTAGATGCCGAATAAAGGAACAGTGCGCCCGTAGCCACAGACAGTATCACCAGCAACACACGCGGGAGTTTTTGCATAAAAGAAAGGACATCGCGGCGATGTCTTTTCAAAAATACTACTTGTTGGGTAAATACCTCTTGAAGCGTTTCATTTGGGCTTTTCTCTTTTTGATTATTTTAGCAGATAGGGTAAAGGACATTTATTTCTAACTGTGCGCATTTTCTTTGTATGTGTGCCGAAATTATTTGATGTTCTATTTATTTGTCATTAATTTAGCGAAAAAAATTAAACGTTTATGAAAAAATCCCTTCTTTTAAACCTGAGTTCGGGATAAGAAAATGTGGAAAAGAAGTTGTTTAAAAGCAAAAAGCGGAATGATTTTTGATGTATAAGTAATTGACTAAAAAACAATTACACCAAATGAGCACTCCACTTT
>CAIRTW010000332.1 GCA_903881585.1 uncultured Bacteroidota bacterium | reverse complement strand
TTCTGTCGCAGCATTCAGCTTCATGGTGCAGGAGCCCAGGGATATCATGCTGGTATTGAGGCTCAGGTCTTTATTTTCCAGCATCTTTATGTAGCGCATCATCTGCGTTTCGCTATGATGGCTGTTGAATACCTGGTGCTTCAGGAACTCGCTGGTGCGCGTAAGCGCAGTGGGTATGTTCGTAAGCGCTTCCTGGTCATCAATGCTATAGGTAACAGGCAACTCGGGGTTAGCGAACACAGAGATTATGTCGAGCACATCGTGCGGGGTCGTCGTTTCATCAAGCGATATGCTTACTATATTGTTAGCATGGTAGCAGAAGTTAACACCCTTTGCTTCCGAAGCCTTACGGATCGCTTCCACATCATCAACAGCTATTGTTATTGTGTCAAACCAGGTCTTGCTCTGCATTTTGACGCCTAATTCGGTCAGTGCCTCAGCCAAAGCCACGGCAAGGGTAGATACACGCTTGGCTATGTTTGTGAGCCCATCAGGGCCATGATATACAGCGTACATGGCCGCTATATTTGCCAGCAGCGCCTGCGCAGTGCATATGTTCGATGTTGCTTTTTCTCTTTTTATATGTTGCTCGCGGGTACCCAGCGCCATGCGCAGTGCGCGGTTGCCGGCGGCGTCAATACTCACGCCAATGAGGCGGCCCGGAATAAGGCGCTTGAAATCTTCTTTTGTGGCAAAGAAGGCAGCGTGAGGCCCGCCATAACCCAGCGGAACGCCAAAACGCTGTGCAGAGCCAAGGGCAACATCAGCGCCCATTTCGCCCGGCGGCGTAAGAAGTGTAAGTGCAAGGAGATCGGTAGCCATTGCTACATATCCGCCTGCCTCGTGCATAGTGGCTATGAAGCCACGGTAATCTTCTACTTCACCCTTTGCGGTTGGATATTGCACCAGTCCGCCAAAATAAGTAGTATCAATATCGGCAATGCGGTAGTCGCCATAAACCACTTCTATACCCAATGGTGCGGCGCGTGTGGCCACCACATCTTTTGTTTGCGCAAACACATCATGATCAACAAAAAACTTAGGGCGCTCTGGGGCGCTGGTGTCTTTGTTCAGTGCATGAAAGAACATATTCATTGCCTCGGCCGCAGCAGTTGCTTCATCCAACAACGATGCGTTGGTAATAGGCAGTGCTGTGAGGTCACTCACAATAGTTTGAAAATTCAGCAGGCTTTCCAGGCGGCCCTGGCTTATCTCGGCCTGGTAGGGCGTGTACTGTGTGTACCATCCCGGGTTCTCGAAAACATTGCGCAGTATCACGCTCGGAGTATGTGTATCGTAATAGCCCTGCCCTATATAGCTTTTGAAGGGCTTGTTTTTCTGGGAAGTTTCTTTAAGGTCGTGCAGGTATTCTGCTTCGCTCACCCCTTCAGGTATGCGCAGCTTGTGGTCCATACGGATAGATGCCGGAACCGTGCGGTTGATCAGCTCTTCCATGCCTTCCACACCTATCGCCTGGAGCATATCCTGTGTATCCTGCACATCCGGCCCAATATGCCGGTGGGTAAATTCGTCGTTTTGAATAGAAAACAAATTCATAAAATGGTATAAAGTATTCGTGATCAATTTTACTAAGGGAGTGCAAAGATAAATTAATTACAGTAATTGATAAGATACAGCGGCATTAAAACACCGGATAATTCTTTATATGTCGAATAAAAGAAACGTTAATTGTAGTTAATACCGCCTTGTGGGTTATAAATAATTACAAATAATTCACTTTTTTTATAGAATCATCATTTTTCCCGAAAAGGAACACACACGTTTATGAAGCACATTATAACCCTCTTGTGCCTGTTTTGTTTTGTCCAATACAGCACAGGCCAGACCTATACTATTAAGGGAAGTGTAAAAGACACGCTGAACGTGGCGCCGTTGCAGCTGGCATCCGTAGTACTGTTCAGTGCTAAAGACTCAACGATCGTTTCGCATAGCCGCGCTGACTCCAGTGGGCATTTCACTTTACATACAGAGAAGGAGGGCAAGTATATAGTACGTGTTACATTCCCCGGCTTCGCAGATTACTTGGACCCGGTGACGGTTAATAAAAGCAGTACAGACCTGGGGTTGATAGCCATGGTATCTAAAGAACACCTGCTGAAGGAGTTTGTGCTAACCAAGCAGATATCTGCCATCAAGATAAAGGGAGATACTACAGAATACGTGGCGGACAGCTTCAAGGTAAAAGAAAATGCGAATGTAGAAGACCTGCTGAAACGACTTCCGGGTATAGAAGTGGATAAGAACGGGCAGATAACCGCGCAGGGTGAAACAGTGCAAAAAATACTGGTGGACGGTGAGGAGTTTTTCTCTGATGATCCTAAAGTGGTGACAAAGGGGCTGCAAGCCAATGTGGTGGATAAAGTGCAGGTGTATGACAAGAAGAGCGACCAGGCTGAGTTTACCGGTGTGGATGATGGACAGAAAACAAAGACAATAAATCTGCAGCTGAAAGAAGATAAGAAGAAGGGCTACTTCGGGAAGCTGGATGCGGGTGGCGGAACAGATAATTACTACCAGGAGCAGGGCATGATCAATGCGTTCAAAGGGAAGCGGCAGATAGCGGCTTTTGGGATCTTATCGAACACGGATAAGGTGGGGCTTGGCTGGCAGGATAATGGAAAATTTGGCGGGGGCAATGAAATGATCAGTGATGACGATGGTAACAATTATTACATTGCCAGCAATGATGATGGTTTTAACAGCTGGGATGGCAAGTATAACGGACAGGGGCTACCAACGGTGGGAACAGGAGGCATACACTTCGCAGACAAGTGGAACGACGACAAAAGCCATCTCACAGCTAACTATCGCTATGGCCAGCAGCAAATAGCTATAGACGGCAGCAGCACCGCCCAATATGCGCTGGCCGGGGACAGCAGCAATGTGACGAACACGCGCAAGACGCAGACGAGCAAGGCAGACCGACATGGTTTTGATGGAATGTACGAGGGCAAAATAGACAGCAATAACACCATTAAGTTTAGCGTGACAGCTGGTACTAAAACGAGCACTGTGTATTCCAATTATAATACAGCGACAGTTCTTCATACCACAGAAACAGATGATACGCTCAATACCAATAAGCGCACTGTGAACAACAATACTACCGCCAACTTCGTCAATGCAGAATTACTCTATAAAAAGAAATTCGCAAAAAAGGGCAGGACGCTTTCTGTAGATCTGAAGGAGAATTATAACACTTCGGCTAGTGATGGCCACCTGAATTCCGACACCCGATACTACACAGGTAACGCAGACTCAACCATTGACCAGAAGAAAACAAACAATCTCAGTGCGATGTCCCTTTTCGGTAAGGTTACCTATACAGAACCACTCAGCAAGGTGCTGAATATGGAAATACATTACAGCGCCCTTGTAAATAACACCAGCGCAAAAAACTCATCCTTCAATTTAAATGACAGCACGCATACATACGATAAACAAGATGACGCTTACAGCAGCAATTACCAATACAATATTTTTACCAATGTCGGCGGCCTGTATTTCAGGTGGGTGTATAAGCAATTGAAATTCTCACTGGGCAGCAACGTATCTACGACAGATTACATGCAAACAGACCTGCTTCATAATGATACAGCCGTAACCCGCAACTACGTCAATGTTGCGCCCAAGGCTACGTTCAACTATAAAATCAATAACCAGCGATCGATCAATTTTAATTACAGCGGAAAAACCCAACAGCCAACCATAGACCAAATACAACCACTGAGACAAAACGCAGACCCTACGAATATTACCACGGGGAACCCCAAGCTGCAGCAGGAGTTTGTTCACAACATGTCGGCATGGTTTAATGATTATAAAGTGCTTACTCACAGGTCGCTATACCTAAGCCTGAACGCGACGATTACGCAAGACGCTATAAGTACGTCGCTGTACAACAACAACGGCATTAATACTACCCAATTTGTGAATGTAAACGGCGACTACAACGTGAACGGGTGGATGAGCTACAATTTCAAACTAAAGAAGCCGGATATCAACCTGGGGATGAATTTCTCACCGGGGCTTAATCATTCTGTCAACTATATTAATGGCAAGGAGAACCAGAACGATGATAATTCATTTGAAATAGGGCCGCATGCCAGTATGTATAAGGAGGATAAATTTGAAGTATGGTTTTCGCCAACTATTACCTACTATGAAAATAAGGCCACCATCAGTACTTACTCTACTAATTACTGGCTCAGTAACAACGAGCTGTCCGGGTCAGTACAATTGCCTAAAAAATTTGAGATAGCATCTGATATTAACTTTATGTTCCGGCAACAAACGGTGCTCTTCCCCACCAATAATAATGTCATCAAATGGAATGCCTATGTAGGCAAGAAATTCCTGAAAAAGGGTGAACTGGAAGTACGCGCATCTGTGTTTGACATCCTTAACCAGAACATAGGGTATGACCGCAGCGCGACCGGAAGCATCATTACGCAAAGCAACTACAATACCATAAGGAGATATGGGATGCTGAATGTGATATGGAATTTTACCCACCAACCCGGCGGAGCCGTGACTGAAGAGAAATAAAAACAACTACGTATGAAACGATCCTTATTGATATTGAATTTCATAGTGCTCATAAGTTGCGTAGGAAAAGCGCAATATACCACTGCCGGTAAAATAGAGTATGAGCGGAAGATGAATGTTTTTGCCCAGATAGCAGACTGGGGAGATGATGATAATGAATGGATAGCCAACTTTAAAGCGAACAATCCACAGTTCAGAAATTATTATTTCGACTTGTATTTTAACAGCTCCAAAAGTATCTATAAGCCAGGACGGGAGGTGGAGGCTAACAACACCCGCGGTGTAGGAGAAGGCCCTGCAAAAGAAAATATAGTGCTCACTGACTTTACGGAGAAAAAGCTGAAAGCGGTGAAACTGGTGTACGAACAGAAATTCTTTGTGCAGGACAGCTTACGCAAAATAGACTGGAAGGAAAAAGATGAGATACGCACCATAGCCGACTATAAATGTCACAAAGCGGTGGGCAAAATATGCGACTCGGTATATGTAGTGGCATTTTATGCCGAAGATATACCTACAAGCGGTGGCCCCGAAATGTTTGGCGGGCTGCCTGGCATGATAATGGAGCTGGCCATACCCCGCCTGCACACCACATGGACAGCGACGAAAGTGGAGCTGATGACGCCAAAGGAAACAGACTTTGCCATAAGTGAAAAAGGCAAAAAGGTAAACGAAAAAGAACTTTACGAAACTATACAAAGCAGCCTGAAAGACTGGGGAAAATGGGCTACCAAGAATATCTGGTGGACGGTGCTGTAGTTTTTTGGGAACTAGGGATTCGGTATTTGTAGTTGGGATTGTTTCGCCGGTGTTCGTAGAGACGTTGCAGTGCAACGTCTCTACGAAAAATACATTTCTCACCCGTATATCTCTATATGCACGTCCTTCTTATCATACCCCATTTTCACAATACGATCTTTAGCTTCATCAATCATGGCGCGCCAGCCGCATAGCAGGAACATGGCGGGTTGTTTATCTACAGCCAGTTTTTCGTAGATAGCATGAACATAACCGGTATTGCCATCCCATTCTTCGCGGGAGAGTGTGGCATGGTAGGTAAAGTTCGGCATCATACGCTCAAGTTCCTTCATTTCATCGTGGTATAAAAGGTCTTCGCGGGTGCGGGTGCCAAAGAGCAGGTGCAGTTGCCGGTGCGGTACCTGGTGGTAATTGATATAGCGCAGCATACTGCGGAATGGCGCTATGCCGGTGCCGGTGCATATCATGTAAATGTCTTTCTCCATGCGCTCTGGAAGCACAAAAATGCCCTGCGGCCCACGCAGCGTAAACGTGCTGCCCACTTTTATGTCATTGAAAATATACTTTGATGCGAGGCCGCCTTCCACATGCACGATCAATAGTTCTATTACGTTACTGCCATCCGGCATAGATGCAATGCTGTAGCTGCGCCAGCGTTTGTTGCGCTGCTCATGTATTGGCAAGTCGAGCGTAACAAACTGGCCGGCTTTGAAAGGAAATGAATCCACCTCAGGCAGTTCCACCCAATAGCGACGTGTGTTGGGCGTCACCTGCTCCATCTGTTTTACTATACCTGTTTGCCACTGTGGTACCATGTTTTTTCTGAAAGTTACGTGTTTAACTGAATCACAATGAAACGCAATGAAGTTATTATTCTATTCTTGCCAATGTTCATATCAGGCATAGAAATAGTACAGTGTTGCCCAAATAAATAACGAGATCAATATTAGTATTGAAGTTATCGTGCCAAATAAAAGGCCCCAGGCAATGTCTTTCTGATTTTTTGATTGCCGTTCACCTGTATATTTGGCGGCTATAACAGCCAGGCTAATCAATATCGTGAACATGACAATCGCTAATATTATATCGCACGGCCAAATGCAATAAACCAGCAATAATTCGACAACGGTCACCAATATGTAATATACGATCTTCATTACCTCGTGCTCGTTTTAGACTTCATATGCAGTGCCTTCAATACTCACAAATACATTTGGAAAAATAGCGCTTGCTTCGTCAAAGAAAGGTTCCAGCTCTTTGTATTTTGAAGAGAAATGGCCGAGTATCAGTTGTTTTGCATTTGCGAGTTTGGCTATTTGCGCCGCTTGTGCCGCAGTGCTGTGGTGGCGGGCCAGTGCCTTAGCAGCGTCCTTCTCCAGGTAAGTACACTCATGGTATATGGTATCTGCGCCTTGTATCACAGGCAGGAAGCTCTCGGTAAACAAAGTATCGGCACAGTAAGCATATCGTTTTTTTGCCGGTCCATCTTCTGTTACCCATTCGTTCTTTACCAGGAACCCGTCTTTTCGCTCATAATCCTGGCCCTTCTTTAAGTATTCGTAGTATGCTGCCGGTATGCCATACTCATTACATTTTTCCGGCAGCAGCTTTCGGCCCCTTGTTTTGCGCTCCACTAAAAAACCATGGCATTGTATCCTGTGTTCCACAGGGAAGCAGGTGACGCTGAAAGATGGATCATCTGCCAATAGCGCTATACCTTCTGGCAGCGCATGAAAATACAGGGGGTAAAACAAAACAGTATCGGCAACAAGGAGTATAGAATCGATAATAGGTTTCAATTCGGCAGGGGCATAAAGATGCAGCGGTGCAGTACGGCCAAGCAGACTCATACTGTTGAGCAGGCCAGGCAGTCCGAAATAATGATCGCCATGGAGGTGGCTGATAAAGATATGGTGCATACTGCGCCAGCGGAGGCCATAGCGTTGCATTTGTATTTGTGTGCCTTCGCCGCAGTCTATCAGCAATAGCTCGCCATACACAGACACGGCCTGTGCACTGGGGTGTCTGCCAAAAGCAGGGAGTGCTGAGTTATTTCCGAGTATGGTTACCTTCACGATTCTTCATTAAATAAATCTCTTTCCAATATTTCCATGCTTATTATATCTATCGCCTCGTCTATTCGCGGCGCAATATTTATAAGCAGGTCGGTTTCATCTTCCTTTAGTACCCCCATAATTTTTTCATTGACCTGTGTAAAAACAAGGGACTCTTCCTGGCTGTAACTTTCTTCATGTAGTCTCACGAGCTCTGCAATCACGCTTTTATCGATCTCTTTGCAGTACTGAAAGTCCACAATAATGTTTTTACTGCCGCTTTGCCTTATTTGGGTACACTTTTCCCCTAACGCACCTGCCAAATTAGCATCTATTTTACCGGCAACAGGTGTTATGACACTAAAAGTGTCTTTGGTATCAATTTTGAATTCCATTGGCCAATAGTATTTAATATCTCAAGGAAAAATTGTGAACGGGTGTAAAAATTAAACTCAGCAATAGTTTCCTTCGTATATTACGCAGACGAACCGGGAAAATATGCTGCTGAAAGCCACAGGCTAAAAATAGCAATAGTTCTATAATTAATGGCGATACTGGAAATACTTTTGAAATCGTTAACTTTATCTTTTAAAAAAACAGGTGCTACATGGATTCTAACTTCTCGCCAAAAGTAAAAGAGATCATTTCTTACAGCCGTGAAGAAGCGCTAAGGCTGGGCAATGACTTTATAGGCACAGAGCATTTATTATTGGGCCTCATTCGCGAAGGCGATGGAATGGCCCTCAAAGTACTGCAGAGCATGCAGGTGGACCTTTTCGAGCTGCGCAAAGAACTCGAGATGGCCATTAAAGACAAAAACAATAAACCGCTGGCCAACATCAACAGCCTGCCGCTGACCAAGCAGGCCGAAAAGGTGATCCGCATTACTGTGCTGGAAGCCAAGTCGCTGAAGAGCGCCACCGTGGAAACAGAACACCTGATGCTCTCTATCCTTAAAAACAAGGAGAACGTGGCTACCCAGATACTTAATCATTACGAGATCGATTATGAACGTTTTAAGGGTGAGTTGAGCATACTGCAAGGCGGTACCCCAACCAGCGATTATAACGATCCGGGTTCTGAAGAATTTGAAGAGGACGATGAGCGCCGGCAGTTTCAGCAGCAGCGCAAACCCGCCAGCGGCAATACCAAATCGAAAACACCAGTGCTGGATAATTTCGGGCGCGACATTACCAAGTTCGCCGAACTGGGCAACCTGGACCCGATCGTAGGCCGCGAAGAAGAAATAGAGCGTGTATCACAGATACTATCCCGCCGTAAAAAGAATAACCCAATACTTATAGGTGAGCCAGGTGTGGGTAAGACCGCCATAGTGGAAGGCCTGGCACTACGCATAGTACAGCGCAAGGTATCACGCGTCCTGTTCGACAAACGTGTTATCAGCCTTGACCTTGCTGCGCTTGTGGCGGGCACTAAGTATCGTGGCCAGTTTGAAGAGCGCATGAAGGCGATCATGAATGAGCTGGAAAAGAACCGCGATGTCATCCTGTTCATTGATGAGATACATACTATTGTAGGTGCCGGCGGTGCATCAGGTTCGCTGGATGCCTCCAATATATTTAAACCTGCCCTGGCGCGTGGCGACCTGCAATGCATAGGTGCATCTACATTGGATGAATACCGCATGTACATTGAAAAGGACGGCGCTCTTGACCGCCGTTTCCAGAAGGTACTGGTAGAACCACCAAGCGTGGATGAAACGATCATCATACTCAATAACATCAAGTCGAAGTACGAAGACTTCCACAATGTATTGTATGATGCGGAAGCCATCGAGGCCTGTGTGAAACTCAGCGACCGCTATATGACCGACCGCCTGCTGCCCGATAAAGCGATAGACGTAATGGATGAAGCCGGAGCGCGCGTGCACCTGAAGAACATAAATGTGCCCGAGAACATACTCGAGCTGGAGAAGAAAATAGAAGACATAAAACAAGAGAAGAATAAGGTAGTAAAGAGCCAGCGTTTTGAAGAAGCCGCTGCACTGCGCGACCGTGAAAAGAGGCTGGGTGAAGAACTGGACCGTGCAAAAGCAGAGTGGGAAGAAGAAGCCAAACATAAGCGCTACCCGATAAACGAAGAGTCTATTGCCGAAGTGATCAGCATGATGACCGGCATACCGGTGATGCGGATGGTGGAAGCCGAAAGCGCCAAGCTGCGCCGTATGGATGAAGACCTGCGCGAAAATGTGGTAGGGCAGGATGAAGCGATAAACAAAATAGTAAAAGCCATACAGCGCAACCGTGTGGGCCTGAAAGATCCACGCAAGCCAATAGGCTCGTTTATTTTCCTTGGGCCTACCGGCGTTGGTAAAACAGAGCTTGCCCGTGCGCTTGCCCGCTATATGTTTGACAGTGATGATGCGCTGATAAGAGTGGACATGAGTGAGTACATGGAGAAATTCTCATTGAGCCGCCTGATAGGTGCTCCTCCGGGCTATGTGGGTTATGAAGAAGGTGGACAGCTTACCGAGAAGGTTCGCCGCAAACCATATTCTGTAGTGCTGCTGGATGAAATAGAGAAAGCTCATCCGGATATCTTCAACATACTGTTGCAGGTGCTGGATGACGGGCAGCTCACCGATGGCCTGGGCCGCAAGGTGGACTTCAAAAATACGCTCATCATTATGACGTCTAACATTGGGGCACGCCAACTGAAAGACTTCGGTGCAGGCGTAGGATTTACCACAACTGCAACATCTACCAACCAGGAAGAGAACAACCGCGGCGTAATAGAAAAGGCGCTGAAACGCACGTTCTCGCCGGAATTCCTGAACCGCATAGATGACGTAGTTATCTTCAACACGCTTGAAGAAAAACATATAGCACTGATCATCGACATCATTATGAAAGATGTGATGAAACGCCTTAATACCCTGGGCTTTAATCTTATTCTTACTGATGGCGCCAAGAAGTTCATAGCTGAGAAAGGATATGACCAGCAATTTGGGGCACGCCCGTTGCACCGCGCTATCCAGAAATACCTGGAAGACCCGCTGGCAGAAGAGATACTGAACCACCGCATTAAAGCCGGTGATGAAGTAACTGCTGACTATAATGAGACTGATGCGAAGATCGTGTTCAAGATGGATCAGTCTTCTGCTAAGAAAGAAGAAGAAACGGCCAAGTAAGGTAATAGGTTAATAAGTTAAATGGTTAAAGCGGTCTCCAGGTGAGACCGCTTCTTTTTTTGGCTTACCTTAGCGGCTCAATTTTTCTGCAATGAGAATTCACCGCGAAGGGTATAAGTACATCGTTATAGCTACCATATTATGGCTGCTGCTGGGCTGGACTGCCAGCCATTTCATTCCCCAGTCACTATTCTGGCTCACGGCTCTTATCACTTTTTTGCTTTTCCTGGTGTGGTTTTGGGTTGTGGCATTTTTCCGCCTGCCTACCCGGAATATGGTGCATGGCGAAGACAAGGTGATCTGCCCGGCAGATGGTAAAGTGGTGGTGATAGAGGAAACCTACGAGCCGGAGTATTTTAAAGACAAGCGTCTGCAGGTGTCCATATTTATGTCGCCCATTAACGTACACGTAAACCGCAACCCGGTGAGCGGAGAGATAAAGTATATGAAGTATCATCCGGGTAAATACCTCGTAGCCTGGCATCCTAAATCATCTACAGAGAATGAACGCACAACCATAGTGATCGGCAATGACAACGGGGATATTCTTATGAGACAGATAGCCGGAGCCCTGGCACGCCGCATATGCTTTTATGTAAAGGAAGGCGATGTGGTAAAGCAGAATGAAGAATTTGGGTTTATCCGTTTCGGCTCCAGAGTGGACATATATTTCCCACTGGGCACCAAGGTAGATGTGAAAATAGGCGATGTGGTAAAGGGAGGGGTAACACTATTGGCGCATTACTGATCCATTCTCAAAACGATTGAATGCAAAAAGTTAAAACCGGGCATATTCTTAGTTACCCGTCGATAATTATAGATTATTCTTTATCTTTACGGCCTAAAATCGCAAAACAATGAAAAAACTCACTTTATTATTAGCTGCCGCATTGATGATCACGGGCGGTGCATTTGCACAGGACAAAGCATGTTGCAAAAAAGGCGCAAAATGCACTAAATCGTGCTGCAAGAAAGATGCTTCAAAAGAAGGTGTATCGAAAGATACTAAAACAGCAACTTCAGGCCAAGCTAAGGCTCAGCAGAACAAACCAAAGGCATAAGTTAAAGGATATTGCAAAAGGAAAACCGGCTGCTTTTGGCCGGTTTTTTTATTGCAGTATTATATTGAAATAAATCAGGAGATTTGTGTAATTTTCAATCATGCGGATAAATAAAGTACACTTAAAGAACTTCAAAAGGTTCACGGACCTGACATTAGGCAACATCCCGTCTGCTTCCAAACTTGTCTTATTGATTGGCGCTAATGGAAGTGGAAAATCGTGTGTTTTTGATGGGTTCCAATATTTGCGAGGTCAACAAACAGGCAGACATTCATCTTCGGAATTTGGGGTATCTGATTATTATTATCGAAAAATATCGGACGGGAAAATTGAACTGGAGGTCGTTGGTAACGATGGCAAAGCTTTGGCAAGATTCGATGAAACAGCAAACTTATTTGTATCGGCGCCTTTTTTGGCGGACTTAATTGGGAGAAGCAGCATTCGCATATTACCTAAACTTTATCTTGGAGGTGATACAACAAAAATTGAAAATGATCAGGATGCACCAGAAACTTTTATTGAAAATGACGAAAGATTTATTAATGATGTGAATTTGTACATTCAGCAAATTGACAATGCGCTGAGAGAACCAGTATTTAGTGGTAAATCTGCCGATACCTTTAAAATATTCCAGGATTTCATAAAGCCATTTAATGTTTCCTTGTCTAATATCTTTGGCGAAAGTGTAGCAACAACGATACAACTGATAGAGTTTCAAAATGCTACGTTAAGTCCACCCAGCGCCGCGCAATTAGTTTTCAAAAAAGGGCAATCTCGCATCCATTATGACCTTCTTAGCCATGGAGAAAAGCAAGTTGTTATTTTATTGCTGAACTTCATAGTGAGGCGTAGTCAATACGAGGATGCTATTATTTTCATTGACGAAATGGATTGTCATCTAAACACTTCCTTGCAATCAAGGCTTTTGGATGAGATCGTTACTAAATGGATTCCTGATTCTTCGCAGCTATGGACTGCTTCACATGCTCTAGGGTTTATAGATTATGCAAGGAATAGCGAACAAGCCGTAATACTTGATTTTGATAACCTGAATTTTGATGTACCGCAAGTTATTCAACCTCAACCCAAAGATAATCTTGATGTATATGAAATAGCTGTCCCTAAATCTATTGTCTTTGATATTTTTAAAGGAAAGAAAACAATCCTTTGCGAAAATCAAAATGATGAATATTATAATATGGCACAAATACCAGATGTAATTTTCGTTGGTGTTAAAGATGCGAGGGATGTTTTTATTAATGTAAAAAGGGATAGTCGTTATTATTCTTTAAGAGACAGAGATTTCTTGTCGGACACAGAAATTGATAAAATACATAAAGCCTATCCAAACCATAATATCCTTCGGTATTATGATTTTGAAAATTATCTATATCACCCCGAAAATATTTCCGAATTAAACATTGTTGATTTTGACATAGTAGCTTACAGTAACGAAATAACAAAACAAAAAAATACCCGTGTTGACTACATTTTACCAACATTAGTATCATCAAGGCAAGGCTACGAAGAATTTAAAACAAATGATAAGCTCAAAGATGAGAACGTGAATTCTATTGTTGATGATTTGAAAAGCGATGATTTTGAGCGTTTCTATAAGTATTTTGATATGAAAGTTGAATTTAAAAAAGATATTTTATCTCAGTTAAACATTGACAAAAAAGACCTCGTAAAAACCAAATGGTTCAAGCAGCAAATTGAAGTAGTGCTTAATAGCTAAGGAAATAAAAATGCCCTCCGGAACTGATCACACAAAATTTGTCCGGAGGGCTGCTGTAACAGATACAGCTCATTTGCTAATATATAGGCGGGAATCTCTTTTTTAAACGCCTTGCTCACCGGCCCTCTTCTTCTCTTCTTCAGCGCCACCGCTATGCTTATGCACAGGCGCCACTGATTTTTTTCCAAAATGATAGGTAAGGGAAATTGCAGCCTGCCGGGTATCGTGGCGGGCAATAAAAACTTCGGTATAGTTGGTGAAATAGGAAGAGCCACTCTCGTTGCCGTGCCAGAAAATATCGTTTGCGTTAATACGTATCGTGAGGCGTTTGTCGAACATATTTTTCTGAACGCCCACATTGAACATGGAGATAGGTGTCAGGTTGAGAAATCCATATACCTGTGCGGCCTGGTAGAAAACGGTGAGCTCGGCAGACCAATCTTTCGGCATTGTGAATTTGTTGCTCGTATTAATATCGAAAGTCGGTTTACCTGCATTCAGGTTAGTGTTGGCGAGATTACCCTGGTATTGCGCATAGTAGGCATCGAAGTTGGTGATGTTCGTCCACCATTTGAAGATGGGAATATTGTAGGACCCGCTAAAGCCCACGTAGCGCATTGTTGCGAGGTTATCTTTTGTCTGAATAGTGACATGCTCCTGCGTGGTGCTTGGCTTTATTACTTCTGTTATCACGTTATCTGTAACGCTATAGCTAAGCGTTGTAATGATCCGCTGCTTGTAAGTGTGCGACAGCTCACCCGAATAAGTAAGCGCAGGGTTAAGATAAGGATTGCCAACCTTATACGTGCTTGGATCGACAAAGAACTTATATGGGTTCAGGTCATCGTAACCCGGGCGTTCGATGCGCCTGCTCAGCGTAATGCCCAGATCGTTATTGGTATTGATATGGTCCTGCATAGCCAGGCTGGGAAACAGGCGAATGTAATTTTTATCAAAAGACTGACCGGTGACAAGCTCTTTCCCATCGATAATAGTTTGCTCACCGCGCAAACCAAATTGCGCGCTGTACTTTTTCCATTCCTTACTGGCATTTACGTATGCCGCATTAATATTTTCGTTGTAGATAAAATGATCGCTTTTTGTCGGGTCGTAATAACGGTTGCCATTACTTATGCTATCGAACGTTGGGGTATTATTTGCGGTTACAAAACTGCTCTTTATTCCGGCTTCTATACGTGCCCCGTTTTTCAATGGGTTCACGTAGTCTGCTTTTACTGAGCGTATTTGTGTTATACCATTGATATCCCCGTGCAATACATATGGCGCCTGCATTTGTGTACCATCGGGCAAATTATAATTGGTTGTAAAATCCTGGCTATTCAGGTTCCAGTAACGCGCGTAGTCTGCGTCTATGGTCAATTCTCTTCCTGCGCTGTCAAATGTATGTTTCAAATGCAGGTTGGGTGCGTAGTTGTTCCAGTTGCCTCCGGAAGTATTGTTTGTTGCGAAAGTTGACTGAAGCTGGTTGTTCGGGTCCGTTACATTGGCGAAGTAATACCCCTTGGTACCCATGTAAAAATTCTCACCGGTTACTGCTGCCCCAATTGTGGTTTTGGAAGAAAGGTTGTAGTCGATACCTGCACCTCCAAGATTGGAACGGAAATGAAACGTGGTATAGTTATCCTGCACATAGGAACCGGTATATGCGCTATTATCGTAGTATTTCCGGTCCCAGTCAACATGGCTGAATCCTTCCCGGTCACCAATGTTGTAATTGAGGTAAACATTCAGTTTATTTTTGCGATAGTTAAGATTGAAGCCGGCATTATCTTTTGGATAAACACCTTGTGCGTAGCTACCGTTCACGCTTCCGTTGAGGCCTGTTTTGTTGTCTTTCTTCATCTTGATGTTGATGATACCCGCAGTACCTGCGGCATCGTACTTTGCTGAAGGATTGGAAATGATCTCTATCTTGTCGATAGAATTAGCAGGCATACTTTTAAGCATGTTCGCAAGGTCGGCGGCAGATACAGGTACTGTTCGCCCATCTATCATAATATTCACACCTTGCTTGCCCTTCAGGCTTATATTATCGTTCTGATCAACAGTAACACCTGGTGATCTTGCCAGAATTTCCAATGCTGAGTTTCCTGCGCTCACAATGCTGTTATCCACGTTCACCACGAGTTTGTCGGGGTGTACTTCAATAAATGGCTTCTGAGCGCTTACCGTTACTTCCTTCAGCTTCGAGCTGGTCTCATGTATCTTTATCTCCGGCAATGGAATAGTATTATCAGCGACAGTCAGTTTTTCTGAATTGTAGGTATCATAACCCATCAGCATCACCTTAATAAAGTACATGCCGTTTGCAACCAGGGCGAGGTCATATTCACCATTGTCAGAAGTAAGGGTCGTTTTTACAAGGCTGGAGTCGGACGAGTGCAACAGAATAACGCTGGCAAAACTAACCGGCTTTCCGGCATCGTCTGTTACCTTGCCAGAGATACCGCCAGAGCGGGCAGCAGCGCCTGTTACAATAAACAGAGACAAGATAAATGCCGTGCTGAAAAGTAAGTTCTTCATAAGGTATGTTTGACGATTCAAAAGTATCGGCGAATATTGAGCATATATTCCCCCTCTGCGGGTGATTTGCATTCCTGTAACAGAAAAACACCAGTTATTGAGTATTTTGTGATGGCTATAAGGGTTAATTTCACAGCGCAATATGCGGTATAAAAATGATCAGCGACTAATACTATCCGGCATAAGATGCATAACCATCTGTGCTATAGCTGTGTTATTTTCTATACCCTCATTTGCCCAACGTTATCCGTTTCACAACCTGAATGTTGACGATGGACTGATGCAATCGCAAGCTACATGCCTGGCGCAGGATAAGATCGGAAATCTATGGATCGGTACACTGGGTGGGCTTTCGCGCTATGATGGCCGCAATTTTACAAATTATACCGTAAAGAACGGGATGCTCAATAATACGGTATGGAGCGTTGCTGTTGACTCACAAGGATACATATGGGCAGGCGGCCCGGCGGGCATTTCCCGGTTTGATGGCAAAAAGTTCATTCACTATTCCAGGCCGCAGCAGACAACACGCACCATCAGCGCACAGCAGATACAGATAGCTGGCGACACAACCTGGTGGCGGGTGCAGGGAGAAGTGTACTTCATCACCAAGGGTAAGATAAAATATTTTGCTGTGCCGGGGCTGGGTGAAACTGTGTCTTCGATCCTGGCAGAAAAGGGCGGCATATGGGTAGCCAATGACCGGGTGATCTACCATTATGCAAACAGCAAGTGGGATACGGCAAAATTTCAAATAGACAGCGAGCAAAAGGCCCCATTTGTTTACAGGATATTCAAGGACAGGGACAAAACGATCTGGCTCACGACCAGCGGGGGCTTGTATAAACTGGAAGATGGCAATAAGTTTATGCCCTACCTCATCAACGGGCAGCCGCTCACTTATCCTATGCTGCGGTCCTCCATTACACAGGATAAGGAAGGAGCCCTATGGCTGGGCACTAACAGCGGCGTTTTGAAAATTGCTGATGGCAAAGTTCAATCGTATAATAAACGCAACGGACTGAGCGATAATACCTTTTTTGACCTGCTCACAGATGCCGAAGGCAATGTATGGATGGCATCGGACGGGCAGGGCATATTCCGTTTTTCCGGCTCACAGTTTACTGTGCTTGATGAAACCATGGGGCTGCCCAGTGCACAGATCATGGCGCTCGCATCCAATAAGCGGGATTCGTTTTTCCTTGGCACTTATGATGCAGGCCTGTTCGTTTTCGTGGATGGGAAAGTAAATGCACTCCCCTTCCCTTCCAACCCTGTTCCGGGCATTACTTCTCTTTGCCACACACGCAATGGTAAATTGTGGATAGGAACACGGGGCAGGGGGCTATGGTCGTATAGCAATGATATCTTCAAGCAATTTGAAGCGCCCGACCGCAACTTTCCATCTAACCTCATACAGAGCCTCTATGAAGACCCGGAACGCCGCTTGTGGATCGGTTTTTCCAATGGCGTTATGCTGTTTCAGCATGACAGCTTTAAAACGGTATCAAACAAGAACCTGCCGGTAACTGCCTTTCTGGACATAGGGACAGACAAGGTGCTGATGGCTACTGAAGGTGGCATACAGCAGTACCTGGCTGGCGAAGTAACCGACTTCAAAACCAACACCATTGCCGACAGCTCATCCGTAAACTGCTTCGTGCTGAAAGGCGAGGACTTGTGGATAGGCAGCTCCGAAAATGGCATCATCAGATATAACATGGTGACGGGCAAGTCGCTTGTCATCAATAAGAACAATGGCCTGCGCTCTGATTTCATTTATAACATCATTGCAGACAACGACGGGAACATATGGGCCGGCACGGGTTTCGGTATCCATAAGATAACGGTTAATGCGCATGCCGAGCCAATGGTAGCTTTTTATGGCAAGGCACAGGGGATCACCGGTATGGAAAGCAACATCAACTCTGTGATAAAGCAGCCGGACGGCGGCCTCTGGTTTGGCACTACCAATGGCGCCATTCATTACCAGCCACATACAGATATAGTGTCGCTGGCGCCTACCAGCATTGTGCTGCAGTCTGTGAAGCTGGGTGGTGAGAGCACCATTGACCGCAACTACTACGATAGCACAGACAGCTGGTATGGCATACCATATGACTTGCGGCTGCCATTTAAAAAGAACAACATCACTTTCGCTTTCCAGGCCATAACGCTGAGCGGATCGCAGGAAGTGCTTTACCGCTACCGGATGGATGGGCTGGAAGCTCCTTGGTCTGACTGGTCGGCGACAAACTCTGTAACCTACTCTGCGCTGCCCCCCGGCAAGTATATATTCCGGGTACAGTGCAGCGGACGGGACGAGGAACATATGCCGGAGCTGACCTACTCATTCGAGATCATTACCCCTTTTCAAAAAACAAACTGGTTCCGGTTTTCTGTGCTTATTGCCTGCATACTTGTGGGCATCTTGCTGCAATACATTGTCAACAGCAGGAAGCAGCGCAGAGAGCGGCTGCTTGAAAAACTGCGCATTGAAGAGCAGGGCAAAATACGTGTGCGCACAGCCGAAGACTTCCATGATGAGATAGGTAACAAGCTCACCCGTATCAATGTGCTCACCAGTGTACTGAAAAGCAAAGCAGCGCTTACACCCGAAACCACCAGGATATTGGGCCAGATAGAAGACAACACCGCACAGCTATACAGTGGTACGCGCGACATACTGTGGTCGCTGAAACCATCGAACGACAATCTGTATGAGATACTGCACCGCATACGCGATTTCGGCGGCGAGCTGGTACAGGATACAGAAGTGAACTTCACCTTTACCGGCACAGATGAAAAGTGGCGGAGCTTCCGGTTGCCAATGGATATGAGCCGCAATCTCATTATGATCTTCAAAGAGGCGCTAAACAACACCCTCAAATATTCGCTGGCAAAGAACATAACGCTGGATGTAACACTGAAGAACCGCAATGTGCTGCAACTGGTACTGAAAGACGACGGCATAGGGTTTGACATGCATACCGTAAAAAAAGGAAACGGGATCAATAACATGAATACCCGTGCCGGGCGGCTCAACGGTAAGCTGTACATAGATTCGAGGCCGGGCAAGGGCACTATCACCAACCTCACCTTTAAAATACCGCCAAACAGGTGATACGCGGTAACATAAGAACCCGGAACTTTGATAAAATCATTTTTTTATGAAGCGTGACCTGGATATACATGTAGCGATAATAGAAGACGATGAAACCATACGTGAAGGCTATGCCTTCCTGATAGGCAATACCGACGGGTATAAAGTGGTAGGTACCTACCCCTCCTACGAAGATGCAGCGAAGCGAATAGTGAAGGATAACCCGGACGTGATACTGCTGGATGTGGAGCTGCCCGGCATATCTGGCATAGATGCACTGCCCAAGCTAAAAAAAATACTTCCGGATACCCACATCCTTATACTTACTGTTTACGAGCAGGAAATACTCATTTTCCGGGCGCTGGGCAGTGGTGCTGCGGGCTACCTCACCAAGAATACGCCAGCCGATAAAATAGTAGCGGCAATTCACGAGGTAATGGAAGGAGGCGGGCCGATGAGCGCGCACATAGCCCGCATGGTCATAAGCTCTTTCAAAAGAAATGAATCAACACCGCTCACCCGCCGCGAAACCGAAATACTGGAACAGATAGCTACCGGTAAAAGCCGCAAGCGCATAGCCGAGGAGCTGTTCATTGACCTGGAAACCGTGAAGTCGCACATCAAGAACATCTACCACAAACTGAACGTGCACTCAAAAGCAGATGCGATAAAGGCGGCGAAGGATAATAAGTTTATATAAAGGAACCCAGTGAGCTAAGCTGTGGTACACTCCAAAAGGTGTGCAACACCTACGACCATAGGGCTGAATTTTGCGCATATTCAAGAGAAAAATTTCTTGTTGTGTTCTCGGTTTTTATAAACAATTGATCACCAAATATCAAGGTAAACGGCTCAGAAGTTCGGAAGTTTGTGAAGGAGTAGTTTATTATCTTTACTACATACGATACCCTATGAAAAAGATATTCACACTTACCGTCATTGCGCTGACCTTTTCGATATGCTCATTTGCTGTGGCTCCCATAACCGGGCCCGATAATCTTTGTCCCGGGTCTTCAGTTACCTTAACTGATGCAACATCTGGCGGGTCATGGAGCAGCAGTTCACCTGCTGTCGCCACGGTGGGCAGTGGTTCGGGGGTTGTTACTGGTGTCATTGCCGGTACGTCTGTTATCACCTACACGTCCGGCGCCAGCTATGTGACGCAGGTGGTTACGGTGAATCCGCTGCCGGATATTATTACCGGCATGAACACACTATGTGTCGCCGATTCATTAATATTATCTGATTGGACGGTGGGCGGCATATGGAGCAGTGCCAACACCGCCATTGCAACGGTAAGTTCCTCAGGGGTAGTTACCGGAATAGCTGCGGGCACAGTGTTGGTCAGTTACACAATAAGCGACGGCTGCTCTGTCACTGATGGAATCACTGTTTTGGCGCTTCCTTCGCCTATTAAAGTTGTGGGCGGGGCCACCTGCTTATCTCTGGGCGGCTCTTACAACCTTACCGATAGCACTCCCGGCGGTATATGGACCGATACTTCTTCATCCGTAGTTGTTATGATCGGTGTCGCGTTTGTTGTTGCCATATCCTCCGGCACTGCCACGATCACCTATACATCGCCCACCGGGTGCATGACCACTAAAACACTAACTGTATATCCTACGCTTACGACCACAAGTGGTGTGTCGCCTTCATTTGAGATTTGCGATAGTATGCTGTTCCATTACACTCCGGATAGTGTGCCCGGCGAAACGCTGATGTGGACCCGTGCTTATGTGCCAGGTATAGACCTACTGGGTGCGACAGGTATGGGGTCTATTACTGAAACCCTAGTAAATGTTACTGCCAGCCCCATAGCTGTGGCGTACGTTTATACATTGGCGATAGGCGCCTGTGCGGATACGCAAAGTGTGACCCTTACCGTAAACCCCACGCCTGTTCTTTCTTCCACGATTATGCCGACTGCAATATGCGATACAGCGATTTTTCATTATACGCCAGCCAGCGCTACAGCAGGCACAACGTTTGAATGGAGCCGTGCAGCAGTAATCGGTATCAGCAACCCGCCGGCAGCTGGCACAGGTGATCCTGCCGAACTATTACTGAACACTACGCCAGGGCCTGTTTCGGCTATTTATGCCTATACCTTGACAGCCAACAGTTGCAGTAATGTGCAGGATGTAACTGTAGTTGTTGATCCATGTGCGCCATTATTGGTGCAGAATGTATCTGGTGCTGGCGCACTTGTGCTCTATCCCAACCCCGCCACCACACAGCTCACCATCTCCGCACCAGAAAATATCACCACTATAGCCATCACCAACCTCTTGGGGCAAACAATTTACAGTTGGCAGTCGGCAGTTTGCAGCCTGCAGTCGAGCGTTGATGTGGCAGACCTGCCAGGCGGAGTTTATTTTGTAATAGTCAGCGGTGATCCTTTGGCAGGGCTCAGGATGATAGGGAAGTTTGTGAAGGAGTAGTTTGTTTTCGGCCGATTACTAACATTTGGCGGGGTTTCTACGTCTTATATGTAAACGCACTGATTTCATGAAAAAACTATTACTCCTGTTGTTTTTACTGCCTGTCGCCGGGCAGGCCCAGTTTTTTAATTATTGGGGACCGTATTTTGATTCTACCGTGTTTAGCTTTTCAAGCGGAGATTCACTGGTGCACTATGTGCCTTTCGAAGGTTCGACAGTCGTCATTGATACTTCAGGCACAACTTTATGGCAGTTAGGGAATACAACAAAACCTATATTCTCTAACGACACAACAGCGATGCACGGCATAATGACCGATACGTTGCACCAATACCCCACGAACGCAAATGATTTTTTTGTGCTGAAATTGCTGCGACCGTATAACTGCATCATTGATTTCTGGCATAAATATGAAACAGACAGCGCACATGCCGGAGGCGTGGTGGAGTTTTCTACCGACAGTGGCGCTACATGGATGAATATAGCAGCCTGCTCCGGCATAGCCACGCAGAATTTCTACTCACCGACGGATACGCTTATTACCGGGCAGTCCGCCTTTACGGGCACAAGCAGTGGGGAACAATTGTCGCGCTTCCAGTTAATGAACTGTGTAGCAGAGCGGACGACGGCAACTGCTTGCTTCCCGGATTTTGGGCTTTACGACAACGCTATTTATATAAGGTTTCGTTTTGTAAGTGATTCCGCCGTCGATTCGCTTTCGGGCTGGATGATAGATTCTATAAAAGTAGAATTTACCGGCTGCGGAGAAGGGGTAGCGCGTATCAGCGACAGCCATGCGATCTCGTTATTCCCTAACCCGGCATATAATGAACTTACTGTGCAAAGTGATAATACGCCGATAACGGAGATCACCATCACCAACCTACTGGGGCAAACAGTTTACAGTTCGCAGTCGGCAGCTGGCAGCCTGCAGGTGAGTGCAGATGTGGCGAAGTTGCCAGGCGGGGTCTATTTGGCGTGGGTAAATGGTGTGGTGAGGAAGTTTGTGAAGGAGTGAACTGCGTATAGACTCTGTGCATCCTGAGTTTTTACAGAGCACGGCGAATTTCTCCTGCGACAGGCCGGTGATTTGACGCGCATCCCTGATATTCTGTCCGACCTGCTTTAGGTACTTCTGTTCTTGTTTCGAGTATGTACTGCTCATGGTTCCGTAAAGATCATAAAATGCCGGCTATGCGCCAACGGACTATAAGTGTCATGTAATAATTCGAGCTGCTAAGTTCACCAATCGGCGATACTCATATTCCTGCTGTTGTATAAAACTCTACAAACGCTCTCCGTGTGAGTTTCGTGGGCTTGTTAGGAGCCCAAAAGCACTTTTTGAGTATAAACGGCTTATAGCAAGCTGTCTGGTCGGTATCGAAGAACAAAACAAAGTGGAGATTGGCGTGATTACACAAAAGAAAAACGGGAGCCTGATGAAGACCCCCGTTTAAATTCACAGTTACTTTGTTTTCTACTTGATCTTGTAGCCAAGCTCCTTTGCAATTTTGATGAATGGCTCGATCAATGCAGCAGTCCACTGGTTACAGATTGCGATCGATTCCTTCTGTCCCTTGATTTTTATCATTTGTTCGGCCTTGAGAAAATAACGAGGCTTGCTACCGGACAGTTTCTTCGCTTCTGTTTCGTTTGCGAAAACACCAAAGCGTTTCATCAGGGTATCGGGGAAGATTTCTTTTAGCTGCTTGTGGGTCGTGTCGGGGTTATCTTCAACGTACTTGGCAACCACGGCACGAACCAATGGGCCTTTTCCAAGTTCATCCTCACCGTTAAACTTATACTTCGAGTTATCGCGGCTTGTCACTTCCTTAACCTTGGTTTCTCCGGCGTTCGGCTGCGGCTTGTCTTCTTTCTTCTCTCCTTCAACGATCGGTTCAATTGACTCGGGATTTTCCGTTGCACCAGTCTGATCTTCGCCGGCCTGATCTTGCTTGTAGTTTTCGTCAAGCGAGTATGTCGTTTCGTTTCCCTCGCCGGTAGAAGTGATACGTCCTTCCTTGAGTAAGGCTTTCAATGCCGTGTATAACGGGAGACCTTTCATTCCTGTTGCCCCTGTGATTGCAGCCTTGTTGCTGTTTGGAGTTCCTTTGAGAAACTCGATTACTTGCTCGTTCATAAATTTTTGTTTTAGATTTAGTACACAGCAAGGGTAGCAGGGAAAAACGGCACCGTAAAATTATTTGAGGGCTTTAGCACGGCTTTAGCGTATCCGGGGTCAATATTTACACTTTTATTTTGGCCATGTGTTTGTCTGGGTACTCAAAGTCTTGTATCATTAATAAAATGTTTTACATTGGAACATAAAAAAACATTATGGCAGAAATAGATGTAGACAATTTTCGCAAATGGCTATCGAAAAAATACGAGAGTAAGGATACCGTTCAATATCGAATTAATAATTGCAAGCGTGTTGCCGAATACGAAGGAAGCTTGGAAACACATTTCCAAACGGAAGAAGGTAAGGGCTTGATGAAGAGACTTACTGCCTCTATTCATGATACAACACACCATCATAAGGTTCCGATAAAAGGGGATCACCGTAACGGGACGGCCACCTTAAAAAGCGCAGTAAAATTATACTTTGAATTTCTGCGGAGCACAAAGAAAAAGTAATCCGCATTCTTGTGTCCGCCGGAACACCCTTTATGATTGTTCTGAGAGAACCCTGTTCGGAAGGATTTGATTTTTCATATTTTCTATGCCGTCTTCTTTGGTCATTATGCAATCGAATTCGTTCATGTGGTCTTCGTCGTTGTATACGCCGTTCTTGTCGTTCCAAGAAAGCCAAGCAATTATTTCCTCCCTGATGGCATCCTCGAAGAACTTATTAAGAACCTCGTCTGATGCATCCATGATACTGTAGTAAGTGAGGCCGTATTTATCGAACGTATTCATTTGAGTGATGTTAATCTTGTTTAAAGTTACAGTTTATTCCATGATTCAACATAACTGGTCAGGTCTTCAGCAACAACGGTGAGTTCAGATTTTGTGACTGCTTTGCGTGGGGATAATGCCGGGTTAGCAGCGTTCCTTTGTAGGTCTGTGATGCTCACAACGTAAATGATGGCGTTGTCGGCATATTCTGATATATCTTCGAGTATGAGGTATGTTTCTGCCGAGTTCTCATCGGGGTATGGTTTGACGAGCTTTACAATCTGTCCTTGCTTCGTTGGTATCGTCTGGCTATTCATATTTCTATCTGGTTGTACCCGAAGATAACAGGCAACGGCCAAGAGTGTGTATTCTTTTCTGCAAAAGGGGTGCTAACAATTATGGGTAATTTTTGGCTTTGAGGTGGATAAACAGGTTGTAAAATTAAAAGCCAAGTATGTATTAGGTTCATAAGATATAATTATTACTTTTGTTGCAACTAAATGACAAAAGCGAATTATTGAAATAATAAAAGCAAATAGAAACATATAGCGTTTAGCTGATTTTCTTGTATCTGAAAAGTCGAAAAAATAAGTACACAAGGGCGTTTAGCAAATGCTCAGGTATGCCTGGGCGTTGCTTCACCTTGTTACACTGGGCTTCGACTCCCACAAAAGCAGGTGATGTCAATGTTCAGGTATTTTATTTCAAAACGTTGTAATAATGGTATTATGCCGTTTACCATAAGTGCCGTTTAACGTAATAACGGCTACCGTTTACCGTTTAGATTTTTTTATTGAGTAAAGTTTAAAAAACAATAATCCAATGAAACAAGTATTCACTATGCTGATTTTGGGGCTATCAGTAAATGCTCTTAGCCAAACATTAAAAACCTTTAATGGTGCGCTTAATGATGGCAGATTACAAAATGGAATTGCAAACTACACTTACTATGAAGACCCGGCAACCCATGAATATTTAAAGCAAGGCACTTTTAAATATAGGTTCAACGGCAAGGGTGATTATGCCGGATTTGATGAAACAATAACCGGTAGCTATGAAAAAGGCCTAAAGAGCGGAACATGGACATATTCAATTGTTATGAAAGACTTTGGAACAGATAATCCGTATGCAACTGGTACTGTAACATTATCTGCAAACTACAAAAAAGGATTTGCTGATGGTACTTGGAAAGAAGTTAGGTCATATAAAGACCGTAAGAAATTTTTTTCTCACGGGCAATATAAGTGGGAAGCCTATAGTACTCTAAAAACAATGACACTAATAATGAATTTTAAGGAAGGCAAATTGTGCGGGAACGTAAATATTAATGACGAGTTTGCCAACTTTAAAGCTACCGGAGCTTTTGACAATAATAGTTTATGCACCGGAACGTGGATGATAAATGATGCAGGGTGGAACAAAAACCGGGAATTAATATACAAGGACAACGTACTGTATGAATTTATTATTAGAGATAATGGAGGTAGGGTTTTAGAGGGTAGCACTAAGTATGAAGAGAGGTTTAATAATTTTGTCAAAGCCAAATCAATGTCAATAAAAGAAAAAGAAGACGCAGGTCTATCTATTGATACCGTATGTGGTGGGGATTTGTGTCCAGCAGTAAACGGTATTCAAGAATATTTCAACAAACTTCTCAACAAGGAATATTTCCTTTATGAATTTATCGGAGGTGATTTGTCGTATGAAAAGGGCTTTAAAGGTGGATGTGAATTAAGTTCAGCGAGTAAATATAGGAATTTGAGCGAATTGGAAAATTATAAAAAAGCGGAAAATTTTTATGCTAAAATAAAAGGCTTTGATGCAAGGGCAAATCCTAATCAAGTTTATGAAGATTGCTTTAAAGCCCTCT
>CAIRTW010000331.1 GCA_903881585.1 uncultured Bacteroidota bacterium | reverse complement strand
TTTAGCGTATGCAAAATTACTACTATAGAAGTGCTGCAATTACAGAACCTCAAATGACAAAAGCTGAGCTGGAAGACCAAAAACTGGGCGTTTATCCCCTCTAAACATGTACTATAACTTATATACTATTCTCTAATACATACCTCACCGCAAATTTACAGACAATTTAATTTCCGCACACGAAAATATATCCACAATTGGGTATGTTGCCGATGCGGATTTTTATTACATTTATCCCGATTAATGGTTCATATAATGACCCAACACATTTGCCTATGATGAGATAAAAACGAATAAACATACTATACAATTTTTGTATTGTATCATTTAGTTGCTGTTCCGAAATCTCGAAAATTTTAAACCAACACAACAAATGACTACGGTACGCCACATGGCGTAATCGTGTCTTTTGTGTTGGTGGCCTTTCGAGAGCCTCGGAACTACAAGAGAATTTCGATTACGCTATTTTTTTGCTCACAATCTAAAAACACCAACATGAAAAACGCATTATTTTTTCTGCTGATTATTTCGGCAATGAGCGCAAAGGCGCAGGACATAATTTCGGCTAAGGATGGTGAGAAAATCAAAGCTAAGGTTTTGGAAGTAACGCCAACGGATGTGCTGTACAAGCTATTCAAGAAGCAAGAAGGGGATACTTACGACATTCCTAAATCGGAAGTAAAGAAAATTACGTATCAGGATGGTCGGATTGAGATGTACGGAAAAAAGAAAAAACAATCTGTTTCTGATGCCACACCTGTGCAACACAAATCAAATAACACCACGGGCTACATAAGTTTCAACGCAGGTGTAGGATTACCATTAGGGGCATTCGGCAGCACGAATTGGGATGGTAACAATTCAGGATATGCTTTGTCGGGGATAACATCAAGTCTCGATTTTGGGATGCCCATAGCGCACTCAAATTTCGGAGTGGCGGGAAATGTTTCCTACTACCAAAATGGCGTGGATGTGAATTCGCTTGAGAATAATCAAGAGGCGAACGCGAATCCTCCCACCCATTTTACCGCGTATTACAACACGACTGCGGGAAACTATCAAGCCCAAACGATAATGGCGGGGTTGTATGTAACGTTTCCAATTCACAAGTTTTCGATTGACTTTAAAGCTCTTTGCGGTGTTGCTATTTGCACGATGCCAAGTGTAATCAATACGGTAACTGTTTCCAACTATCTTTATTCTGCTGCATCAGGCAAGCCGTATCAGTCTGCTACGGAAACAGAAAACGAGTCTGCTTTCACTTCATATGCCTTTGCTTATGGAGGAAGTATTACTTTCAGATACGCAGTCGTAAAACATTTCTGTGTCATGCTACAACCAAATATTTTCACCTCTGCTCCGAGCTTTACTCCTACAGTAAATAGCAGTAACGGCTCTTCCACAGCAAATGCTATCTCTCAACCATTCACTATAATAAGCGTATTGGCGGGGATTGGAGTACCGTTTTAATCTTCCTAAATAAAAACAATAAAATCATGAAAAAATCAAAGTTAAGTTTAATTCTGTGCATTAGTTGCGTGCTGTTATTCGCCTCGTGCGCAAAGAAGGTAGTGATACCTTTTCAGTCTGAGACCCTGAATACGGGTTCAATTAAGCTAAAGCCGTCCACGTCTATCAAATCGGCATCCGTGACGATGGACGGTAGCCTCATTTGGGACAAGAAAAAAAGAGTGAAAAGCGTTACGATTACTAACGTGCCTCAAGGCTCACACGATGTAAACGTAGTGTCGGCAAGCTGGTACTACAAAGAGGCACTTAACCATAAAGAGACCGTTGAACTGAAAAGCGGTGAAAATAAAACTATGCTGATTAGCGTGCCACCATATAGCACTGGGTATTATTTTTACATGACAGGTGTCATTATTGTCTGCATAGCGGTGGCGTGGTTGCCGCTACTATAAATGTTGAATTACTCTTTAGAAAAACGCTCCTTAAATGGGGCGTTTTTCTTTTGCACTTTTTTAACACGAAATTTTCTGAAACACCAATAAAATCAACACTTTGGCACACCATTTGGAATACAGTTAGTGTAGTAGAAACACACACTAAAAATGAAATACACATTAAGTCAGTTAAGGAAAGATTACCCCAATGACGAAGCCTGTTTAGACAAGATTTTTCAGATAAGATTTAGTGGGTTGAAATGTTGCCCACAATGCCAAAACGATACCAAATTCCACAGGGTTATCAAGCGCATGTGCTACGAGTGTCAGCATTGCGGCTACCAAGTTTTTCCGCTTGCAGGAACACCGCTCGAAAAGACCCGTACCAACCTCACAAAATGGTTTCACGCAATCCACATGATGACCACTACCCGCAATGGCGTTGCTGCAAAGGAGATTGAACGTGTTTTAGGCGTTACTTACAAGTGCGCTTGGCGCATGATGCACCAAATTCGCAAGGTCATGGCGGACGGTTCAGACGGCATGTTATCGGGCTGTGTGCAAGGTGACGAAACTATTATCGGTGGCGTTCAAACAAGAAAAGACCGTGAAGAAAATGGCGATAACAAAACAACTGTTTTCGGCATGGTTCAAGAAGGTGGCAAGGTCATTATGAAAAAAGTTGAGGACAGAAAACGTAAAACCTTGTTGCCGATAATTGAGAAATACGTAGATAAAGGAGCGCACATAACAACGGATGAATTGCCGTCTTATAGGGTGCTTTGCGCTAAAGGCTACACGCACTCAACAGTCAACCATAATCAAGAAGAATACGTCAATGCGGACGGGAAACACACAAATACCATTGAGGGTGTGTGGTCGCTTTTAAAACGTTCAATCAGCAGCACCCACGTTTGGGTTTCAGATACTCACCTGCCAAAATATCTCAACGAATTTGAATTCAGATACAACAATAGACATGCCGATTCACCAATGTTCAATATCATTCTTTCTAACCTCTCATTACCCCTTTGCAGGGTCGATAAAGAAACAGGCGAAGTGATTACCGTTTATCAGGAACAACGGGCGTAAATAACCTGTTCAGCACTTTGTTGAAATCCTCTCGTTGGTTTGGGTTTTCTTTTGGCGGCTTAATTGCCGCCTTCTTTTTGTTAGTAGGCTTATCCGCCTTCCCCTTCTTACTCATACCGCAAAATTACAGGGTTTCTTTTTAAAGAATTTGTTATTACATTTAGGAATAATTATACTCTATGCCTGCGCACCATGATGAAATAAAAGTCATTCATATTGACTTTGAAAAGGAAATGTATGAGCCAACCCTTTTTGAATACGACCTATCAATGCATTCAAAAAGCACAAAAAGCCCACAAGACAGGAACGTATGTATTCTCGTTAGGTGGAGATTCGAGGCTTTTGAATTAGGCTCTAAAAAAAGATATGGCAGCTACGTATCAGAGCAGAACTTCTATATAGACTATCCGAATGATGACTTGGATATATTGAAATGCGACATTGACGATGCACTCAGTCTATCATTATCTACATCAAGAAGTGCTTTTGTAGCATCTAAAGGAAAACTAAAAGATATTGCCATAGCTGAGTTTAAATATCCGAATTTCCCTGAATTAGACCATATTCAGTCTGTCCTATCCCAGTTCTTGAACAAATAAGAAGCATATCTTTATCTTCAATAGGTGGCTCCTTATTTATAACAACCTTTTCTATTGGCTTAACTTGTTTTTTAGTTTTCTTTTTACCATTCATGATTGTGTATTTGATTTATTTTTATAAATTACAGTACATGTTTAGAGGGGATAAACGCCAAAAACTGATCTTTAAGCATTTATTGTTTAAAGACAGGCATTCCAGTCGCGAACTGATCGATTTTGTGTCCAATTTTATCGGGTTGATTGAGGCGCATGGTCAGGGTAATGTAAAATTACATACGGCTGATTTGAGAATGCTCCTGGAAAGGATGCAGCAGAGAAGCTTAAAAAGCAAAAGCTCTTTCCAAACCTATAAGCACGTTGTTTTAAAAGAAATGAAAAATATAGCATTAGAAATGACCCACTAAGGTCCATATAAGTGCGATCGTAGGGATATTCAATAAGTGTACATACCATATTCAATTTTTCGACTACACTTATTTATTAATCTTCTTAAAAAAAATCCCCGCCAACCATTACTTTTGCACCCAATTCCCTCATAAAATGGAGATCAACAAACTGAACGAAATGGCCACACAGGTGCGCCGAGATATAGTGCGGATGGTGCATAAGGTGCAAAGCGGCCACCCCGGCGGCTCTCTGGGCTGTACAGATTTTCTCACGGCGCTGTATTTCGAGGTCATGGACCGTAAGCCGGGCTTTGATATGAACGGTGTAGGCGAGGATATTTTCTTTTTGTCCAATGGCCATATTTCGCCAGTGTTTTATAGTGTGCTGGCGCGTTCGGGTTATTTCCCGGTGAGCGAGTTAAGTACGTTTCGCCATATTAACTCCCGTTTGCAGGGGCATCCGGCCACACACGAGCACTTGCCTGGTGTGCGCATAGCCAGCGGTTCGCTGGGGCAGGGTATGAGTGTGGCCTGTGGTGCTGCGCTTGCCAAGAAGATGAACAACGACACCCATATTGTATATACGCTGCATGGCGATGGCGAGCTACAGGAAGGGCAGAACTGGGAAGCAATAATGTTTGCGGCACATCATAAAATAGACAACCTGATTGCAACCATAGATTATAACGGCCAGCAGATAGACGGCCCAACCAACCTTGTGATGAACCTGGGCTCGCTAAAGGATAAGTTTGAAGCATTTGGCTGGCAGGTGCTGGAGATGGATGGTAACGATATGAATGCGGTTTTGGCAGGGATGGCGCAGGCTAAAGCTGCAGCAGGCAAGGGTAGGCCGGTCTGCGTATTGATGCGCACCATTATGGGCAAAGGCGTAAGCTTTATGGAAGGTACCCACGAATGGCATGGCATAGCGCCAAACGATAAGCAACTGGAAGACGCGCTTACCCAACTGTCACAGACATCTTACGGAGATTACTAAAAGTATGTCCCGACCACTGAAAACGTGTTACTGAGCACATTATTATGTGTTTAGATGGTGTGCTCAGCCTGAAAAGTGTTTAGTATATCATTATTCAGTAAATTTGTAGGGCTATTTCGGCATGGTTTATGTGTTGAATGGATAGCTGCAAACCGATGAAAAAACCTTTTATCATATCGACCCTGTTTCTTCTACTCTTTTGCGTTATTTTCTCTTGTACGAAAAAGAAGGAGTCAGATACTCCATTTACCCGTGTTATGGGGGCGTGGAAAAAAGTGCAATACGCGACCGATGATAATGGCAACGGGGTCATAGACCCGCAGGAGATTCGCTTTGTGCAATTAGGGGTTGTAGATGTAATGGTTTTTAAGCCTGATACCACCGGCTATGAGGCCACGAGTGTTGATGGCAGCAAGGATACATCTGCGTTCAAATGGTTTGTTGGTGGCGACTCACTGTATGTCAGCTACGATGCCCACTTCTCGGTAGCCTATCTGATTTCTCATGTTTCTACGGGCAACCTGGAGCTTCTTACCGGTGATTCGCTTACCCTTGCGTGGTATAGCTACAACAAGGAGTAATGTGTGGCAGACCCTGCAACAGCTTCTTATTTTTTCTCTCCCATTATTTCATCAATAATTACCTGGGCTGATTTCGCATAGTCATATTTGGCCAGCGTTGCTTCGCAACTGCGCTCTACGCCTATTTCTTTTTTAGCAACAAATTCCAGAGTGGCGGCGATATCCTGAATATCGTTTGGATCACAAAAGGCTACACAGGCATCATACAGTTCCCGGTAAGCAGGAATGTCGGAGCATATGACTTTGCAACCACTATACAGTCCTTCCAAAACAGGAATGCCGAAGCCTTCGTAAAGCGATAGCGAAACAACAATTTCGGCCCGGGCATACATAGTGACCAATTCTTCTGCGTTTAGCCGGTCGTATACTTTTATGTTGGCCTGGGTTAAAAGAGCCTCGTCAATTCCTGTTTCCGCAAATACCTTGTTCTTGTCACCGATAATGACCAGTTGGTGGTCTTTCGTTAAGTTGCTGTCCAGGTAAGCTTTTACCAGGTTTTGGTGGTTCTTCCTTTTGTTGAACGTTCCGACGGCTAAAATGATCTTTTCTTTCTGTCCGGGCTGCATATGTTGCATTTCTGCAGAGATCCCATTATAGGTTACTGATATTTTACCTGGGCCTATTTTATAGTTCCGGATAATTTCATCTCGCACAGTTTGACTAACGGTAAACATATGTCTGCATCTAAGCGCCAGCCTAGGCATAAGGATATTATACCATGTCGAGAACGCCTTCGAGTTCCATTCCGGGTGATGATAGAACGCGAGGTCGTGCAGGGTAAAGTAGTTATTGCCATACGAAAGCGGTGCAGTATTTGCCGGGCTGAAAAGCGGCGGCCGGCCATTGCGAAGGAGGTGGATCGGCAGGTCGGCCTGCTCCCATAAATGCCCTGTGTTCCTGCCGATGACGTGTGCGTTAAGCTCAGTCGCAATTTCTTCGTGCAATATGTTTTTTGGAGTAAGGAATACGGTATCAGGTAACAACTTTTTTATTTGTCTGCTGCACTCAATTCCATACCTTTGTACACCCGAAACGGGTTGTGTAAGGAAACGTGCGTTTACAAATATTTTCATTTTTTGTGCGGAAAGAAAATTATTATTTCCGCAAAGTATCAACAAAATCCACAACGTGCAAAATATAACGCGCATATATGCTTTAAGTAAGCGCAACATTATCTTAAGGTATAAGAATTCTTTGGTCGGATTTTTGTGGGGATTTTTGAAGCCGCTGTTATACCTGCTCATATTTATTGTAGTTTTTAAGGCTAACTCCGGGGTACACAATTACATCCTGTATGTAACATCTGGCCTGGTACTGTGGTTCTTTTTTTCTAATGTCACGGGCCAGTCGGTGGGGAGCATCGTTGGCTCTTCGGGCGTATTGAAGTCGTTAAATATACCTGCTTTCTTTTTCCCATTGTCAGAGACGATCAGCGAACTGTTCAACCTGTTGCTTACGCTCGTGGTTTTTTTTGGAATTATGTATTGGTGGGGGATAGATTACAGCTTCAGGCTGCTGCTTATTTTTCCGTGCGTATTTCTGTTTGCTGTATTTGCGCTTGGCCTAAATCTATTATTGTCCTCTGTCAATGTCTTTTTCCGGGATATTGGTATTATCTGGGGCACTATCCAGCCGGCCATTTTCTTTCTTACTCCGATAGCTTATTCCGAAAACAATATTTTACGCCAATACCCTTTGATCGTAAAGTGTAATCCTATTTATTATTTTATCAAACTTGGCCGCAACATACTATACGATCCCATAGCCCCATCGTGGCATATGTGGAGCCATTGCCTTATCATTTCTGCATTTATGTATATTGTGGGCCAGTTTGTTTTCAACAGATTGAAAAATCAATTTATTTCAGCCATATAATTCGTCGCCGGTTTAATGAATTCAGATATTATTATTAAGGTAGAGAACGTACATGTTAGCTTCTGGCAAAACAATGTTGGCGTTTACTCCTTAAAAGATCTGATCACGCACCGCAAAAGCCCGTTCAAAAGCAAGACGATACTCAACGATATTTCTGTAGAAGTGCGCAAGGGGGAGAGTATGGGCATAGTGGGCCGCAATGGCTCGGGGAAAAGCACCCTGTTGCGTACCATAGCCGGAATAATAAAGCCGGTAAAAGGAAAAGTAACTGTTAACGGCAGCTTTGCCCCGATACTGGCAATAGGCGCCGGTCTGGAGCAGGAGCTTACCGGCTACGAAAACATACATATGCTGCTGGCCCTCTACGGTACAGCCAGGAAGAACGGAAATGCAATAGAAAATATTAAAGAATTTTCGGAGCTGGGCGATGAGGTGCTGCGAATGCCTATAAAGCAATATTCTTCCGGTATGGTGGCGCGCCTCGCATTTTCTATATCGCTCGCCAATGCCGCAGATATACTCATTATAGACGAGGTGCTGGCCGTGGGTGACCAGGGTTTTCAGGCCAAATGTATTGATAAGATAAACCAGCTAAAAGCGCAGGGTACCACTATTCTTTTTGTATCCCACTTCCCCGAAGGGGTGCTGAAGATATGCGATACCGCCATACTGCTGGAAGGCGGGCAGATAACGCACCGCGGGCCTGCGGCGGAGATATGCGAGAATTACAAGCTGTTGTTTTAATTCCTGCTGATCTTTCTGACTTCCTTATTTTGTTATCTTCACTTCTGAATGAAGACCAATTTTTCCAAAATAACTGATCCGGGTGAAAAGAAGTTTACGAGCATACTCAAGTTTGCTTCGTTTATTTTTACTGCGAAGGGCTTGGGTGTTTTGAAAAAAGCGACAACTAAATTGCTGCTGGCGCGCGGTATCGTAAAGCAGCACACACATGATTACAGCGAATGGATAAGCGCAAAATTGGATACTGCACAGCTCAAAAAGGATTTTGACATTGCATATCCGGCATTGAAAATAAAGCCTGTTATAAAAATTGTGGTACCTGTTACTGATCCGAATATAGTACATGTGCAGGCCACAACCGATTCCATTTCTGCTCAGTTATACCCTCATTGTTATGAAGTGCTCATGGCCGATGCACCCCTGGAAAAAGACATTGTGAGGGATCATCGGGTAAGTAATAACGAAAGCGGTACCTACTTGGTCGACTACATTTTTTTTGTAAAGCAGGATTGCATACTTACCCCGAATTGCCTGTTTGAATTTGGAAAACACATCAATGAATACCCGGACGACGACATTATATATGCCGATGATGATTTGATTGATGATCATGGCAGATTTCACGCCCCCCACTTTAAACCTGTATGGTCGCCCGATACGTTGTTATCCCGCAACTACATTGGGAGCACATTCTTTGTTCGCAAATCTTTGCTTACAGGCCTCAAAAACCTTCCTCCCGATTACGAATACAACAATGTCTATGACCTGTTGCTGCGAGCCACAGAGCAGACAAATAAAATAGGACACATCTCTGAAATATTGGCGCATAACCGCATTAGTGAACCATCCCCGGCGAAACACGGTGTTGCGAAAAATGCCATAAAAGATGCGCTGGTAAGAAGGGGAGTAGCTGCAGAAGTATATGATGTGCCCGGCAGACAGGAAGTGTTTCAGCTAAATTATGACGTCCGTTTTTTTGATAAGGTAAGCATCATTATCCCATCCAGGGACAATACAGAATTGCTGAAAACGGCATTGAGCTCTATCATTCAAAAAACGACCTACCCGGATTACGAGATCATCCTACTTGATAACAATAGCACATCTTCTGAATTCGCGGAACTGATGAAGGAGTACACATCGAGATACCCGACGAAATTTCGCTGTATCGGCGCCCGTTTTCCATTCAATTTTGCGAAGCTGATTAACCTTGGTGTAGCACAGAGTAAGGGGGCGTACATACTCATGTGCAACAACGACATAGAAGTGACTCATGCCGCCTGGATGACGCAGATGGTGTCGCACGCCCAGCAGAAGAAAACAGGCGCTGTTGGAGTGAAATTGCTTTACGCCAATGGCACTGTACAACATGCCGGCGTAGTGTCGCTGGGGACAGGAGATACAGGCCATGTTTTCGTGAATATGGATAAGGATGCTGCGGGCTATTTCAATAGCCTGAATGCGGTAACCAATTATTCGGCTGTCACTGCCGCGTGCCTGATGTGCAGAAAGAAACTCTATACGCAAGCCGGCGGCATGGATGAATCGCTGGCGGTTGAATATAATGATATTGACCTTTGCCTGAAATTCAGAGACATGGGTTATAACAGCGTTTACCTGCCACAGGTGCAGTTGTATCATCATGAGTCGGCCACGCGCGGGCATCCATTCAGGAGCAAGGAATCATGGCAGCAACACGAAAAAGAACTGGCCATCTTCAAAAGAAAATGGCCAGGTTTTATTGAGTGTGATCCGTTCTATAGCCCGCACCTTGGGCTGGATGGCAGCTTTAAGGGCTGATTATTTCTTTTGTAGCGGAGGGCCACCCTGGCCCAGCATTTGCATTGCTGCACTTACTCCCTGTTGTGCCTGTGGATTTTCCGGTTTTAATTTTTGTGCTTTCTGGAAGCACTCCAAAGCCTCGGGATATTGCTTGTTGGTGAAGTACGCCCCACCCATGTTGTACCAGAGATCAGCGTTGGTAGGGTCTATGGCAAGGCCTTTTTTGTACTCGGTAATAGCCTCGGCATACATTCCTTTTTTGCCATAGCTTTCCCAGCCATTTTTCAGGTAGAAATCACTGATCAGCTTATACATACCGGGCAGTGTAGGGTAGTTCGGGTATAGTGACCGCACTGTATCTATATTTGGTTTTGCCCTGTCCACATCCCCTAGCTTATACCACGCTATGCCGCGGTTCAGGAAGCCAGCTACAAACGTCCGGTGAATAGAAAGGGTATGGTTCAATATATCTATGGCGTCATGAAGATACTTCGAGCGGGCGCTGTCTGATTTTTGATAGTCCGCGATGGTAATATAAGACGCGGCAACGTTTGCATTTACAAGCACGCTGTTAGGCACTGTTTTAATGTCGGTGCCAAAAAGTGTGGCATCATTCTTCCATGCCCTGTTGCGAGCTATGGTTTGAATAGCAAAAAGAACGGTCACAACAGTCATAAAGCCTACGAGGCTTGCCTTTGCAACAGTTTGGTTTTGTATGCGCTCCATTCCTTTCACCAGCAGCCAGGCAACTACGATCGCAAAGCCGACTGAGGAGTGATAAATAAGACGCTCACCCATTGTTGCGCCAATATCAAATACTATGTTACACACCAGCAAAAGGTGCAAAAAGTAAAAAGCGATCGCGAAAAGGAATATGGAATAGGTGGCTAACCGGCCCGCATCGGCAGATGAGATACCTGTGGTGCGGCTATTGGTGCTTTGCGCTGATTTCATGTCCACGATCTTCTTGAATAGCATGATCGCCGCAACTACTATTCCCCCATGCACCAGCATGGAAAGCCATACTTTCCAATTGGAGAAGTCAACGTAAGGAATAGTATTGAATGAATAATCGGCAGAGAGTGGATACGGGAACAGCAACAGTTTCAGATAGTTCAGGGATGTGGAGATTTCCGTAGCAAGTTTCTGAGTGGAATCTGCGAATAAGTATGGATTATTCAGCACTTCCTGAGCCGAGCTTTCTGCAGCAGGCGGCACGGTCTTGTATCTCTGGAACAAGTAAAGCCCGGTAAAAAAGAAATAGGGCAGGAAAATAAGGAAGTTTTTCACAAGGTTACCGTCTTCGGCTCCCGGTTCTTTGGGCTTGCGCATATATAGGTACATGGCAACAAGGCCGAGTATTGCCCCGATCTTTGGAAATAAATTCAGCATTGTAAGGGTACCGCTATCCAGGTCCAGGTGGTCAAGCGCCGGAGCGGCAGAGTTCATTCTCAGGCCCATATAAAGGGGGACAACCGCAAAATATGGCAGTGATGCTGAGATACTTTTGGAGATCGGGTAGTTTTTGAAAAGGTAGAAAGAAAGAGGCAACAATGCAAGCATGGTAATGGCATATTCCTTCGCCAGGAACGCCAGGAGGAAGCTAAATAATCCGGAAATTAGAAACCCAACCTTTTTCCGGTCTTCCTCATATTTAAATGCAAGAATGAAGGTAAGGCACATAAAGAGCAGCGACATGATCTCGTCCCGGCTCTTCACATTTGCTATCACCTCGGTATGTATGGGGTGTATAGTGAACAGTACGGCTGCAAGGAAAGCCATCAGCGGGTTGTTCTTAAATATGATGTACCGCAGGAAGTACAGCAGTACCACAACGGAGATCATATAGATCAGGACATTCACCACATGGCGCACATGCATGGCCCTTATTAGCTTTGCCTGCTGCGGGCCGGAAACCCCGTAAGAGATACTTTGTTTCAGCACACTGTCTATTTTGTCCAGGGGCACCGGGCCCAGGAATTGCTGCTCTATGGCGAAAGTAACGATAGACAATGGACGGTAACGGCCTCCGGATAATTGGTTGGTGGTATTGAGTTGTTTGTAGTAACTGTCGTAGGCATCCTTGGTCATAATGTCTTTAATGCCGGTGAACCCCTCCAAAACGTATTCGTTCTTCACGATCACAATACCATCGTCATGCGCAAATTCATTATAGAAGCTATTGGCGTAAAATACAAAAGCCAGGAGGGCTACAATTATTGCCTGTACTTTAAAGTCGTAAAATGACCACGACTTGTATTCTGTGGCCGGAGCTTCAGTCGGAGGGGCCGGCATTGGTTTTACTATTTGCGCCGGTTGTGTTTTTATTTTTTTTGCCATGATTGCAAGATAATACCCAAAAATAATTATTTATCGCAGAACACGATTACAGGTGAAAGATATAATAATTGGGATGAAAATTAACAACCCGTGAAGTTTTCTACCACTTCTCTCAATTCCGTGGTGGCTATATCCAGGTTTTCGTTGATGATTATGCGGTCGAACTGTGGTGCGAAGGTCAGCTCTAAAACGGCCTTGTCTATTCTTTCTTCCAGGCTGTGCTCAGTTTCTGTGCCACGGGTTTTGAGGCGTTCCCGCAATACTTCTATAGATGGCGCTTCAATAAAGATCGTCATCGATATATCGGGATATTTTTTCCGTATGGCCAGGGCGCCCTGCACATCTATATCCACCAGCGGGCATTTCCCTTCGCTCCATATTCGGTCCATCTCCGATTTTAGCGTACCATAATACTTGCCGGTATAGACCATCTCCCACTCTATAAACGCATCCTCTTCTATCAACTTTTTGAATTCGTCTTCTTCATAAAAATAGTAGTCGCGGGCGTGTGCTTCGCCGGGCCGGGGCTTGCGGGTGCAGGCCGATATCGAAAAAGCAAGATGGGGACAGGCGTCCAACAATCGTTTTACTAATGTTGTCTTTCCCGATCCCGATGGTGCAGTGATTATGATGATTTGTCCGGTGCCCAATGCCTGAATTATATGCGAATTAAGCAAAAATAACTGGGTTTTTCTAATTCAGATATATTAATGGCAGCAAGAAGCAGGCATAGTAAAAGGGGTCATCGGATCAGTGTAATGTCTCCTTTTATTAAATGTTGATTGTTTTGAATGCCCGCCATATATTTAAAATAATACATATATACACCAAGTTCTGCCCGGGTGCCCAGAAATTCGCCATCCCATTTTGCGTTAGGATCCTGGCTGTAGAACACCCGTTGTCCCCAGCGGTTGTATATCGAAAAAGAATAGCCGGTTATATTACATCCCTGGTCAAATATCGGGTAATAGGTATCGTTCAGCCCATCGTCATTTGGTGTAAATGCGGTCGGCATCACTGCATTGCAATCGCAATACATGCTGCTTACTGTAAAACTGTCGGGATCCAAGAGATATAGCGCAAACCAAGCAAATCTCAGAATTTCAGGGTTTAGCAGGAATTCTCCACCATGAGCATTTGGATTAATAAACATGGAGTTTCAAACTTATTAATAGCATTCAGCCGATAAAGCTGAATGCTATTAAAGTCTAGGGCAAGAAATGGTTTGTTAATTATGAAAGAAAAAATATACGGCATGAAAAAAGACTTTAACTTAGATTCATTAGACAGGACACACGACATTACTCCGGAAGAGGTAAGGCGATTTGAGAGATTTAAAAACTATTCCGATGAACAGGTAAACGAACTGATATACACTATTAAGAAATACACTCGGTTTATTTATAATGTGGTTTCTAAAAGGAAAAAAATTGGCAGGGAAATTGCTTTACACATTGATAATCAACAAACTAAAGCAGCATGAGCGACATTACACTATTCAAAACCTTTGCAAAAGGCTCAAATAAGGCAAAAACTAAAGGGAGTAACTGCGTTATCTATACTCGTGTTTCAACAAAAGAACAGGCCGACAACAATTTAAGTCTTGATACACAGAAGAAGGCTTGTGAAATGTTTGCTAAAAAGGGTAGCCTAGAAATTATGGGCTACTTCGGTGGCACGTTTGAGAGTGCAAAGACCGATGAAAGAAAGCAGTTCAATAACATGCTGTCCTTTCTTAAAAAGAGCCGTGAGAAAATATCGCACATCATAGTATATAGCGTTGATCGGTTCAGCCGTTCCGGTGCTAATGCCATCTACATAGCCGAGCAACTGAAGAAGCAGGGTATTGTGGTTTGCTCCGTAACACAACCTACCGACGCATCAACGGCAAGTGGTAGTCTGCAACAAAATATACAGTTCATATTTAGCGAGTATGAAAACCAACAACGCAGGGAGAAATGTATGGCTGGTGTAAAGGAAATGCTGCTGCGTGGAGAATGGCCTACTGCACCACCTATTGGTTATGACATACTAAAGTCAAACGGTAAGCGGTCAATTGTACTCAATAAGGATGGTAAGTTGCTAAGAATGGCGTTCCACTGGAAGGTCAAAGAAAAGGTATCCAGCGAGGAGATTATCAGGAGGCTTGCTGCTCAGGGGCTAAAAATTACTAATCAGCGAATTTCAGCCTTTTTCCGCAATCCTTTTTATTGCGGTCTTATGGTTCATACTGCTTTGGAAGGACAGGTAATCGAAGGAAACCATGAGAAGATGATCTCTAAAGAGTTATTTCTTGAGGCAAATGATGTTCTATCGGAGAACAAACAAGGTTATCGCACTCACCC
>CAIRTW010000330.1 GCA_903881585.1 uncultured Bacteroidota bacterium | reverse complement strand
GTGTTAGATGGGAGTAAAGAAGAAACAATCCCAATTCCCAATAGACCAATCCCAGGGAAAAAAACTAATTCCGCTTATTCACAAATATCTGCGTATAGTAAAGATCCCCGTTTGCGTTCTTTACAATGCCTATCCCGGTAAGGTTATAATCCCCTTCTATGTTCTTCTTATGCCCCGCGCTGTGCAGCCACATATCCACGGCCTGTTCGGCTGTCTCGGGTCCCATCGCCACATTTTCTGCCCAGCCGGTAGCCCCGTTTAGCTTTTTGCTGATGCCCGCCATCCTGGCATCAAACCCATCATGACCGAACGGTATTTTCTTGGTAGCCATGTTGTGGCTGTGTTGCTCCGCAGCCTTTTCAGCCACCTCGTTCATCTTCAGGGGCTTCAATCCCATGCCCGCGCGGTGCTTGTTCACAAGGTCCAGTATGCCGGTCTTCAGGGTAGTGTAATTGTCTTTTTCTTTCTGTGCCCGCACGGTAATGTGACTAAATCCGATGAGCATTATCGTAACGAGAAATGTTTTTGAGATCATAATTTAATTGAGAAGACGAACTAATTGTTTAATTGCTTTTTAGGATGGATAGCTGTGAGCAGTTCTTCAAGTTCAAAACTAATACCAAAGTTGAAAAGTCCATTATAATACTGCCACGGCACATTGGATACAGCATTTGCGATTACGTACTGGGTTTGCATCTTGATGAACTTATACCCGCCACGAATCGTGAATGCAGGCTCTGCGAAAACATAATTAGTGTTGTCTATCCTCCGGTTGCGGTATACAAGATTGTGTTGCTGCAGGTACGTGCTGTCATGCCCGTTCGTATTCAGTTTGTAGTATCTGATGCCCGACATTCGGTAACTGATCGCCACCTCAAACCATGGCGTGCGTATGCCGGCACTCGGCTGCACAAAGGCCCGGAAAAAGTTCATGTTCACATCACTCTTCATAGAGCCGCCACCAGCCCCGGCGTAGAAGTCGTAGGCTAGTTTCACCTTGTTCCCTGTTGCATAATAGTATCCCGCTCCCAGCTCCGCGAGGTGTGCCCTTGCGTCCACATTACCCGACGGTACATCAGCATCAACGGCCTTGTATGAAAATGTGCTGAAGTTACCGATGATGCCCAGGTGATTGATAGGCGAGTAAGAAGCCTGAACATCAGTAAAAGCGTGGTCGGGGGTCATACTCGCCGAAAGGTGTGCTTCCTTTGCCGCGGTGAAAAGAGGGACATTAACGCCATTGGGCTTGTAATAATACCTGTTGCAACTGCACAGGCAGAGCAACAACAACGCAGATATGTACAGGCTACCTTTGATACGAACAGATTTTATCAAAAATAAGAAAACTTAGGCACGTATTAGCTAAGGCGCGCCGACAGCCCGGGTTTCCCACCGCTCCTGGGATTTACACCCAACGGCTTTCCGAGATATAGACCTCTCGGGCTTACTTTGAAATAATCTTTTACAATGGATTGTGCATAGCCCGAAAGGGCTTAAATGTGAATAGCCCCCGGTGAAGCCGGGGGATGTAACATGATAATGTCAGAACCCTGAAAAAGGTAAAACAACGATTTTAAAATTTCAGGAAATGAGCTACGGAATATCAGCTATACGCATAATCACTCAGATACTCATACTTCTTGGTAAGCCGTCCGTGCTCGCATAGCGTAGCACGCATGAGTATATCACTCTTTTCCTTCAGCAATTCCGGCAGTATATGTTTTTCAAAGTGTATCCCGAAGTATCGCGAGGCATCGCGTGGCAACTCGTTCGGCAGATTGTCCACCGCCATTACATCTATAACGTCCCTTGTGCTTTGAAACGGGGTCGTGCGGCCCAGGCTGGTCCGGTCCACGCCATATACCGGGTCAGCGATTGTGCTGGAGCCAAGGTTGATAGGTACCGAGCCGTCAATATCACAAGTAATATCTGAGATCACGCTTATACGCCAGTCATGTCGTTTTACATCTTCTTTTTCAAAAAGCCTGGCTATCCTTCGTTCCCAATAGATGCCGTTCATCAGTATATCCGCCTGGTTCACATACGATGAGAACAGGCATTTGTAGGCTTCAGGGTGCGCGTGAAAGTCATCCCTGTAAAACTGCTCATTGTCTTTGCGCGCATACAGGTTAGCACCCTTCAGGTGCGTGAATACAGGGTATTCATACTGGTGCGTCAGGAAGTCGTTCGGCTCTACAGCTTCAATATCGAGCTGGGTGAGCACCTCCAGCACGCCCGCCGCCACCTTGCCCGATCCGGTCATCACTATTTTTATATTGGGCAGCTTTACGTGTTCATATGCCCCCAGCAGATCCTTAAAGCTTTTTACAGCATGTGCAGTAGGCAGGTCATACAACCCGAACTTCTTGCCATAAGTAAGCAGCCCGTTATGTGCGCCCACTATACCGGCATACAATCCGAAGCCCAGTATGCGTTGCTCATCGCTGTGTGTAAGGCACTCATAGTCTATCATGCGGATGCGCTTTTCTATAAGTGCATGCATCAGGCCCCGGTTATAGGGCTGCTTCTTTTTAGTATGTGAAAAGAAAAAGTAAGTTTTGCCCGGCAAAAGATATTCTGCAGGAACTTCTTTTACACCCATCAGTATATCACATTCCGATAAATCGTCCTTCATTTCTATACCGGCATCAATATATTCATGGTCTTTATGACACCTGATATCAGATGGGGCAACTATAATTTTTATATTGGGGTAGGTGGCTTGTAAGTGGGCACATTGTTTGGGGGTAAATGGGACACGTTCATCTGCAGGTACCTTTCTCTCTTTTATTAATCCAATCCGAAGCAAGAT
>CAIRTW010000329.1 GCA_903881585.1 uncultured Bacteroidota bacterium | reverse complement strand
TGCAGATACAGGCTAAAAAGTGCTTAATCCACCATAAAGGTAAAGCGATGAAATGGGACGGGCAAAACGACTTTACATGATAGTGCGTTTTTCGCACTGTCATGTAGCGTATGTGGGATATGGTGTAAAAAATGTCTGAACTATGATTGCCTGATTTATTTGATTTTTATGATTGATGTTGCGATCTGGGAGCAAGTATTTCAGCTTCAGCCGCCTGATCGCTCCGGAATGCATAAATGCGCCGCGAGTTTATATTTTATCAAATAAAGGATAAAATTTATTGTTTATCAATAAATTTTTATTATTTTTGCATTATCATCTTTAAAACTAAACAATTATGAGCATTAGTACTGAGCAGATGCTGAAAATACTCAATATCGTTTCCTGGATAATATTTATCGGGGTAAGTGTAGAAGCTGGCGGCTTCATATTTAATGCATTTTTTACCTTGTTGCTGAACCCGGTTGGCGCCCGGCATTTTTGGCAGCAGGCAGATATGTCTGGTCTCTATAATTTTGACAAAGGCCATTTTTTTGCACAGGCCCTGATGATCTGCATAGTAGCCGTAATGAAGGCCTATCTGTTTTATCTTATTGTGAAAATCTTACACCCTAAGAAGATAGACATGTCGCAGCCTTTCAGCAAGGAGATGGGTGCTTTTCTTTTAAGGATATCTTACGTGACATTATTGATCGGCCTTTTCTCGGTGTGGGGCACTAATTATGCTGTGTGGTTGGTGACCCAAGGTGCGAAAATGCCTGATGCGCAATCTATGCGCCTGAGTGGGGGAGATGTATGGTTGTTTATGAGCGTTACACTTTTTGTAATTGCGCAGATATTTAAAAAAGGAATAGAAATACAAACAGAAAACGAACTAACCGTATAGTCTATGCCAATTATTGTGAATCTTGACGTAATGATGGCTAAAAGGAAAATGTCATTGAACGAGCTTTCGGAAAAGATCGGTTTGACATTATCCAATCTTTCTATACTCAAAACCGGGAAGGCTAAAGCTATACGGTTCAGTACCCTGGATGCCATTTGCAAAGCGCTGGATTGCCAGCCCGGGGATATTTTGGAGTATAGGGAGGGAGAATAGTTGAGGCGAAGACTTCCAGGGAACGAACGGTGTTGTTGCTTTTTATTAAAGTAACCGTACCTTGGCAAAACATTATTTATTCCATGAAAAAAATATTGACTATTCTCTTATCAGTTTCCTGTTACATTTCCAGTGCGCAAACCAGCATTATTAGCACGTTTGTAAATCTTGGTATGTTTTCTGAGCCGTATGGTATCGCCATTGATGGAACAGGAAATATTTATTTTACAAGCGCTGACCAGGTATTCAAGGCAACCAGTTCGGGAGTTGTTACGCTCATTGCTGGTACTGGTACGGGTGGTTTTTCGGGCGATGGCGGCCCTGCTACAGCAGCCGAGTTTCTTGTTCCTACCGGTGTTGCTGTTGATGGAAGCGGAAATGTTTACATTGCAGAACGAAACCAGCGTGTACGTAAGGTTAACACCTCTGGTATTATTACAACCATTGCAGGAACCGGAACCATTGGTACATCTGGCGACGGTGGGCCGGCAACGCTTGCTACTTTAGATTATCCGGAGAGTGTGGCTGTCGATGGAGCTGGGAATATTTATATTGGCTGTAATACAGTTGTTCGAAAAATAGATGTATCGGGTATTATTTCTACAATTGCCGGGACGGGAACTATCGGCTACACAGGCGATGGTGGCCCAGCAACCTTGGCGCAGGTTGATGAAGCTACCGGTATTGCGATCGATGGTTCCGGAAATTTTTTTATTGCAGACCGGATGAATAGTCGCATCCGTAAAATAAACACTTCGGGTATCATCACAACATTTGCGGGTAGTGGTACCATTGGTGTTGGCGCTTTTGGCGGAGATGGTGGGCCGGCAACTGCAGCAATGTTTAGTGGAACAACCGGTGTCGCTGTCGATGGTTCTGGAAATATTATTATTACGGATGAAGGAAATAGCCGTATCCGTGAAGTAAATAGTTCTGGGATTATTACTACAATTGCCGGTAGCGGTACAGGTGGTTTTTATGGCGATGGCGGGGCGGCAACTGCTGCAGGTTTATTTGTACCCTGGGGTACGGTAATCGATGCAGTTGGAAATATTTATATTACTGACGCTGAAAATGGCCGTATTCGTAAAATCAATTGTAACACCGCACCCATAACCGGGGCATCTACTGTTTGTGCGGGCTCTGCAACGGTACTTACTGACCTATATTCGGGTGGTACCTGGACTACATCCGGCAGTGATATTGCAACGGTAAGTGGCGGAACTGTAAATGGCGTGTCACAAGGCGTGGATACTATCTTTTATACTACAACAAATGTCTGCGGTACCGCAACTGCTATCAAAATCGACACTGTTTATCCGTCATCTGCGGGTACTGTTAATGGTACTGACAGCGTTTGTATCGGTTATACGGTTACGTTGTCTGATGCAGTTACCGGGGGAGTATGGAGCAGTACAAACACGAGCATTGCAACCGTTTCTTCTGCTGGGGTTGTTACCGGCGTTAGCGCTGGCTTGGATATTATTAAATATACGGTCAGTGATGTTTGCGGTACATACAATGCCCTGTTCCCAATAAATATTACCACGTCGTCAGGAACGATCGCAGGAAGTGACAGTGTATGTGTCGGCTATACCGTAGCACTTACAGATCCGGCGGCAGGTGGTGTGTGGAGTAGCGTTAGTGGTGTAGTGAGCGTAACGTCTCTGGGAGTTGTAACAGGGGTATCGGTCGGCGTTGGGATCGTTGAATATACTGTTACTAATGCCTGTGGTACAAACGCAGCCTTGTTTCCTATTAACGTTACTCCTGCCAATGCGACTTGTGCATTGGGCATTGTTAATCACACAGAGCCGGCCATTAAATTCGAGATTTTCCCTAACCCGGCAGATAGAGAACTTACTATTGCTTTCACAGAGATAATAAGGACTTTAACAATTAGTAATTTGTTGGGTCAAGTGGTAATTAATCAAGAATGCAATTCTGACAAAGTGCGTATAAATATCGAAGATCTGCCAAAAGGTGTCTTTTTCGTCAGGATCAATGGGCAGGAAGTGAAAAGGTTTTTGAAAGATCAATAGGTGGGGAATTAATATCTTTTATGGTAGCGAAAATACTCCCGGATGTGCAGTGCACTCCACTTTCCATAATAAAGCCCTTGTTCGCGCTAATGTAAAATATATATTTTAGCTTTAATTCTAACGCTGAAACGAGTATGCTAAGATTTTTTGCGCTCATCGTCTTACTGCTATGCAGCGGCCTGGTTTCTGCCCAGCAGCATGATACAACTTCGTATTATAAAGTGGAACTGTATTTTGGCCTTTCGCAAAATGGACATAGAATATCTGAAAAGAAATGGCAGCGGTTTGTCGATGGATATATAACGCCCCGATTTCCGGATGGGATGACGATCATTGATGCAAATGGCCAATGGCGAAACAAGCAACAAAAGATAACAAAGGAAAGATCTAAGGTGGTGGTGCTTATTTGCAAAAGGGGCGCTGTTACTGATTCATCACTTTCGGTCATTAAAAGCAACTACTGTAAATTGTTTGAGCAGGAATCAGTGACGGAGGTTGATACGCAAGTCGAGCGGGTAGCGTTTTGATAGTTTGATTGCCGGCGGGCTGGGTGAAAAGCGGAGACCAGCTGAGGAGGAATATTATTAAACCCAACCAATCGTTATGCTGTATCTGTCTTTTCTTAAAATATTCTGTATGAGAGGGCTATATGTATTGAGTATTATTTTGTTATTCTGCGTGTTTTCCTGCAGAACACAAACCCTTCAATGCAGTGCAGCCGGGGTTGAAGTGTACTTCATTGGCACCACTTATGATAATGTGAACAAAGCAACGGTCTTTGTCTACCAAAAGGATAATTTATTCGACAGCCTTATTGATTCTGTTGCCACATACAGCGAGCAGATGGGTACTTCAGACACGGCGAAGCTTCTGACTCACCTTGATGACGACCATGATTACCAGATTAAATTGGCGGGTTCAAATACAGTTTATTCCATTACCGGCCTCACTTTGGGCAATCATTACACCGATAAAATTCAGACAGGCATTGTCGATGATCTTGTTAAGTATAACTGCGTTAACAATACAGTATCCTACACGCTGAATGGACAACAGTTTGGAAACCCGAGCGTAATGTCGGGTGTTTATAATGTTGTGTATATCAGTAAATAGTAATTAGCCAGCGAAAAAATGTCTTTAACTTTTATTGCCCCGATACCAGGCGTGTATTCTTATAAATATCTTTCAGGGGCAAAGCCACTCCTATAGTGCGCAGTTCCAGCGATCCTTCAATATCATCATACTCCCTTAGCTCCCAAAAGCCGGAATCATTTATTCGGAATGCTTCGATACCAATCGTTTCAGGCTCTATCAGCACATATTCTTTAAGCGTAGGTATATCCCGGTATAATTTGAATTTAGCATTACGGTTATAGTCCCTCGTAGAATCAGAGAGTACCTCAAATATTATAGTGGGGTTTAAGAAATTAAATTCATCATTATTGAGCGATTGCATTTCGCCGCAAAAAACAGAAATATCAGGATAAGTAAACAGCGTGTTCTTTTCACTGTGAACCCTTGTATCGCTGCCATAAGGCTCACAAGGCTTGCCATCTAGCTTAATCGACAAGCTGATAAGAAGATTCTTGCACACAACGTTATGCTGCAATTTATTACCCGACATAGCAAATATCTCACCTTGGTAATACTCATGCTTTTCAGTAGCTGCATTTTCCAGCTCCAGGTATTCTTGTATTGAGTATTTGCTCTTGCCGTATGCAACGGCAGGCTCATTGATGATCATGTTATAAAGGTAGGAAAAAGCTATGGAACAACGTTCTTTGTATCTTTGTTCGGTAGAATGGCATAGTTTCGGATTATAAGAAAAATCGTAAATTGTGGTTATGGATTACACAGAATATATTGAATCAAATGCTGACATTATGCTTGGAAAACCGGTGTTGAAAGGCACAAGGATCACGGTTGCATTAGTGCTGCAAAAACTGTCTGAAGGTGCTACTGCGGATGACATTATCACAGCTTATCCAAATCTAACTCCTGTTTCTATCAGCGCTGTTCTGGCTTATGCTTCTGATGTGGTTTCTAATGAAACAATAATCGCTGCTGCATGATATTAGCAGACGAAAACATCCATGGCTTTATTATTAAGACACTGCGTGAAGCTGGTTTTGAGATTGTTTCTGTCCGGGAGTCTGCAAAAGGGATTAAAGACGAAAAAGTGATTCAGCTTGCGTTGCAGTACAATTACATTCTATTGACGGAAGATAAAGATTTTGGCGAATGGGTATTTTCCCATCATACCGACGGACTAAACGTTATCTTCTTACGCTATTCATTTTATGAATTTCAGGAAATAGCCCATACGCTGGTTAATCTTTTAAAAACTCAAAAGTTGGAGCGCCCTTTCTTTGCCACTGTTACAACGAAGAAAATCCGGGTAAGAAAACTTTAGGCAGAGTGGGGGGGCAGCCGCAGTTCCTTGATTGCCGGCGAGTCCCACGAAAAGCGGCGACTCACCGGGGGCGGAAATTTAAAACTGCCGCTAAAAACCAACACTCATCGCTATACTTTCGCTACAATTCCCTTCCTCGCCAGTCAGAGACTGGCAACCACTAGGGTAGGCGCAGCCTACGCCCAACAATTGCGCTTTTTTATTGGTCTCAACCGTTAGTAAAAACTATGCACTTTAGTGCAAGGGCTTTAGTAATGCGAAAAAATCTGATTAAACTTGCAGATGTATCGACACGGTGGCCATACGGTATCTCTGCTTACAGTTCACATAGTGTGGATAACGAAGTATCGTTATCATGTATTAACTGGAGATATTCAGAAGCGATGCCGAGAAATACTTATTCAATTATGTGATTCAGAAGATGTTAAGATATTAAAAGGAGTTGTGAGCAAAGATCACGTACACATGCACTTGGAATATCCGTGTAAAAGCAGTGTAAGTGATATTGTGAAGCGTTTAAAGGGAGCTACATCGAGGAAATTACAGATGGAGTTTCCACATTTGGCTCAAAGATATTGGGGCCGACACTTTTGGGGAATAGGGTATGGTGCATGGAGTACGGGTAATATAACGGAAGAAATGGTTCAGCAATATTTGGAGCATCATAGAGATGAAGGCAATCCGAATGCTGAAAATTTGATCATGGAGTAGGAATTTATTCCGGCACAAATGAACCTATGCACTTCCAGTGCATAGTAATTTAGT
>CAIRTW010000328.1 GCA_903881585.1 uncultured Bacteroidota bacterium | reverse complement strand
TCAACAACTCCCGATAGCTATCGGGATCGCTTCCCGCACCCTCACTTTTTAAAGAACTTTTTCCCTCCTGTTGCACTCACAAATAACCGTGAGTTTTTCTTTTTGGGAGCGCAAAGATAGGGATACTGATCGAACCAGCAAAATATTTCTGTTATAATTAAGTGAAAGAAAAAAGGAATTAGGAATTAGTCTTCGGGGAATTGGGACTGGAACCGTTGCTATGTCTCGCAATTCTTTTCAAACATAATACAGATGCGGCTCTTGCGCAACAATCCCAATTCCCAATTCCATTTTAATAAGTAATATTGTCCCCTCAAATTACCTTATGAAGAAAGCAGCCATTCTTTTTTGTACCTGCGCAGCCATTCTGTTATTCACAAACTGCCATAAAAAAATGCACCCTACCGCGGCCAAAAACCCTGCAGAAGAAATGGACTATGCAACTAATCACTACACCGTAGCACAACGCGCGGAGGGAAAAGTTTTGTTTGAAAAGACGTGTGCCGGTTGCCATGATCTGCCCGTTCCTGGTGAAAGCACAATACTGCAGTGGGACGACATCCTTCCCAAAATGTTCAAGAAAGCAAATATGGGCTATGACGACGCCGGCCTCGTAAAAGCGTACGTCATCTTCAATTCAAAAAAATAGTAGAAATTCCAGAGACAAAATCCCAAATTCCAAACCTCGGAATACCCACATTGTGCCCCGGAGTTTGGAATTTCTCTTTTGAGATTTTCCTTGGGTTATTGATTAATCCAATAAGCCTATTACCGTTTGTTGGTGGGTTGTCACGATATTTGTTGAAGCAAAGCATTTAAAGGAGCACACATGAAAATGGACGCGGTAAAATTGAAAATAGGTATCGTCTGTTATCCCACGTTTGGCGGGAGCGGCGTACTGGCTACAGAACTTGGCCTGGCGCTTTCAGACAAAGGTTACGAGGTGCACTTCATTACCTATGAACAGCCCGTGAGGCTTACACAAACCTTTCATCCCAACATTTACTTCCACGAAGTAAAGGTGCCAACATACCCGCTCTTCGATTTTCCGCCGTATGAAACAGCCCTGGCGAGCGCCATGGTGAATGTGATCGTAAACCAGAAGTTGGATATACTGCACCTGCACTATGCTATACCACATGCATCGGCGGCATACTTCGCCCGGCAGATACTAAAAAAGACAGGAGCCGATATCCCATTCATTACTACGCTCCACGGCACAGATATAACACTGGTTGGGAAAGACGCCACCTATGCGCCGGTGGTTACCTTTTCAATAAATGAATCGGACGCTATAACAGCCGTTTCTCAAAATCTTAAGGAAGAAACCTACCGCTCTTTTAAGATAGAGAAGGACATACACGTCATTCACAACTTCGTGGACATCAAGCGTTTTCACCAGACCGATAAAGACCACTTCAAGCAGATGCTGGCGCCTGGTGGGGAGCGCATACTGGTGCATGTGTCCAACTTCCGCAAGGTGAAGCGGGTGAATGATGTGATACATATATTTGAGAAGGTGAGTAAGGAAATACCCTCTAAACTCCTCATGATAGGTGACGGCCCCGACAGGCAGCAGGCGGAAGAACTGGCACGTACGCTAGGTATTTATAATGATGTCCGCTTCCTTGGCAAGCAGGAGCAGATAAGCGAGATACTCAGCATTGCCGATCTGTTCTTATTACCATCTGAGACCGAAAGCTTTGGTCTCTCCGCGCTGGAGGCTATGGCTTGCAGTGTGCCACTGGTGGCTACCAATGCCGGTGGCCTGCCCGAGATAAACATAGAAGGCAAAACCGGCTTCCTCAGCAATGTCGGTGATATTGAATCCATGGCGGCCCACGCCATCTATATCCTCAGCGACGATGACCGCCTGCAGGAGTTCAAAAAAGCAGCCATAGCCCAGGCCCGGAAATTTGAGAAGCAGCACATCATACCCCAATACGAAAAGCTTTACTGCGAAGTAATTGCGGCTTACAAAGCGGAGAAGGTTGTTGTTGGATAGGTCTCATGGCTTTGGTTTCACAAGACTGCTTTTGAGGTTTTTGCGCGCTATATTAAATTTCTCTTTTTAATGTAGATTATATAAATTTGTTTTCCGGTCTAACGAAACGGTTGTTTTGTTCGTCTATGAAAGCAACTCGCAATTACCCCCAAACATTTCGTTTTATGAAAAAAATATTTTCTACCCCCCTCATTTTTGTAGCCTGCCTCTCGAGTTTGACACGATTTTCCATTTTGTCGGCTGAAAGCACCTATTGACGCGTGCTGTTTATTTTTTTGATTCAAAATGTAGAGAGCCGATTTTAGTGCATGTACTTTTCAGGCTGGTGG
>CAIRTW010000327.1 GCA_903881585.1 uncultured Bacteroidota bacterium | reverse complement strand
TTGAGGAAAAAAGTAGCATAAAAAGCTACTTTTTAAGCCCTCAGCTTTCATTACCTACTATAACAGATAATACAACCAAGAACAACTTCGTTTTACAGCAAAAAGAAAAACCGCCTCAAAATTGCTTTTGAGACGGCCTCCAAATCCCTATTTTTGTCGGACAGCAATGTTTAAAAATTAATTATTTTTTAGGAATGATCCTTAGAAACGTCTTGAGTACTGAATCTCATGAATATAGCCGACCATTTTTGTTCACCAGGGTAATGCACCAGCAAACCACCGTCCTGGAAACTGCCATTGCTGGCAGCATGAGCGCCAACACTGCCTTGGTTCATGTGAATATCATGAATGCCGGTTGCCACGCCAAAAGGGCTTTGTGATCCATCTTTGTCATCAAACCTTGAACCAAAAACGAACATTCTCGCATCAGGAAAACGGGCTGCATTTGAAATTTCAGCATGTAGGATATCGGACAGGGGGGTATGCGCACCGTCTTTTTGTTCTTCCAGGTCCACTAGATTTTTAAAGTCAAACAGGTCATCTTTTACATAATCGAGGTTAATACCGCCTTGTCTGCCGCTAAGGTCCGTAAACCCTTCTGGCAGGTCCTCATTAAGAATGGCTTCAGTGATGGGGTTTTGATAATCATCGCTTGCAAAATAGGATACATTGTCTTCTCCATTACTAATGTTAATTGTCATCCAATACTTAACGCCACTCTCAATTTGCAGGAGCACCTGAAGATGGGTCGGTTTTCCCTTCGGGGCTGTTACGGGGCTGCTACTGTTTATAACCGGCCTGCAATTAAGCACATTATAATTTACTATGTCACCAGGATGCCCTGGTGTGCCAGCTCTGCCGTTTTTACTTTTCGTCTGTACGATTTTGTGTGTGCCGTGATGACTCATTTTGTTGTTGTTTTTTAAGGTAAAAATGGAATCTAAAGACTAAAAATATATGGACATGCTAAAAAATAAAATAGCTACTTTTAATAAGTAGCTATTTTATATTTCAGGAATTATTTTTACTTCTCAGCTGTAATGGAGAGGAGAATTTTTACTTGAAAAAGGTTTTAGACTGCATAAGCAAACGCTTTGCAATTCTATAAATCCATGCGGGGTTAGGTTTATTTCCTAAGAAATAAGTATGTACCTGTGTTGGAAGCTCTTTTTAACCTTACTCTATCCAAACTCCTATACTATATCGGCTCAGCAAGATGGTCCTGAATCATTAGCTCCAAAATCTATCCTCTTTCCAATTTTTTGGGTTGTTGGCAATGTAAGCCGATATATTCGAGTAAGACTGATCGTCGCGAATAATGTGGTCGTGATAATAACGTTGCCATATTTTTCTCTCGTGTGGAAAATCTGCAGGAGGGGTATTACGAAACCATTTTGTAACGCCAATTTTGAAACCTTTTACAATAGAACCAATGGAACGGGGAATCATTTTTGAAAGTCGTGTTGTTGCGGGGGCAGATTTATGGGTTTGCGTAGGGGTTGAAAATTTTCAACCCCTACATCACGCACGGCCCCAGCATCATCATCCCCTAAATCACGCATGACATTTGCGCGCTGAATTTCAATAATTCCATGTACATGATTTGGCATTACAACATGCTCATGTAACACAGCATTTGGAAAATGATTCGGAATGTCCAGCCAGCAGCCGTTTGCGACTATTCCGGCCGCATTTAATATCATTTCATGGTCGGTTATTTCCTCAAATAAGCATTCTTTATTCTGCGTGCAAATGGTAATAAAATACAATCCTTCGCGCGAATAGTCGTACCCTTTTAGCCGGGTTGATTTCCGATGGTGAATGTTTGAATTATAACCCATTTTCTATACCATGATAAATACTCATTACCCCGCCCATCCCTCTCTATCTAAACTGCGATACTGTATCGCCTCAGCAAGATGCTCCGGCCGTATATCATCACTGCCGGCAAGGTCAGCAATGGTGCGGCTTACTTTCAGTATGCGGTCATATGCGCGGGCGGAGAGGTTCAGGCGGTCCATAGCGGTCTTGAGCAGGTTCTGGCCTACGCTGCTGATGACGCATATCTCTTTTAGTTTTTTGCTGCTCATCTGTGCGTTGCAGTAAACACCTTCGTTTCCTTCAAACCGTTTGGCCTGTATGTCGCGGGCTTTCATTACGCGCTCTCGCACATCTGCGCTGTTCTCAGACATTTTGGTGGAGGAGAGCTCACTGAATGGCACAGGCGTTACCTCTACATGTAGGTCTATACGGTCCAGCAGGGGGCCGCTTATCTTGTTCAGGTATTTCTGCACCATTATGGGCGAGCAGGTACATTCTTTTTCGGGATGGTTAAAATAGCCGCAGGGGCATGGATTCATAGAAGCGATCAGTTGAAAGCTCGCCGGAAAATCTATGCTCATCTTTGCGCGCGATATGCACACCTTGCGCTCTTCCATAGGCTGCCGCATCACTTCAAGCGCACTGCGTTTGAATTCCGGCAGCTCATCGAGGAACAGCACACCATTATGCGCCAGTGATATTTCGCCGGGTTGCGGCACACCTCCGCCTCCGACGAGCGCTGCGTCAGAGATGGTATGGTGTGGACTTCTGAAAGGCCGCTGGGCTATGAGCGAAGTATTGGCAGCCAGCTTGCCGGCTACCGAGTGTATCTTGGTTGTTTCCAGCGCTTCATGCAGGGTGAGTGGCGGCAGTATGGTGGGCAACCGCTTTGCCAGCATGGTCTTGCCTGCGCCGGGCGGGCCTATGAGTATGGCGTTGTGTCCGCCTGCCGCTGCTATCTCCAGTGCGCGCTTCACATTCTCCTGCCCTTTTACATCGTTGAAGTCTATATCAAAATTGCTTTGGGCATCATAAAATTCTTCGCGGGTGTTTACTACAGTAGGTTTTAATTCTTGTGTTTTATTGAAAAAACCGATCACTTCCGAAATATTCTCCACACCATAAACATCGAGGTTGTTCACCATGCCGGCCTCGCGGGCATTGGCTTTGGGCAGTATGAGCCCTTTGTATTTTTCTTTGCGGGCCTGTATGGCTATAGGCAGCGCGCCCTTTATGGGTTGCACAGAACCATCCAGCGATAGCTCACCCATGATGATGTACTGGGCCAGTTCTTCGGCTGGTACCTGCGCTGTTGCTGCCAGCATCCCGATAGCAATAGGGAGGTCGTATGCGCTACCGGCTTTCTTTATATCTGCCGGGGCCATGTTCACCACTACCTTGGTGCGGGGGCGCTCGAAACCTGTATTTTTTATAGCAGATAATATCCGTTCTATACTTTCTTTCACTGCATTGTCTGGCAGGCCCACGATAAAATAACCGGTGGTGCCCTGTGCCAGGTCCACTTCCATAGTGATAGTGAGTGCCTCTACTCCATATACCGCACTGCCGAAAACTTTTACTAACATCGTTTCAATAACTCCTTTTTGTAATAAGGTTTGTAAATGTAGCAATTATAGGGATTGGCACGGTTATCGAAATACTCATATCTTCCTCTTATACCGTTTAGTCATCAAAAACCGGCATGAGATGCGTCTTGCAAAAAAGGTCTCTCGCCAAGGCGCAGTCCCCTCATTTGTTTTTCAAGGCCGCAAAGCACGAGTACATCGTTTTATTCCGATTTTAACTCAATAGAAAGAGCATTGATAATCTATCAACTGCAAGTTAGACTCTGGTTTTTAGTTTTCCAACCTATTGGCAATTGGTATTACTACCTCGTTTTTTTGTCTTGCTCCTCTTGCCTAGATCAATCCCTTTTGAAAAGAACGGGCCATGACTGCTATCGTTTGTGGCAGCGGGGTGTAGGAAAATTCAGGAAAGACGCTGAATAGTTTTTGATTGTTGTAGTAAGAAAGTGCGTTTGCGTTGCTGGCTGTCTCTCTCGTTATGAGTGAGTTTATGCCGATGCTGCGCAGCAAAGCGCTGACCCTCCATCCTATGCCGGTCATCAATGAGTTTGCTGCAAAGCGCGGTTGTTTTTTGCCAAGGGCTTTTGCCATCTCTGCGAATATTTCTTTGTAAGAAAAGTTGCCGCTGCTGACGATGTAACGTTCGGCTTCTGTCTCTGAATTCATGAGCATCACCATTGCTTTCACTACATCATTTGCATCCACCCATGAGGTCACTCCTTTTGAGTAAAAAGGGAATTCACGATTTACCATTTTCATAAGGCCGGCAGAAAGGTCGTGGCCCGTGGTAGCACCTAAAATTATTCCGGGGTTTACAATTGCAGCGTTGAGCCCCTCGCCTATGCCGCGCCATACTTCCATTTCTGCAAGAAATTTACTGAGCGCATAGGCTGAATTATACTTGCTGTCTTCCCATTCCCTTTCTTCGTCGATCTCTTTTTTTGCATCGCCATTTCTACCAAGGGCTGCAATGGAACTTACGTGCACCAGTTTTTCGATGCCCTGTGCAACTGCCTGGTTCACTAAGTTGGCAGTGCTTTCGGGGTTGAAGTGGAGCATTTTGGCACGCTGGCTGGGATCGAAGGAAACTATGGCAGCGCAATGATATACGTTGGTGATTCCCCGCATCGCTTCTTCCGCCGCAAAGACATCGAGCAGGTCGCACTGAACCCATGAGACGCCGGGGAGTTGCTTCAGTTCATCGGAAGGCGGGTGACTATTGTACAGGGCACGCACAATTTGCCCCTGCGCGGATAAGTGCCGGACAAGATGCTGGCCGAGAAAGCCACTGGCACCTGTGATTAATGTTGTCTGAACCTTGATTTGCATGATTAAAGGATTCCCTGATTCCTGACAATATCACACGATTTATCGCCTTAACTAGCGTACAAAATATATACCCTACAACGCCTGAAACTGCCGTAAAAACCGCACGTCGTTTTGTGAATATAACCGTAGGTCATTGACCTGGAATTTGATCTGGGTGATGCGCTCTACGCCCATGCCGAATGCGAAGCCGGTGTAAACTTCGGGATCGATGTTGAAGTTGCGGAGCATGTTGGGGTGCACCATGCCGCAGCCCAGGATCTCTACCCAGCCGCTGTGCTTGCAGAGGTTGCAGCCCTTGCCGCCGCAGACCGTGCAGGAGATATCCATCTCTGCGCTGGGCTCTGTGAACGGAAAGTAGGATGGACGAAAACGTAGTTTGGTGTTCTCGCCAAACATCTCGGTAACGAAATAGTAGAGTGTTTGCTTGAGGTCGGCGAAGGATACATTTTTGTCCACATACAGCCCTTCGCACTGGTGGAAGAAGCAGTGTGCACGGGCGGAAATTGTTTCATTGCGATAAACACGGCCAGGGCATATAACACGCACGGGAAGCGGCTGTGTCTCCAGTATGCGGGCCTGCACTGATGAGGTATGTGTGCGCAATACCCAATCCGGATTTTGAGCGACATAGAATGTATCCTGCATATCACGGGCGGGGTGATGCTCGGGCATGTTCAACGAGGTGAAGTTGTGCCAGTCGTCTTCTATCTCCGGGCCTGTGGCTACACTAAATCCGATCTTCTCAAAAATGGAGACCATCTGGTTTTCCACTATCCGCAATGGATGGCGTGTGCCTATGGGCAGCGGTGTGCCGGGCAACGTAGTATCTATTGCAGGGCCTTTGCTGGCGCCATCGCTGTATTTCTCTTTGAAAGATTCGTATTTTTCCTCGGCAAGCTGTTTGAAAGCATTGAGCAGCTGCCCGGCTTCTTTGCGCAGCTCGGGTGGCACGGTCTTCATTTCGCCGGATAGCTGTTTTACGATACCCTTGGTTCCAAGAAAACGGATACGGTAGTTTTCCAGTTCGGTGGCATCGGCGGGGCTGAAGGCCTTTATTTCTTGCTCGTGTGTTTGTATTTGCTCCTGTAGGGATGGCATAGTGGGGGCAAAGATATATTAATGAGATCAAGGCTTAAAATGTTGCTGAATATTTACCGGGTTAGCAGCACCAAAATCTGGCACGATAAGTGTGTTCAAAACAACAGGCCTCAAGGTGTGCAGCTTCCCGATTTTAGTGTCCAGGCCCCGGAGCACGATACAATTTTCAAGTTTTGATTTTCAATATCCGTAATAACAAATTGGGGTGAAAGCTATATTTGTTCCCGGTAATATGAATTGCAATAAAAAATATTCAATACTTAGCATTGTAATCCAACCGTAAATACATTTATAAAAACATATCTCTAACGTTTTGTATTAAAGCCACGTCTATTTAACAAAGATTTATTAATTTTAAAGACACCCTTCAGTTTTTCACATTTCAATATATGCCCTGTGAAGCTTTTTTATAACCGCGCGTTCTTATTTTTTTTGTTTCTTCTTTCAGCATCAGCTGTCAGCGGGCAAACTGCAAACTTTACAGAAGATTATATTTCGGGTTGTGCTCCGCTGGTTGTGCATTATACCAATACTTCTACCGGGGCCACGAGTTACAGCTGGAACCTGGGCAATGGAGTAATAACGGCAATCACCGATCCTTCCACCAGTTATCTTACCGCGGGCACTTATACAGTTGTACTTACGGCATATAATGGCTCTTCGTCCACTACCCATGATGTCATCATCACCGTTTACCCCACTCCCACTGTAAGCTTTTATGCGAGCGATACCAGTGTTTGCATGGGTACATCAGTTACGTTTACAAGCACCACAACATCCGGAGTTGCGGGGGCGATGACCTATTCATGGAACTTTGGGGACGGGACATCCAGCACAGCGGCCGGCCCCAGCCATACCTTCGCCAGGCTACTATAATATTACGTTGTCGGCCACAAACAGCCAGGGCTGTGTGAGCTCACTGACCAAGACCTCCTATATACATGTGCTGGCGCCGCCGCTAGCCAGCTTTACGGCAAGTACAACCTACATCTGTAACCCACCCGGCGCAGTGACTTTTACAAATACCAGCAGCGGAACCGGGCCTTATACGTGCAACTGGACCTTTGGCGATGGCGGCACCGGGACGGGCACTTCACCTTCGCATACCTACAGCACAGATGGCTCTTATAATGTGACACTGGTGGTAACTGACGCAAACGGATGTAAAGACAGCGTGACACTGCCGGCATACATATATGTGGGCAGCGTGACTGCAGCTTTTTCGGGACCATCCACGGCCTGTGTCAATTCATTCGTAACGTTTACCAATACCAGCAGCACCCATACCAGCAGCAGCTGGACGTTTGGAGATGGCGGTACATCTACATCAAATGATGGTTCGCATTTCTACACAACTCCGGGAACCTATACGGTAACCCTTGTGGTGGGCAATGGGCCGTGCACCAGCACAATAACACACACCATCACCATATTGCCGGGCGCAGTAGCCTCATTTTCTGTATCCGCCACCTGCCCTGCGCCGGCAGCAGCAACGTTTACCAGTACCGTACCCCCCGGGTCTACGGTAGCGTGGATCTATGGAGACGGCGGCACAGGCAGCGGCACAACATCGGTACATACTTACGGCGCATGCGGGAGCTTTACCGTGAAGACGATTGTTACCAACAGCAGCGGCTGTATAGACACGATAACACAAACCTATACCAACTATAACCTGAAGGTCACTATTAACCATGATTCGATAGCCTCCGGCTGTGTGCCGCTGACAGTTCACTTCAATTGCCAGGTGTTTACAGACTGCCCGGCAGTGGGGCCTTACCCATTCCCGATAACATCGTATATATGGAATTTCGGAGATGGCTCGGCCTCGGTTTCCGGCGGGGTGTCAACGACACATACTTATACAGCTACAGGCACGTATAACTCCTCGGTGTATATCACCACTGCCGGTGGCTGTGTGGATACAGCGCACATGCTGGTATTGGTTGGCATCAAGCCTGTTGCTGATTTTACAGCCATACCTACCACCATTTGTTACGGCTTGCCGGATACTTTTCTTAACACAAGTACGGGCGCTACCAACTATCAATGGTTTTTTGGAGACGGTGGCTCGAGCGTATTTACAGACCCTACCTATACTTATACCGAGCCGGGTGTTTTTACAGTGATGCTGGTGGCTTATGATAACGGCTGCCCTGATACCATGATACGGGTATTATACCTTACCGTAGACTCGCCGAAAGCAATAATAGCTGACCACTACCTGTGCATACCCGATAACGCAATTAGCTTTGGAGACAGCTCGCTGGGAGATAACAGCCATCTATGGATCTTCGGCGATGGCACCACCTCTGCGGCCGGCACGCTAACGCACGTATTCCCCGCGCTTACCATCTATACCGTAACCCTGACCACCTACAACACAGCGAGTGGCTGCAGGGATACTGCGCGGCTGGTAGTGGACCTCTCCAGGCCTGTCATAACATTCACGGCCACAGACACTACGATATGCAGAGACCAGTGGGTGTTTATGACGCCCACAGTAACCGGTGGCCCCGGTGTGCTAGGCTATTACTGGTACCGGAACGGGCTGATCAGGGATGCCGATACCAGCATAGTATACCTGGATACCTTTCATGTAACAGGGTTGTACACCATCACGCTTATTATAGAGGATATACATCTCTGCCTTGATACACTTACCAAGCCTAATTATATTCACGTAGCAAAGCCTGTTGCATCCTTTTCGGAAATCCCACCGTCCGGCTGCGTACCGCTACCCGTAAACTTTACCGACCTGACGACCGACCTGATCGGAGTGCCACTAACCAATTTTGCATGGACCTATGGCGATGGGGGGGGCTGCAAGTGTGGGTGTCACTACTACAGCACATACCTATACTGCTGCGGGCACTTATGCGGTGAGGGAAATAGTGACGGATGGTTATGGCTGTAAAGACACAACAAGCGGGACAATAAATGCCTACAAGCCGGTTGCGGCGTTCAATGCCGTGCCAACCTTCCCCTGCGTGGGCGCTACCGTTAATTTCAACAACACTTCTACCGGCGCTGCATCCTCATCCTGGCAATTCGGAGACGGCGGCACCTCCACAACCACGTCACCGGCGCATATTTATACTGCCAGCGGTGTTTATACCGTAAGGCTTATTGTTACAGATATTCATGGTTGCTCAGATACGGCTACGTACGTGGGCTACATAACTGTGACGCAGCCGGTAGCCGCCTTCTCAGAAAGTGATTCTTTCTCCATCTGCCCGCCACTGTCAGCAGGGAGCATATGAAATGACCTTGTTTATAACGGGTAAATACTCTGGTAAAAACGGACTTACTAGGAAGACGGTTTGCCCGCGGTTTTAGGGCGTTGCCCAGGCCGTGTCGGCCGCAGCGGACTGGGTGGCGGGATCATT
>CAIRTW010000326.1 GCA_903881585.1 uncultured Bacteroidota bacterium | reverse complement strand
GGTTGCCTTCTGTAAAGAGGAGGTTGATGCCGGTGAGTATCTTGTAGTGCAGCTTGCGGGCTTTGTCGAACTTATTGACCAGGGCTAGGTTCACGACATCGCACATATCCTTGGTGTAGCAGTTGGCGGCTACGGATATGATGCCTTCCATGCCAATGGCCATCTGTGCTACCACGAGGTCGTCGTCGCCGGAGAGCACAGTGAAGTTATCGGGCTTGTTCTGGAGCAGCTCCAGGCACTGGGGTATGTTGCCGCTGGCTTCCTTGATGCCAATGATGTTGGGGCAATCGGCGGCGAGGCGCAGCACGGTGGCTGGCAGCAGGTTACTGCCTGTGCGGCCGGGAACGTTGTATAATATAATGGGCTTGTTGCTGGCGGCACTTATGGCTTTGAAGTGCTGGTACATGCCTTCCTGCGAGGGCTTGTTGTAGTAGGGCGCCACGCTGAGTATGGCGTCTACACCATGGAGGTCGTTCTCCTTGATCTGGCGCACAACCTCTTGTGTATCATTGCCGCCAATGCCGCAGACCACGGGCACTTTGCCGTCGCCATACTTAATGATGGCCGCAAGCACTTCCTGCTTTTCGGCGGCGGAGAGGGTGGGGGTTTCGCCAGTGGAGCCCATGGCTACGAGGAAGTCTACGCCTCCTTTGATAACGTGGGCAACTAGTTTTTCCAATGCTGTGAAGTCGATTTTTCCATTCTTTTGGAAAGGGGTAACCAGCGCAACGCCGGTGCCATGCAGTTTTTGAATAGCCATAATTTTGCTCAGTTTAGTAGAACTGTTTTTTGTAGCGTTACCAATAAGTGAAAAAAGGAGAGTAATTGGCAGGTAGCTACAGACGGGAGTCTGCATTCTATTCTACAATTATCGGCAGTAATAGTGGAAACAAATATCGCGCTTAAAAATGAGACTTCATAACGTCTACCCTACGTGAAGAGAATTATTTTCGGAAGGCTCTTCAACTTCGTCGTAAAAGCCCATTTGGGAGAGCTTTTTGATCCGCTGGTCTATCCGTGCATCTGGTGTGAGGGCGCTGAGTTCGCTGATGGTGTTGAGGAGATAGCCTTTGATGGTCTCTGCCATACGGCTGTGGTCGGAGTGAGCGCCGCCGAATGGTTCTGGTATCACATCATCTACAAGGCCGAAGCCGCTCATGTCTTGTGATGTGAGGCGTAGCTGTTCTGCGGCCTTCTCTTTGAAGTTCCAGTTGCGCCATAATATAGATGAGCAGGACTCAGGAGAGATAACGCTGTACCAGGTGTTCTCGAGCATGGCTACTTTATCGCCAACGCCTATGCCCAGTGCACCGCCTGATGCGCCCTCGCCAATGATGACGCAGACAACAGGTACGCGCATGTTCACCATTTCGAAGAGGTTGCGGGCAATGGCTTCTGCCTGGCCGCGCTCTTCCGCCTCGAGGCCGGGGAAGGCGCCGGGGGTGTCTATGAAAGTTATTATCGGGCGGTTAAACTTTTCGGCGATCTTCATGAGCCTGAGCGCCTTGCGGTATCCTTCAGGGTTTGCCATGCCGAAGTTGCGCATCTGGCGCATCTTGGTGTTCACGCCCTTCTGGTGACCCATCACCATCACGGGCTGGCCATTGAGTTCGGCCATGCCGCCTACCATTGCTTTGTCGTCCTTTACCTGGCGGTCGCCATAGAGCTCAGTAAAGTTCTTGAATATCTTCTCGATGTAGTAAAGCGTATATGGGCGATCGGGGTGACGGCTGAGCTGTACGCGCTGCCATGGGGTAAGGTTCTGATAGATATGTGCCCGTGTCTTTTCTATAGCCGCCTCCAGCTCACGAATACTGTTGGTTACGTCCACTTTGCTCTTGGCAGACATCTCCTTCAGTTTGGTAACCTGTGCATAAAGTTCTTCAAGCGGCTTTTCGAAATCGAGGAATTGCATAAGTAGTTTTTGGGACTACAAATGTAGTTGTTTATGGATTTTAAAAGAACATTTGCAAAATTCAAAAAAATGCCTTTATCTTTGCAGCCCAAACTACAAAAAGGATTGGTAGTTCAGTTGGTTAGAATGCCGCCCTGTCACGGCGGAGGTCGCGG